>JBEBWT010000006.1:0-82834 GCA_040392005.1 Parapedobacter defluvii
AATTGACAATATAAAGGACCGCTACTGTCACGAAAGTGGCAATATAAAACCAGACTGCCACATACATATGCCGCTCCCTGCGCTTGACAATGGTACCGAACATATTGATACCAAATACCACCCAGATCAAAACAACAGCCACATCGATCGGCCACTCCAGCTCCGCATATTCGTGCGAACTGGTCAGGCCCAGGGGCAGCGTAATGGCAGCCGCCAGAATAATCAATTGCCATCCCCAGAAATGGATTTTACTCAGGGTATCGCTGAACATCCTGGCTTTCAAAACCCTTTGCATGGAATAATAAACCCCCATGAAAATTCCGTTTCCGACAAAGGCAAAAATAACCGCATTGGTGTGCAGGGGCCTGATCCGTCCAAATGTTGTGTACTGGAGCTCAAAATTGAAGATCGGCCAGACCAACTGCAGGGCCACCAGTAAACCGACGGTCATCCCAACGATCCCCCAGATAATGGTAGCTACACCAAAATCACGGACAATCTTGTTGTCATAATTGAATTGCTCTAACTGCATAGCTAAAAAGAAGTTTAAATTTCGAGTGTAAAATTACGGTCATTTAATTGTCATGCGAATGACATATATTTCCAAATATAGTAATGTTTATCATATTTTCATAATCCTAAATAAGCTAACTATACACCTCATTATTTTACATTTTTTATGTATGTTTGTAGTAATTTGGGGTTATTATAATTTGTCGGCTCAGAACCCAGGTAAGTAGAATTAGAATATGCTGAAACAGACATTAACACAAAAATTATTACAGAAATTATCGCCACAGCAGATCCAGTTTATCAAACTGTTGCAGGTGCCGACCGCCTCGCTGGACGCTCGGATCAAGGAGGAACTGGAAGAAAATCCGGCGCTGGAAGATCTGAGCCTGGCGAACATGTCGGATCCGGTAGAGGAGTATCCGGACAAAGACCCTGAAGACAGCGCATTCAATGAGGAGGATTCTGGTCAGGAAATGGAAGAATTCAATGTCGAAGATTATCTTCAATCCGATGATGTAGGGGATTACAGTGGGGCGGGATCCTACGGAGATGATGAAGAAGAACGTAAGGAAATTCCGATCGCCGTACAAAATTCATTTTATGAAAGCTTACAGCAGCAACTGGGCCTGCTGGTACTGTCGGATCGGGATTACCTGATCGGCAAACAACTGATCGGCAGCCTGGATGATGATGGCTACCTGCGCCGGCCGGTATTTTCGCTGATCGATGATCTGGCATTTTCACAGAATATTGATGCAGAAGTGGAAGAAGTGGAAGATATGCTGCACGTGATCCAGTCTTTTGATCCTCCGGGTATCGGTGCCAGGGATCTGCAGGAATGCCTCCTGATCCAGTTGAGGAAAAAAGATCAGGACAATGAATACATCCAAAAAGCGATCCATATCATCGGGCATCACCTCGATGAGTTTACCAAAAAACATTACGACAAACTGGAAAAGACCCTGAATCTGGACTCCGAAGAATTGAAACTGGTCATTCAGGAAATCCTCAAACTCAATCCCAAGCCGGGAGATTCCGGTGCGGTAGCCGGCAAGCAGCTGCACATTATTCCAGACTTCCATATCAGCAACAATGATGGAGTGCTGCATCTGACCCTCAATGCCCGCAATGCACCGGAACTGCGAGTCAGCCGCTCCTACATGGATATGTTCGACCATTACGATAAAAGCGATCATAAGGATAAGAAAATGAAGGAGGCGGTGCAATTTGTCAAACAAAAACTGGACTCCGCCAAATGGTTCATCGATGCGATCAAGCAAAGACAGCAGACCCTGCTCAAAACCATGAACGCAATTATGAATTATCAGTATGAATATTTTCTGACAGGTGACGAGCGCAAATTGAAACCCATGATCCTGAAAGATATAGCCGACCGAATCGATATGGATATCTCCACGGTCTCCAGGGTAGCCAACTCCAAATATGTACAGACCGAATTTGGCACTTTCCTGTTGAAATCCTTCTTTTCCGAGGCAATCCAGACGGATAGCGGTGAAGAAGTTTCCAATAAAGAAGTCAAGAAAATTCTGGAGGAGTGCATTGCCAATGAAAATAAACGTAAACCGCTGGCGGACGAAAAACTGACCGAAATCCTGAAGGAGAAGGGTTATACCATTGCCAGGCGTACGGTGGCCAAGTACCGGGAAGCAATGAATATTCCGGTTGCCCGGCTGCGCAAGCAATTGTAGTCTGCGCTATGAAGCGGGGTGGTTTCCGATTAAAATATATTCCAATCCAGTCAATTTATACACCTTTCTGTATGTACAATCCAGGGATTCCAAAACATTCACTTCTCTTACTTTTCGTCGTGTTTATTTGTTTTCAGACCACTGTATATGGTCAGGCCGAGCGGGATGACCGGGCGACCATTGTTGATTTCAAAGGCATTCAATACACCAGTGAAGATTCTACTTTTTATGTAAATTTCCGTTTCCGCATGCAGAGCAGGCTGAAATACACCTCTGTGGCGGGTAACGATCTTTCAGTGAATGAGTTCGAGGCCCGGATCAGGCGCCTGCGGTTGCGGATGGATGGATATCTCTATGATCCCAGGCTCTCATACAGCATCCAACTGGCCTTTGCACGGGGAGATTTGGATTTTGACGAAACGGGAGTACCCAATATCGTACGGGATGCCGTAGTGTTTTATAATTTCACAGATGATTTTTATGTCTCTTTTGGATTGAATAAGTTGCCGGGCAACCGGCAAAGGGTCACTTCTTCGGGATCCCAGCAATTTGCCGAGCGGTCGGTGGTCAATGCCAATTTCAATATAGACCGGGACTTTGGGATCAAGGCTTACTATTCCAAAAGCCTGGGGGCCGTCCCGATCAATCTGGCCGCCGCAGTGACCACGGGTGAAGGCCGTGTGGCCAATGTGACGGATGACGGACTGGCCTATACGGGCAGAGCAGAATTTCTGCCTCTGGGTGAGTTCAAAAATGGCGGAGACTATTCGGAAGGGGATCTGGAACGCGAGCCCAGTCCCAGATTGTCCATCGGGGGTGGATACAGTTATAATGCCCGGACTACCCGCAGCCGGGGACAGACCGGGAAATATCTGCACAGTCCCCTGACACTCCGGACCACCTTTTTCGATGCTGTGTTCAAGTATGCAGGCTGGTCCTATCAGGCAGAATATATGAGGCTGGATGTGGACAATCCTGTCACCGTCCAACCGGATGCAGATGCGGTCTATGCTTTTAAGGGACAGGGACTCAATCAGCAGCTCAGTTACCTGATCAGTGATGAAGAAGGCTATGAGGTGGCGGGCCGGCATACGCTGATCAGGCCACACAGCGATATTGGGATGTATCAGGACCCCTTTGAAATTATCGAATTGGGACTGACCAAATATTTCCGGGCCCACCGCCTGAAATTGCAGCTCAATGGGAATTATTATGCAAATAAAGGCCGCTTTTCAAGAAGTAATCCCGGCAATCACTGGGGAGCGACTTTTCAGATAGAATTGGGAATTTAAGCGAGAATCATGAAGTACTTTATCATTGCGGGGGAAACATCCGGAGATTTGCACGGTGCGAATCTGATCGAACAATTGAAGCTGAAAGACAGGGACAGCCAGTTCAGGATTGTGGGTGGAGATGCCATGCAGAAAGCTTCAGGCGAGACTCCCCTGCTCCACACCTCTCAACTGGCATTTATGGGATTTGTGGAAGTGCTGGCCAACCTGGGCAAGATTTCCAAAAACCTGCAACTGGTACGCAGTGCCCTCCTGGAATACCAACCAGATGTATTGATTCTGATCGATTTTCCGGGTTTCAATCTGCGGATTGCCGAATTTGCCAAAAAGCACAATATAAAGGTCTGCTATTATATTTCGCCCAAAATCTGGGCCTGGAACCAAAAACGGGTACATAAAATCAAACGGGTGGTCGATCGCATGTACTGTATCCTGCCCTTTGAAGTCGATTTTTACAAGCAATGGGGCATGGAAGTGGAGTATGTGGGCAATCCCCTGCTGGATGCCATTGCGAAGCACCGTCCCAACAAAGATTTTCTGGAGGAAAAAGGTCTGGATGGACGTCCGCTGATTGCGCTGCTTCCGGGCAGCCGGGAGATGGAGGTCAAAAAACTCCTGCCGGTCATGGCTGGCCTGAAACTGTTGTTCCCGGCACACCAACTGATCGTAGCCGGTGCCCCCAACCTCACCCATGAATTTTACAGGGAAAACATGCAGGGCCTGGATCTGCCGGTTGTTTTCCACGCCACCTATGACTTATTGCAGCATGCCGAAGCAGCGGTGGTGACCAGCGGTACAGCCACTCTGGAAACTGCCCTCTTGAATATTCCGCAGGTGGTCGTCTATAAGGCCAACGCTCTTACCGTGGCCCTGGCCAGGAACCTGGTGAAAATCCGCTTTATTTCACTGGTCAATCTGATTACCAATATGCTGGCCGTCCGGGAACTCATTCAGCAGGACTGCACCACCGACAAGATCGCGGACGAACTGGATCTGATGATCAACAATACAGAATACCGGGAAAACATTCTGGGAAATTACCGCTTGTTGAAAAGTCTTGTCGGCGAGCCCGGGGCCTCGGAGCGGACGGCCCGGTCCATTATCGATTATCTGAAACAATCAACAGTTGATGATCCGGAAACATCAACTGCTGACAATGCGGAACCATCAGAAAATCAAAGCTCCTGATTACCTAAAAACAGGATTAAAAAAATATTATTTATAATCTTTCTAAATAACAATAATAATATACTATATTTGGACCATCCATATGAATGAACCTAAACGGTTTGTTTTGTATAGTTGTTTAGTTTAGTTAGATTAAAAACCCCGCTGATGTGAATCACCGGGGTTTTTTGTTTAGAATCAGGCTGATTCCCTTATTTTCCCGGAGGCAACAGCACCTTATCGATCACATGGATAATACCGTTGGCGGTATTGATGGTGGCCAGGATTTCTGCTTCTCCATTGACCAGGATTTTATTTCCATCCCTGGTAATCGAGATTTTCTGGGCATTTACCTGCTCAAATTGCTCTCCGTTCATCAAAAAATTCTCAGGCAGCTTACCCACATACGTGTGATATTCCAGAATATTGGAAAGATCCTTTTTATTCTCCGGCTTCAGCAGGTTTTCCACTGTACCAGCAGGCAACAGGTCAAAAGCAGCATTCGTAGGTGCAAATACAGTGAATGGTCCGGCATTGCTCAAAGCGTCCACCAGTCCGGCAGCCTGCACGGCAGCAACCAAAGTCGTATGATCCGGACTTGCGACCGCCGTTTGTACAATATTGGGATTGGATACATCGTCCTGTACACCAGATTGCCCATGCATGGGGGCACTGCTGGTACTTCCGGTTGCGCTTTGTTGATTTTCGGTTGAGGTGCATGCGGCCATAAATAGCATGGCCAACATTGCCAGTAACATTTGTTTCATACGATTGTTCTTGGGTTTTTAAATTTTAAATTAGTTGGACTGAATGTCATTTTTTGTCATACAATAGCAATATCTTTCTTTCTCTGCACCAAACCTACTCAATAACAGGGCATAAGACTATGATTGAGATCAAGTGGAAATATGATCTGCATCAAAAATACAATTAGGAAATCTGGCTCATTTTTTGTACCTTTGCAGGCTTATTCAGCAATAAAATAATCATTTGACAACGATACATTATGAAGTTATCCCAATTCAAATTCAATCTCCCCGAATCTCTGATTGCCTACGAACCCGCTGAAAACCGTGATGAATCAAGATTAATGGTATTGCACCGGGATACGGGCAAGATCGAGCATAAAATTTTTAAGGATGTATTAGATTATTTTGATGAAAAAGATCTGATGATCCTCAACAATACCAAGGTATTTCCAGCCAGGCTGTATGGCAACAAGGAAAAGACCGGTGCGACCATTGAGGTATTCCTGCTGCGTGAACTCAACAAGGATCTGAGACTGTGGGATGTGCTGGTGGACCCTGCCCGCAAAATCCGGGTCGGCAACAAACTGTACTTTGGAGATAACGATCTGCTGGTGGCCGAGGTGGTGGATAATACGACTTCCCGCGGACGGACGATCCGCTTTCTTTTTGATGGAACCGATGAGGAATTCCGTAAGAATATTGAAATACTGGGCGAAACGCCGCTTCCAAAATATATCAAACGCAAGGCGGTGCCGGAGGACAAATTCCGTTATCAGACGATTTTTGCGAAAAATGAAGGCGCGGTCGCTGCCCCTACTGCGGGCCTGCACTTTAGCCGGGAGCTGATGAAACGCCTCGAGCTAAAAGGGGTGGATTTTGCTGAAATCACCCTGCATATCGGATTGGGGACTTTCCGGCCAGTAGAGGTGGAAGATCTGACCAAGCACAAAATGGATTCCGAACAATTTGAGATTTCTCCTGAAACTGCCCGCCAGGTCAATAAAGCGCTTGATGAAAAAAGGAGAATCTGTGCTGTGGGGACCACTTCAATGCGTGCGGTGGAATCTGCGGTTTCGGCGGACAGACACCTGAATCCGGCGAAGGAATGGACCAGTAAATTCATTTATCCTCCTTATGATTTCAGCATTGCCAATAGCATGATCACGAACTTCCATACACCTGAGTCCACCCTGCTGGTCATGGTGGTTGCCTTCGGTGGCTATGAGAATGTGATGAATGCCTATGAGGTGGCCGTCAAGGAAAAATACCGCTTTTACAGCTATGGGGATGCCATGCTGATCATCTGATCCCATGCCGAATTTTGCCATTATCGTCGCAGCGGGCAGCGGGCAGCGAATGAACAATTCTCTGCCCAAGCAATTCCACTTGCTGGACGGGCTGCCTGTTTTGATGCGCACGATCCATGCTTTCTTCCGGGCCAACGGATCCAAGCCGGAAATTGTGGTGGTCCTGGCGGCAGAATGGATGGATTACTGGACGGATCTCTGTTATAAATTCCAATTCCATGTCCCTCACTTTATCGTGGAAGGCGGAAGCAGCCGGTTTCAGAGTGTCCGAAACGGATTGGATTTTATTGTTTCCGAAAAATTGGCCGGGGAGGAAATGAGAGCGGATTCCGTAATCGCAGTCCACGATGGTGCCAGACCCCTGGTCAGTTCCCTATTGATCGACGAAACCTTTGAGGTCGCCGCCCGTAATGGCGCAGTGGTACCCGGCATATCGAGTGCAGACTCTGTGAGATACGCAGAAAGCGGTTCAAACAAAGCCCTGCCCCGAGATCAGGTTTATCTGATCCAGACTCCGCAGACTTTCCGTGCGGCCGTTATCCTAAATGCTTATCTTCAGGAGGAATCCCCGCTGTTTACCGATGATGCTTCTGTCGTTGAAGCAAACGGAACCCCGGTCACCCTCATTGAAGGCGACAAAACCAACCTGAAAATCACGACTGAAACAGACCTGGCCGTTGCTGCCGTCTATTTACAGCAGTAATCCTTTTATTCCGATTTCTGCTATGCCATCAGGCCTGTCAGGCGGCTCCCCGGATCACCCGCAGCAATATCGCGATCACCGCAATGACCAATAATACATGGATAATCCCACTGGAGACAAAGCCTCCAAAAAAACCGACAGCCCACACGATGACCAGGATCACAGCGATGGTATAAAGCAAATTTCCCATAAAAATTGTTTATTGTTAATAATTCCAATTGAACATTTACTGCACAATCCGATAACTGTTTCTTTATATAACAACAAAACAGGTTTTTTGTTTTAAGGAATTTTCAGGTTTCCGGAAAGAATTTTTCAGATTTCCAGTTGGAGTCCATCATGGGCCAGGAAAATTCCTTTGGGAAGTTCCTGCTGAACGCTCTGGTGCAGGCCCATATTATGGCTGATATGGGTCAGATAAGTCTCTTCCGCCCCTATCTTTCCGGCCAGGGACACCGCCTCATCTAATGTCAGATGGGAGATATGCTCTTCTTTTTGCAGGGCATTCAGCACCAATATACGGGTACCCTCCATTTTTTTTAATGAAGTGGGCGAAATGGTCTTGGCATCGGTAATATAGGTAAAATCCCCTGTCCGGAAGCCCAGAACCGGCATTTTGTAATGCATCACCTCAATAGGAACAATCTCTTTGTCAAATACTTCAAATGGCTTTGTTTCGTCAATCGCGATCAGGTTGAGTTGGGGTACACCAAAATAGGCCTGCGGATGGAAGGCGTAGAAAAACTCCCTTTTCAGGGCATTGTGTACATGCAGATCCGCATAAATATCGATCGGGGTCCCCTGTTTGCGGTTGAATGCCCGCACATCGTCCAGTCCCGCTATATGGTCTTTGTGCGAATGCGTAAACAATATGGCATCCAGGTGCATGACATGCGCTCTCAGCATCTGGTAACGAAAGTCAGGGCCGGTGTCGATCACCAACTGCTTGTCTTCCCATCCGATCAGCACCGAGGAGCGCAGACGCTTGTCCCGCGGGTCATCCGAACGGCACACTTCACAGTCGCAGGCGATCACAGGCACACCCTGGGAAGTACCCGTACCTAAGAAGGTTATTTTCAAATTTCCAGTTTCGTTTGTTTTATACTGAGCAAAAATTGCCTTTGTTTATCATCCAACTGATCCAGGGCCACAGTATCCAGCGGTACATCGGCCAATACTTCCACCAGGGCCTGGATCTTTGCTTCAAGGTCAAGGAACCTATTGACCACAATGACCCTGCTCTCCTGCAATATACATGCGCCTGTTCTGAAATTACCTTTTTCATAGCGCAGTCTAAAGCCCAGTTGCCTGAAAAGGCGTTCCAGTTTTTCCAGACTATGTGTGGTCAAGGGTATCAATGGATCACAAATTTTTATGCAAAATACGATTCTTCCACGGGAAAATCAAGTGGACGGAGCCCATTCTTGTCGATCAACCTCCCCCCCTTTCCGATTCACTTCTCCCTTTGACCAGATAGTTAAACCCTTCTCCAAGAAATCCCAGCCCGTATGCAAGGAGTTGGAGCAGCGAGGCATAAATACTGTACAGACCAATACCGGGATTCTTGTACCGGTAAGTGGCATGTAGGAAAATAAGCAGAAAATAACCGGTGATCAACCCTGTCCCAAGGCGGAGCAAAAAACCGGAGTATAGACTCCATCCCAGGATCAATTGCAGCAAGAGGAGCAACAGCCAGCCCATCATGCCCAATGTAAACACAGCGGGCAGGGCATGGACGGCCTTCAGTTCACCGGGAAAAGATCTGAAAATCCGTATTCTCCCCTGTCCGAATGAATAAGCCTGCTTGAAAAACTGGGCAAAAGTGGTTCTGCGTTTATGGAAAACAACGGCATCGGGTATCAGGCCGATCCGGAGCTCCTGCCGGGACATCCGGATGCTGAATTCCATATCCTCACTTTTATTGGTCCAGCGGAATCCTCCTGTCTTTTCCCAGGTCTCCCGGGAAATTCCCATATTGAAACTTCTTGGATGGAATCTACCTACATGCCGCTTATTGCCCCGGATCCCACCGGTAGTAAAGGACGATGTCATGGCATAACTGATCGCTTTCTGCGTATAGGTAAACGAGGGATGGGCTGCATCCGGGCCACCGTAGGCATCCAGGTAACCGTTTTGCAGGGCTTGTTCAACTTTGGCAAGATAGTCGTCGGGGATCAGGCAATCCGAATCAAACACCACAAAATAATCCCCTCTGGCTTCCCGGAACCCAACATTTCGGGCAAAACCCTGACCTCCATTCGGGATGTAGAAATAACGGATATCCAAGCTGTCGCAGTAGCTTTCAACCACGGTGCGGGCATCCTTTTCGGAGCCGTCTTCAATGATCAAAACCTCAAAATCCGGATAGGTTTGCCTGGTCAGGGAGTCCAGTAATTCCCTGATCTCCTGAGGCCGGTTGTACAAAGGAATGATAATCGAATAAAAACGCATCTCCCTGTGGATCAATATGAAATATCAAATCACTTGAACAGTCAAATTACCTTCTCAATCTGGTACTGATTGCGGTCAGGATTACTCCTGGAAATCAGTTCAGCCAGAAATCCGGTCAGAAACAACTGGCTGCCAATGACAATCGCGATCAAAGCCAGAAAAAACAGAGGCTGCTCGGTCACATTCCGGTAGGGAGCCTGATGGGCAATACTGATCAACTTTTCAGCAATCAGCCATATTGCAATGGTAAATCCGGCGAGAAAACTCAGCACTCCCATCGTTCCGAAAAAGTGCATGGGCCGTTTGCCGAATTTGCCGACAAAGAAAATGGACAACAAATCCAGGAAACCCTTGACAAAACGACCGGGACCAAACTTGGTCGTACCGTATTTGCGGGGAAAATGCTCGACCACCTGCTCCCCGATCCGGGTGAAACCTGCCCATTTGGCCAGCACGGGGATATACCGGTGCATCTCCCCATAGACCTCAATGTTCTTTATGACATCCTTACTGTAAGCTTTGAGGCCGCAATTGAAGTCATGCAGATTATGGATACCGGACATTTTCCGGGTCACGGAATTGAAAAGTTTGGTCGGGATTGTTTTGGAGATCGGATCATGGCGTACCTTTTTCCAGCCGGATACCAGATCGTATCGATCCTGCGTGATTTTGCGGTAGAGTTCGGGAATTTCATCCGGACTGTCCTGGAGGTCCGCATCCATCGTGATCACCACCTGCCCCTGTGCGGCGGCAAAGCCCACATTCAGCGCAGCCGATTTCCCATAGTTTCTCCGGAATTTGATACCGGTAATCGCCGGAGAACCCGCTTTGAGGGCTTCTATCACCTCCCAGGAGCGATCGGTACTTCCATCGTCCACCAATACAATTTCATAACTGAATCCCTGTTCCTCCATGACTCTCCTGATCCAGGAGGTCAATTCGGGCAGGGATTCAGCCTCATTAAAGAGTGGAATAACAACGGAAATATCCATATCAACCATTAATCCTCATCCGAAACCGGAGCAAATACCGGCCGCTCTCTTTTGAAAATAGCAGCAAAAATCAATGCACCGATAAAATAGAGAATGACAGCGATCCCGGTTGATTGGGCAAAATCCGCAATACTTGGGTTCAGGGATTTTTCTACTCCTTTTTCAGTCTCGGCAATCATCTGGTCGATCACTTCCTGATTTCCACCACCAAAACGCTCGGCCATCTCTGTACTTGCATTCAGGCTCACCTCCCGCATGTGATCCACGTAAGCCGGCTCGATCCATTTTCCAAAGGCCAGTACAAACAGGGTATATACCAAATATTGTACAAAGAACATAACGAAGATATTGCTCAGTGCTTCTTTAAAGGACCAGTAGCCTCCGATCTTCTTACGGAGATCCAGGGTAAAATAGATACCCAGCCCGATTGAGATCAAAAAGACAAGGATGTTATACGTGTAATTGCCCAGCAGGCTTGGCATGCCATAATAGGTGGCCAGGAGAATAAAGGTACTGATCGCTGCCCAGATCAATCCACTGATCAGAGCCATTTTTTTTGCGTTTACCGGCGCATTTTCGGTTTCTTGTGTGTGTTGGTTCATGTTTATAAATGTTAGGTTATTGAATATAATTAACGATCAACTGATAGACTGCCCTGTCAAAGGCAGGATTCGGTGCAAATTGTTCAAATTCCTGCTGGTCCTCTGTCCGGGGAACCGGTTCATAAAAGTAGGACATCAGTGGGTAAAATAATTCGGACAGCTCCTGATCCGGCGGCAGCGAACGTGCCGCAGCAGCGATTTCCTCATAGGAGCTTTCCACCAGTATCTGCCGGGCAATGACCGGTTCATAGATATGATGTTCATCCTGGAATTCATCTTCATCCACCAGCAAAAATTCCCGCAGGTAATCATCCAGATCAGGTTCGATATCTTCATCGGCACATTCAGCCAGGTACAGTAGCAGATTGAGGAGCTCGGTTCCCCGGTCGATGGTCTGCTCTTCGATCCCTGCCCATTCTTCGGATTCCATGTAATCGTTTTCCAACCTTGCCACATCTGCCGCGAAAAAATTGAGCAGCAGCAAATCGAACAGCACTTCCCGCAACTCCTCGAAAACCGGGTGATTATCGATCAAAGCATCCAGACCCGCCACTTTTTCAAGAAAGGGCGATTCTGCTTCAAATATATCGATCGCAGCCGCTGAAAAAGATGCACCGACTGTCGTCTGATTGTCCTCCGTATAATGCCTGATACAGGCCAGTAAAGCCTTATTGATTTTTGGATCCATTGCTTGAATAAATTAAATTTCTATTGATCACCACGCTGACTGCACCTTTCAGTAAATGGCCTATAAACGGACTGTTGGATGATTTTGAACGGTTGGCCGCTTCATCAAAAACCCATTCTTTCCGGGGGTCGAAAAGCACCAGATTGGCCACTGCCCCCTTCTCAATCAGCGGAACGGGCAGCCCGGCAATTTTACGGGGACTGGATGCCAGTTTTTCTACAATCAATGCCGGATCCAGACCTGCTTTGATCAGGGTGGGCAAAACGGTCTGCTGAGCGATCATACCATACTTTGCAATCTGGAATTCGACCCGTTTGAACTCAACTTCATGGGGGGTGTGCTGCGAAACAATGGCATCAATGGTGCCATCCTTCAGCCCTTTGAGTAATGCTTTGACGTCCGATTTGGTGCGCAAAGGGGGGTGGACCTTGAAATGACTGTCAAATCCCGCCACGGACTCATCTGTCAGCAACAGGTGGTGCGCTGCAACATCACAGGTCACTGCCACTCCCCTGGATTTCGCTTTCCGGATCAGATCGACACTTTCAGCCGTGCTGATCGTGGTAAAATGTATCCTCGCTCCGTGATATTCTGCCAGGAAAAGATCTCTTGTAACCATCAGGGATTCGGCCAGGTTTGGATTGCCCTTCATTCCCAGATAGGTACTGGTCACTCCTTCATTCATCACTGCACCGGCGGATATTTTCTCATCATCCGGATAGGAAATAATCAGGGTATCGATCCCTTTGGAATACAGGAGCGCGCGGCCCATCAGACCGGCATCGGACACATTGTGGTCACCGTCACCGAAGGCGATCGCTCCGGCCTGTTTCATATCATACAGTTCTGCAAGCTCTTTACCCTCCCGGTGTTTGCTGATGGTCCCGATGGGATAGATATCGACTGGGAGATGCCTGGCGCGGTTGCAGATCAGGGCGATTTCCGCCTGCCGGTGCAGGGGCGGATTGGTATTTGGCTGCACAGCTACCCCGGTAAATCCACCGGCCACTGCGGCAGCGGCACCCGTTTGCAGATTTTCTTTGGTCTCGTAGCCCGGTTCACCGTAATTGGCATTCAGGTCAAAAAATCCGGGTGACAGGAACTGGCCGGAGCCGTCTATCTGCACCGTATCTTTTGCAATTTTCTTTAGTGAACTACCGGTTTCATGGATTTTGCCGTCCCTGATCAATACATCCAGTACCTGATCGTGGTTCAGGCTCCCTGGTGATAGGATATGGGCTGATTTTATGAGGTAAATATTGGACTCATTCATTAAAGAACAAATGTACAAAATACTGCTTAATCACAAGCATTATTTCAAATAATTCACAAAAGCCGTATGGAACGTTATTAAAAGTCTGATGGAACGTTATTTTTCGGGCGATTCACCCCACTGATAACTATTGGTCCGTATATCCGCAAGACTGAGTACCCGATCCACAACGGTTGCCGCCAGTGCTTCAAAATCAGACGGAAGACTGTAAAAGGACGGGGTGGCGGGACAGATAATCCCACCCGCTTCGGTAATACTGGTCATATTACGCAGGTGGATCAGACTCAGAGGGGTCTCCCGGGCTACCAGGATCAGTTTCCGTCTTTCCTTGAGGATCACATCGGCCGCGCGGGTGGTCAGATCCGATGAAGTCCCCTGGGCGATCCGGGCCAGTGTCCCCATCGAACAGGGACAGACGATCATGGTATCATACCGGGCCGATCCGGATGCAAAGGGTGCGTAGAAATCACTCTTTTCATAGAAATCAAAGGGATAATGACGGTAATCCTGGTTTCCCAGTTCATACTGCCAGACTTCTCTGGCGTTGTCCGACATGACAATGCCCAATTTATCAATCTGATCGCCGGCCTCCCGGAGTTTATCCAGCAGTACTTTGGCATAGATCGCCCCGCTGGCGCCGGTGATTGCAACGATCAGCTTCCTGGATTTATTCATTTTTTAAACGTTTCAAAACGGCATATCGTCATTCATGTCATTCATCCTGGACTGGCGGACGATGCTTCCTCCGGGATTGTCAAAGGAAGTGGACGGGCCGATTCCCGAGGAAAAAGAAGAGGCCGCAGCCTGTTGGTTGCCAAAGCCAAAATCATCCTCCAGATCGGTAAACTTGACATATTTACCTACAAATTTAAGATTGACCGAGCCGGTCTCCCCATTCCGGTGCTTGGCGATAATGACCTCGCCCAGACCCGCAGTGGAAATACCGGATTCATCTTCTGTCAGTCCGTAATATTCCGGACGGTACAGGAACAGTACCATATCGGCATCCTGTTCAATGGAACCGGACTCCCGGAGATCGGACAGCATGGGTCGCTTGCTCGCTCCCGGCCGGTTCTCGACCGCACGGCTCAACTGGGACAGTGCGATCACCGGAATGTTGAGTTCTTTAGCTACTGATTTGAGGGAACGGGAGATGCTACCGATCTCCTGTTCGCGGTTTCCTCCCTTGCCGTCCCCCTTTCCATGCATTAATTGCAGGTAATCCACGATCACTAATTGTATGTCATACTGAGCCTTCAACCGCCGGCATTTCGCACGGAATTCAAAGATATTGAGGGCCGGGGTATCATCGATCAGCAGGGGAGCGGTGGACAGTTTTCCGATCCGGGCATGTAATTGTTCCCATTCATGATCAGCCAGACTTCCGCGACGCAACTTTTCCTGTTCGATCTCGGTCTCTCCCGAGATCAGACGATTGACCAATTGCACAGAGGACATTTCCAATGAAAACACGGCCACTGGCTTGTCGTGCAGCACAGCGGCATTACGGGCGCAACTAAGTACAAAAGCTGTTTTTCCCATAGCCGGCCGGGCTGCGATAATGATCAGGTCGGAAGGCTGCCAGCCGGAGGTCATCCGGTCCAGTGCAGTAAAGCCAGAAGGAACCCCGGTCAGTGAATCTGTACGATCCCGCAGAGCTTCCAGGGAAACCACCGCTTCCCGCATGATATCATCGACTTTGCGGGTATCCCTGCGCAGGTTGTTCTGTGCGATCTCAAACAGGCTTTTTTCCGCATGATCCAGCAGATCAAAAATATCCGAAGTCTCATCGTAGGCATGATTAATGATCTCACTGGAGACCTTGATCAATTCCCGCTGAATATATTTCTGGGAAATGATCCGGGCATGGTATTCAATATTTGCGGCGGAAACCACCCGATCGGTCAGGTGGGTAATATAATAAGCCCCTCCCACGATTTCCAGCATGCCCATACTGCGCAATTCGGCAATGACGGTCAGCAGATCGATCGGAGAATTTTTCTGGAACAGGTGGTAAATCGCTTCAAAAATCCGCTGGTGCGCCTCTACATAAAAAGTATCCGGTTTGAGGATATCGATCACCTCGGTCAGCGCATTTTTTTCCAGCATCAACGCACCCAGTACCGCTTCTTCCAGATCCGTTGCCTGCGGGGGCAATTTGCCCAAACCACTAACCAGATTGGCCACGCGTGCCTTTCTTTCCATGAGTGTGCCCCGGTCAGATTTACCTGAAAGCGAGTCTGCGATATGATGATTGGTATCCGCCATAATTTTGAAGGTTCATCGATGATTTTCCCTTTTATTATCAGGGGAAACAAAACTAAGAAATTTTACAGGGCGACCCTGATCGAGTTCTGCACAAAACTCCAGATTAAAAAGAGTATATTCGCCTTAATCCATCGTAATCAGCACCTTTATCCACTATTGTTATCCACATTGATTGTGGATAACAATGTTAGCAAATATACAATAAATTGAAATACAGTACAATAATATCATGTTAATAACTTTTGCGATTGTGGATTACAACTAAGGGCAATTCAACTTACAATCAAAACGACGATCGTAAAAGGCAATTTTTTATCTGAACAAATCTGTGTGTCCGGTGATATTGCCGTGATTGTCAGACCTCACAGGAGCAGAAAGCCAAAATTTTGTTAAAGGGTATATTTTATTAGTTTTTCAGATATTTTTGTAGTAGGTTTGCACACTTTATTGATCAATGACAAGAGTGGATAGCATTCAGGAAAAGCTTCGAAAACCAAATAACATTGTAATTACTACCCATTTCAAGCCGGATGGTGATGCACTGGGGTCTTCGCTGGCCTTATTTCACTGGTTGAAGGGGCGCGGACATCAGGTGACAGTCATTGTTCCGTCGGATTTCCCCTATTTTCTGGACTGGCTTCCCGGCAGGGAACATGTGTTGATCTATACCAGTGATAAAGTGGGTTCAGATCAGCTTATAGCAGATGCAGATTTTATTTTTTGCCTGGACTTCAATGGGTTGTCAAGGATCAATGAAATGGGTCCGGCCATCGGGAATGCAAAAGGACTCCGCATTATGATCGACCATCACCTGGAGCCAGAGGGCTTTGAGGATGTGCGGTACTGGGATAGTTCGGCGGCCGCAACGGCCCAATTGGTCTATCGGTTTATCGCAGGGGAAATGAATGACCCGGACGGAATCAGTCCGGAGGTGGCTACCTGTCTTTATACCGGGATCATGACCGATACCGGATCCTTCCGATTCCGTTCGACCACTGCGGACATTCACCGGATCATAGCAGATCTGATCGAGCGCGGTGCCGAGAATTGGCAGATCCATGAACATATATATAACAGTAATACAGAACACAGGCTCCGTTTCCTGGGTTTCTGTCTGGCCAATCGCCTGACCGTATTGCCAGCATTCAATACGGCCTATTTCTCTATTTCCAGACAGGATCTGGAAAACTACGGCATTCAGACCGGAGATACAGAAGGCCTGGTCAATTATGCCCTGTCCATTCAGGGGATCCGGCTGGCCGCATTGATCATTGAACGGGGTGAAGCCATCAAATTATCATTCCGTTCCATCGGAGAATTCCCCTGCAACGAACTGAGCAGGGAGCATTTCAACGGAGGCGGGCATCTCAATGCTGCCGGTGGCCATTCAAATGGCAGTCTCCAGGAAACAGTAGAAAAGTTTATCAATATTTTACCCATATATCAAAATCTTTTAACACAATAATTCACTTAAAGTACACCATGAAGAAATCAATCTTAGTATTAGGGCTTGCATCCACATTCCTGTTCGGTGCCTGCCAGCAAATGAAAACCGGAGAAGGCGGTCTGAAATACAGAATTGTCACAGATGCCGGCAATGAGAAAGCAACCGCAGGTGATCTGCTTTCTATCAGTGTAATCATCAAAAGTGACAGGGATTCTCTGTTGTCAGACACCTATGCCATTGGCCTGCCCCAGATCATCAATATTGCTCCTGATAGCCTTCCTGGCCTGTATCCCGGCGATCACAACACCATGTTCAGCATGCTCGGTGAAGGAGACAGTGCGATCTTCCACCTGGACCTGGATACCATGGCCGCCAGATCAGGACAACCAAAACCTGATTTCATCGATCGTTACGTAATCTTCAACGTCAAAGTAAATAAACACTTCAAAAAAGGTGATCTGACCGATAGTGCCCTTTACGCAGAGGTCAATACCTATTTTGAGGGTGAGATTGCCAAACTGAAAGACCTGGAACAAGGCAAGATCGACACGTATGTCAGCAGCAACAAGCTAACGACCGAGAAAACCTCTTCCGGATTGCAGTATATCATTACTGAAAGAGGAACCGGAGAGACTGCAAAGGCTACCGATACAGTGGTCGTAAACTATACCGGCAGGCTGACTTCAGGAAGGGTTTTTGATACAAACGTACAGGCAGAAGCCGAAAAGGCCAAGATCTTCAATCCGATGCGTCCCTACGAGCCAACCAGATTTACCATTGGGGTAGGTCAGGTGATTCCGGGCTGGGATGAAGGTTTGTTGCTGAGCCCTGCCGGTAGTAAATTCAAACTGATCATTCCTTCGGCGCTGGCCTATGGAGAGATGGGTGATATGCGTGCGCAGATTCCTCCATATGCTCCCCTGATCTTTGACATCGAGTTGGTCGAAGTCATTCCGGCAAGTACTCCGGTTGGACAATAATCCAATACGGAATCCGAGGCATTCCTGCCAAAAAAAACAACAGGAATCCCGGTCATTATTAAAGAACAGAAACGGGCTCATCCGAAAAGATGGGCCCGTTTTTATTAAACCCAGATTTGATTATTACCCCGGATTCCACACTTTTTTCCTAAGTTTGTTCAGATGATTTCATTGACAGATACCCATACCCATATCTATTATGCCCCGGATGAACGGGAGCTGCATGTCCTGATGGAGCGTTGCCGGAACCGTCAGGTGGACCGGCTGATCCTGCCCAATGTGGACGTTGAATCCATTGATCCCGTATTCCGAACGGTTTCCCTGTATCCGGAACATTGCTTTGCCATGCTGGGCCTGCACCCTTGCAGTGTCAAAGATGACTATGCAGATCAACTGGATACGATCAAAAAAAAGATAGATCAGCACATGGCCCCGGGTTCCGGCCTACCTCCCATTTATGCCATCGGTGAGATTGGGCTGGATCTATATTGGGACAAAAGTACATTGAAATGGCAGCAGGAAGCATTCCGCAGGCAGGCTGATTGGGCAAAAGAGTTGGGACTACCGGTGTCCATTCATTGCCGGGAGGCTTATGATGAATTGTTCGAAATGCTGGAGGAAGTGCAGGATGGGCGGCTGACCGGGGTGCTGCATTGCTTTACAGGGACGGTGGAGCAAGCCTGGAAAACCATCGGTTTTGGCCTGCATCTGGGAATCGGGGGTGTGGTCACCTTCAAAAATTCGGGTCTGGACCAGGTGGTCCGGCAGATCCCGCTGCAACATTTGGTATTGGAAACCGATGCTCCCTATCTGGCCCCTGCTCCCTATCGGGGAAAACAGAATGAAAGCAGTTACCTCTTGATTATCGCTGAAAAAGTTGCAGATTTGCACGGTATCTCTTTAGGGGAGCTTGCAGAAAAAACGTCTGCGAATGCGGATCGAATATTCAGACTGCCAGCACCGATAACAGGAGATGGATCCTTATAGTAATATTTTGATTTTGAGAATTTTAAGTGAGTTTGAGAATTTTTAAAAAGCGAAAACTGAAAGATCAGGATAGATGAACAATATATTGGTTTTATATACAGGTGGAACGATCGGCATGGTGAGGGATGAGAAAACTTCGGCATTTGTCCCCTTTGACTTTGAGCTGATCGCCAGTAATGTGCCGGAATTGAAGCGGTTGGATTATCAATTGACCGTACATTCCTTTTCGCCCATTATCGATTCATCCAATATGACTCCTGAAATCTGGATCAAGCTGGCCCGCATCATTCAGGAGAATTATGGGGAATACGATGGATTTGTGATCCTGCACGGTTCGGATACCATGGCTTTCACCGCCTCGGTCCTGAGCTTTATGCTGGAGGGCCTGCAGAAACCCGTGATTATTTCCGGTTCACAGCTTCCCATTGGTGAAATCCGCACGGATGCCCGTGAAAATCTGATTACGGCCCTGGAACTGGCCTCGGCTAAAAAAGGCAACAATCCGCTCATTCATGAAGTGTGCATCTTCTTTGACAACAAATTATTCCGTGGTAACCGGTCGTTCAAGTATAATTCAGCCAAATTTGAAGCTTTACGCTCTCCCAATTACCCCATTCTGGTCGAATCAGGCGTGCATTTGAAGTACAATCAGGATGCATTCCTGAACAACAGCGGACAGGAATTCCGGCTGCACACCCGGATTGATGATGCGGTAGCGGTGCTCAAATTGTTTCCAGGCATCAGTCCGTCCATTGTGCGTTCCATTCTGGAATCTGATGCCCGTTCGGTGATCATGGAGACTTTCGGTACGGGCAATACCACCACAGCACCCTGGTTCCTGGATTTATTGGCGGCAGCGATCAGTCAGGGGAAAAACATCCTCAACATCTCCCAATGCCGGGTGGGGGCCGTAGAGCTGGGCCGGTATGAGACCAGCAAATACCTGAAAGAAATCGGTGTATTAAATGGTTTTGACATGACTTTTGAGGCGGCCATTACCAAACTGATGTACCTGCAAGGGGAATATGAGAATCAGAGAGAGGTTGCATATTGGGTACAGAAAAATATGCGGGGGGAATTGACGGAGGGGGAATGATTTATCCGTTCAGTTTATCGCTTGCCAGCAGCAGGTCCCCTACGATAAAAGTACTGCCCCCTACAAAGATCAGCTCGTCCTTTTCCGCGGTCTGGAGTGCAGCCCGCACTGCGGCAGGCACATTTTCAAAATATTGGCCCTTCAATCCGAATCCGGCAGCTTTAGCAGCCAGATCTTTTGCCGGAAGTGCGCGGGGCAGATCCACCTGACAGAAATAATACAGGGCATGTTGTGGCAGCAGAGGCAACATCTCGTCCAGATCCTTATCCGCCATGACACCCAGCACCAGATGGAGCCGGTGATGGGGAGTGCGTGCAATATTATCCAGCACTTCCTTCCAGCCATCCACGTTATGGCCGGTATCACATACCAGCATGGGTAAATTTCTCAATATTTCCCAGCGACCCCGCAGACCGGTGAGTTCCCGGACATGGGCCAGGGCCTCCTTTACGTTGCCGGGAGGGATATTCCAGCCGGATTTCCGCAATTGATCGGCGGCCGTCAGCATGCCCGGCAGATTTTTTGCCTGATAGGTTCCCAGCAGATCCAATTTATAAATTTCTCCGGTGCCGGTCTGAATATTTCCCGGCCAGGTTTGGGTTTCTCCAACTCCGGTCAGGGGTGAGCTGCTATCTCCCGGTATCAGTTCCTCCACCTGAATATACTGATGGCCGAGATCCCGGCCACTGATTCGCGATCGTAGGCGGGATGCCGCAAAAATCAATTCAGAGCCGGTCTCAGCCGCTTTCCTACGGAAAACATCCGCCACCTCTTCCTGATATTCACTGATTACCACCGGCACTCCCTGCTTGATAATTCCTGCCTTTTCTCCGGCAATCTCCCTCAGGGTATTGCCAAGTATATTGGTGTGATCCTTACCAATATTGGTGATGACGGACAATACCGGCGTGATCACATTGGTGGAATCCAGCCGCCCACCCAATCCGGTCTCAATCACAGCGATATCCACTTTTTCTGTGGCAAAATAATCAAAGGCCAGCGCCACGGTAACCTCAAAAAAAGAGGGTTGGATCACTTCAAAATCGTCCTTAAACCGCTGCACAAACTCAACCACTATTTTTTCGGGGATCATCTGCCCATTGATGCGGATACGCTCCCGGAAATCTACCAGATGGGGTGAGGTATAGAGTCCGGTTTTATAGCCCGATGCCTGCAGGATCGCTGCCAGCGCATGAGAAATGGAACCCTTTCCATTGGTGCCGGCAATATGGATGCTTTTGAATCGGTGCTGGGGATTGCCAATCAGGCTGCATAGCGCAAGGGTATTGGTCAGATCTTTTTTATAGGCCGCTGCCCCGTC
Source organism: Parapedobacter defluvii (assembly GCA_040392005.1). Taxonomy (GTDB): domain Bacteria; phylum Bacteroidota; class Bacteroidia; order Sphingobacteriales; family Sphingobacteriaceae; genus DASRQK01. The sequence continues at coordinate 21,546 of JBEBWT010000006.1, forward strand.
CCTTGTAAACATGGGAAGGCGACGGTACAGGTAATCCAATGTTTCCTGATAGTTCACAGTAATTACTGACTACTTAGGAGAAACCCATTATTTATATAAGAGATCATCTCAACTTGAAAACAACATGAAACACTGCTCTTTGTCCAGTTGATGAACGAGAAGCGGCATTTAGTCTAGCACCTCGAAATGCCCTTTCTGCATCGTTCCAGGCACTTTGAAGTGAGATGGTTGTTCCTTTTGGAATAACATTAGTTCGAATAACGCTTCCATCATTACCAAAAAAAACCTCTACAGCTATAACTCCTTCATACTGACCATCATCTTGAAATTTAGGTCCTATTACCCAACTCATATTTGTAATACTAAGAGGTGTATTCCCGTAACCGGATCCACCTTCACCATAATTGGATGCCAGTGGATCACCGAGATTGCTACCCTGGTTTCCAGCCACATTTGAGGTGCCATCTCCCCTGCCGGTCGAAGTATTCTGCCGCCCCTTGTACAAAGCATTGGGATTGACAGTGGGCTGACTGTCCTTCTTATCGACAGTCGTCTCGGTGGCATTGGCCTTTTTGGTTTCATTGGCCGCCACCGCCGGGGCATCTTCCATATCCTGCGTGACCACACTGCGGTCGGAAATCTGCTGGGACGGCGAAAGATCCGGGCTGAGATTGGGGTCGATCATATCCGGATTGACCTCATTGGCGTTGGGATGCATGGAAGGTTCGTCCACGGTCATATAATCATCGCCCATACCAAATTCAGCCGTTCCATAATTGACAACCATCCCCCCCATTCCAAACTGGGGCAGCCGGTTGCCGATCATGATAAAGAAACTGACAAGCACCAAAAAACCCATGATGCTTCCGGCGATGCCAAAGGCTTTGGGATAATTGTTTTCCTGGTACAAGTATGGATAATTCATAGTCTTATTATTTTCTCAGGGCATCCGTTGCCAGGAATACCCGTACTTTCAATTGATTGGCTACATCCATCACCGCTACCACATTCTGGATCGGCACCGTGCTGTCCGAATAAAGCATAATGGTCAGCTCCTCTCCCGGCTGGACCTGCGCCTGTAAAGTGGGCAGCAGCATATCCAGGGGAATGGGTTGCTTGTCCAGGTAATAAGTCAGATCGCTGGTAATGGAGACCGTGACCGTTTTCCGGGCCACCGACTGTTCTCCTGCACTGGACCTGGGCAGCAATAATTTCACCACCTGTGGATTGGCCACCGCAGAAGCCAGCAGAAAGAACAACATCAGGAAAAACATGATGTCATTCAGTGCTGAAGTATGTACCTCTGCCGTTTGTTTACTCCGCCTGTTTCGAATATTCATCTTTACGCTTGGCTTACAAATTAATAATTATTAATAATTAAGCCCCCGGCTCATCCAACAAGTCAATAAATTCCACTGCATCCATTTCCATCCGCAGAATCAGGCGTTCCACCATCATATTGAGCATGTGGAATCCGATATAGGACAGGATACCGATGGTCAGGCCCGCTGCCGAAGCAATCATCTTGACGTAAAGCCCTCCGGACACACTGGCAATATCGATACCTCCTGCCGCTTCCACGTCCCGGAAGATAATGATCACCCCAAAAATCGTACCCACAAAACCAAGCATGGGGGCGATCGTCGCAATGATTCCGAGGATGTTCAGGTTTTTCTCCAGTTGGGCGACCTCCAGTTTGCCCACATTCTCGATCGCACCCTCAATATCCTTGATGGGTCTGCCGATCCGGGTCAGCCCTTTCTGCAACATGCGGCTGAGTGGGTTGTTGCTGGCCCGGCAGATAGCCAGTGCGGAATCCAGTTTACCGGACAAAACGTGCTGTTTGACCTGCACCATCAGACTGGGGTCGTATTTGGATACTTTCCGGATGGTCAGATAACGTTCTATGAAGATCACCAATGCAACGAATAGCAACAGTGCCAGTGGCACCATGATCCAGCCGGCCTTGAACAGCAGGCCGATCAGGCTGATTCTCTCTTCTGCCAATCCAAAACTCTGAGTGGCCGTGTTCGCAAACGTATCCAGTGGAATTGCGGTGTCTTGTTGTAATAGTGACATCTTCTTTTATTTCTTTTTTATGTAAATTATTTAAATTTTACTCTTTTCTCTTTACCAATTCCCGCTAACAGGCAGCAAGCCTTTTATTTCTCTACCCTTGCCACCCAGGCACCGGGTTCGATCGTCCGCTGGATTTCCTTCAAAGCACGGTAGGCCGCGGCTTGTGTGGGAAATGAACCACAGCTTACCTTCTTGCGGTTGCCCGGCATCCGGCTGTCAATGGCCCACACTTCAATTCCTTTTGCTTTCATCTCCGCTACAAACTGATCCGCCTGCTGCATCGAAGCAAATGAGCCTACAATAATTTCAAAGCTGATTGTACGAGTGCCCGGCCGACTGTTCGCGTTCAATGTATTCGCTGCCTCTGCATGCTTGTCCGGTTCCGTTATCAGTCCCTGATCAGTTTGCAGGGAATCCAATCCTCCGCTTTCACCAGACAACATCATTTGCAGGGAATCCTGCGCATGCTGTGCCGAATCCGGGATCAGGATCGGTACCGCCGAAACAGGCGCATCACCGGGTAAATCCTTACCATGATCTTGTTTTTGTCCCTGCTCCTGTCCACCCAGCCAGACCGGTAGTTCCTGCTGTACCGAAGTCAGGTAATCCCTTCCCTGTACCAGCAAATCCGGCCTTAAATACCACAAAGAGGCAAAAGATGCGGCCAGAAAGACAAAAACAATAAGAGCACTGCGCCAGAAACCTCCGCGTCCGCCCGATTCTTCTTCGTATTCCGCTGCTTCAGCTCCTGTTTCCGCCGCAACTTCAAGAGCCAACTCATCTCCTGCTTCCGCTACAAATTCCGGTTCCGCCGCAACTTCAAGAGCCAACTCATCTCCTGCTTCCATCTCAGACTGGGCCGTCAGCACCGGAAGCTCTCCGACTGCGGGAAACTCCCGTCCGAAAGCACCTCCGGCAGCGGGGATAAACACCAATTGAGGATCCTCCCGACGAATTTCTCCCAGACCCTGCAATTCCACCCGACCATCCCGCTCCAGATCCCCCAACAAGGCCGCGATCGCATTCCTGTACAAGGTTCCGGCATCCGAATGACCGATCTGCCGTTGTGCGGCAATATAATCCACTATCAGATCCGTTTCTCCACCAATCTCCCTATCCTCCTTAAATTCAATCTGGCATACTGATGCAATAAACGCTTGCTTCACTTCATCAAAATAACCCGGTGTACGATCGCAGCGGAAAATCCCCACTCCCGCAACCGCGACCTGGTCATTCCGACTCAACAAATAAACCAAACATCGCCCCAGATTGATCATCTATCCCTTTTTTGCTTTTCGCAAAGTTATAATATTAAACCCAAATTCCACAGGAGGGTTAAAATGAAAAATTAACCCCGCCGATCACGTTCAATCCCAGCCGCGGATAATACAGATATCGTTCATATTCCGTGTTCAATATATTATTGACCCGCACGGAAACGCCCAAACGTTCGGTGGCCCTGAACTCCAGACCGGCACTGAGATCCACAAAGACCGGAATGGTGACTATTTCATAAGCCGGGATTATGATCGCAGAGGAGGCCATATACTGTTGCCAGACCCCCAGATCGTAGGTCTTGCCATACGTCTGTCCCATAAACTGCAGTTCCCCATTCAGGTACAGGCGATCGCTGATATTGATCCGCGTATTTGCCCCGATCTGCAATTTGGGCAGGTACCAGGCCTCTTCCTCAGTTTGCAGGTCATATTCGTTGAAATCCAGTTTTCCTCCCAGACTGATGGTCTCCGAGATCCGGAGATTCACCTCTCCCGCAAAATGAAAGACCGAACTGGCTTTGTTTCCATTTTCGTAAACCAGGTTATACATATACGGAGTGAACAGCGAATGGCTGAACAACGGTAAATTCTCTACTTTCCGGTAGGAAAAATGTGCTTTATAACCAAAAGTGGCACTGGCATTCCCCTTGATCCCTCCGAAAATATGCAGGCGGTCAAGGGAATTGACAATTGAAATATCCGGGGCCAGCCAGGGGTTTTCCCTCGAAAAATCCCGGAATGAAGTTTTATTCACATCCCCGGTGACACCCAGGAAAAGATGGGCATAAGTCGGGATCAGCGCAAAATCAAGGGCTACATCCGGGAATATGTTCACACGGGAAGAATCCCCGAATTCAGTGGCCAGATTGATTCCTACCCGGAGATCATAATTTTCTCCCTTGAAACCCAGAAAAGGTTTAACTCGCGCAATGTGATTGCCCAGTTTGTAATTCACACCCGAAACCCCGGTGAAATCTCCGGATACCTGTGCGCCTACCTGGAATTCATTGATCTTTTTATTGACATAGGCGGTCAGGGCAAAGGAATTCTCGCTGGCATCAAAGGCATCCGAATACAGATAACCATTGGCTTTCACCGAATAGGATAATGGCTGCGGATCGCCTGCACTGAAATTACTGGCCAGTTCGGCGTCCAGGAAAACATCATTGAAAGCCTGTTTCTCCGCAGCGGGCATATTGGGTATCCCCGGCCCGAAAAATAAATGCTGTCCATAAAAACGGGTATTGTACCGTTTGTAGCCCAGATCACCGGACAAGGTAAAACCTTCGTGGAGCTGGCGGCCAAACACCGTGATCTCCTGCTGCCCGAAAGACTGATCCTCCAGTGCCCCTTTCTGAGACAGGATTTTGGCATTCAGGCCGAAACGGGTGTCCAAATATTCGTCATTGGTCAGATAGACCTCTCCCAGCAAAGTAGCATAGTTTCCGGCTCCGATCTTGACATAATTATTGGTTTTCCTGTCCAACGTGGTGTAGGGCATCTCCTGAATATCCAGACGCCGGGTCCCGGTGGTGATATCCAGTTTTTTGTCAATAATGGAATAGGTCAGCTTGGGCTGGTATTCCCTTTTGTTGGTCATGTCCGGACTCCGGCGGATCTTGACCGCATCGGCCAGTATAGGACGGTAATCCCGGATCACATCGATGGAGTCAATGGTCGTGCGCCTTTCCTGCTGTTGTTGTTGATTCTGCTGTTGTTGATTCTGTTGCTGCTGGTTTTGTTGTTGATTCTGCTGCTGGGCCACGGCCAGCAAGGCAGCAAAAGACAAAAACACCGATAATAAACCTTTATGCACCGTTGAAATTTTCATGTTCATAATCTTCTTGATCTTTCGCTCCATCACTGTCTGTTCAATCGATCCAGGCGTTCCCTTGCCGCCGGAATGATATCATCCTGTACATCGTAATTATCAATAATACTCTCCAGCGTGCTTTTTGCCTGGAAACTATCCCCCTTTGCCATATACACATCGGCCAGCAATATAAAACTGCGCGCTACCCAATAATCATGGCCGGACATATTATTGATCACATCAAAAGCTGTTTCCATAGCCGCATCCAGCTCCTGGGACTCATATTGCAGTTGTCCCACCAGATAACGGGCTTCCGCACCCACCACGGTCTGACTTTTGAGCGCGGCCAGATTGAGTTCTTTCTTTGCTTCAGCCAGCGACCCCCTGCTCCGCAATACCCTGCCCGCATGTAGGTGCGCATCCGCGATCTCCTCATCGGAAGAACGGTCATAGGACTTGACATATTCCGCATATTTGATCGTTTCATCCAGGTCCCCAATGTGATAATAACATTTCATCAGATTATTGACCGCAAAACCGTAGTTGGATTTGTATTCGGAGGTCAGCTCCAGCTTTTTCAGATGCACAATGGCATCATTGTACTGTTTAAGGCCCAGATAGAGATTGGCCACACTGACCAGCGCACGTTCGGTGTAGGCACTGGTCCAGTCATTCAGGATGATATTGAAATCATGCAATGCCGCTTGTGGCTGACCGGTCCTGTACAGACTCTCACCCCGGATATAGCGGGCAAATTTTTCCTGGATCGCCCGTGGGAATTTATCAAAATAGGCATTGATGGCCAGTACCGCTCCGGCAAAATCTCCCCGCTGAAACAGGGAATGTGCCGCCTGGAAGGCCAGATTATCCTGTTCGGCCTGGGTCAGGTCTCCCAGATTGGTCGTGGCCGCATAATTGATATAAGCGGCCGCATTCCCCTGATCCAGATAAATATTTTCAATGGAACGCAAGGCCTGTTTGGCTTCATCGGTTGTCGCATGTTGCTCAACAATCCGTTTGAAGGTCTGCAATGCCAGCTCATTCTCCCCTTTGTTATACTGTACCAATCCGATGGTCACCAGCGCCCTGGCCACATAGCTGCTTTGCGGGTACGACTCCACCATTTGCCGCAGTCCGGTGATGGCCTGATCATAATCACCCATCAGAAAATAGGTATAGGGGATTTCAAAACTCACATCATCTGCATAATTGGAATTGGGGAACCGCTGGATTACGTTTCTCAGTGTGGCCAGCTTACTCTGATTGTCCCCCTGGAGACCCTGGATCATCCCCCGCTGGAACAGGGCATAGTCCTGGCTCGGCGCACGGTTGTTGATCAGCCGGTCATAATATTGCAGGGCCCGGTTGTAATTCTTCAGTGAAAAATAAGAGTCTCCCAGCCGGGCAATGGCATCATTCCGTACATTGTCATCCACAGATTGCCCGCCTACGGACAAAAAGCGTTCAAAATAATTGGCAGAGGTGTTGAAGTTGTTATTGCGGAAGGCGGCATAGGCCAATGCGTAATTTGCATAACTGTAAACATCGGTATTCCGCGCAGCGGGGTAACGCAGAAACTGATTGAAACTGGTCACCGACTCGCCGTACTTGCGGACTTCATACATGGCCTCGGCCTTCCAATAGGTGGCCAAAGCGAGTATTTCCGGGTCGATCGGATAACTTTCCGACCGCATAAACATGGAAATCCCGTTTTCGAAAGCCCGCTCGTTGTAAAACTCCAGCCCCCGGTAGTAGGTTACTTTCTGATAGGCGGCATTGGCCTGCTGGCTCCGGTTGGGCAGCGACTCCAGAATATCGACCGCGGCCCGGTAATTTTTGGTACTCAATAAAGATTCCGCGAGGAGAATTTTTGCCTCCTCCTGCCGCCTGGAATTGGGATAGGTGTCCAGGTATTCCTGCGTGGCATCCAGACCCACCTGATGAAACTCCAGTTCATAGGACAATTTTGCATAATTGAACAGGCCCTCCTCTTTCAGGTCTTTATCAAAATCCATTTTGGAGGCTCTGAAAAATGCGTTCCGGGCGCCCTGCTTATTGCCGGTTTTCAGAAAGGAATCTCCCAGAGCGATCATGGCACTTTGATAATAGGCGTCGGTTTCCTCCATTTTTCCCAGTTCCTGAATGGCTTTCTCATAATTGCCCAGCTTATAGGCAATGTATCCGATCTGGTAATTGTCCTGATTGTTCTGGGTACGCCCCTGATCCCCTGCCTGGAACCGATCGTAATACTCTCCTGCTTTCTCCAGGTCATTTTTGGCAAAATAAGTCGCCCCCACGATGCGGTACATTTCGGTCGCATGCTGCTGACGGGTATTCTGGAGAATAGGGATGGTATATTCCAGTACATCATCATAGCGGCGGTCCAGAAAATATAAGGTAGAAATATAATAGGGATACGTCGCCACATAAGTCTGCGACCCCTTCAGGCGTTCAAACTCCCGCAGGGCCGTCTTGTATTCCCCATCCATATAAGTGATATAGGCATAATAATAGATAGAAGCCTCTGCATATTCGCTGCTACCATCTTTCAGCTCGGCAAAAAACGGCTTCGCCTCGGCCAGCCGTTCCTTCATAAAGTACGCATAACCCAATTTATAGCGGTATTCCGTGTATTCCCTGCCGGCCAGATTGCCGGGTTCCAGTTTACTGAACCATTCGATGGTTTTATCGTAATTCTTTTCGGCAAAATAGGAACGGCCTACCTGATAATAGGCCGCTTTGGCGTTGGCACTTGCCGGATAATCCCGGATAAATTTCAGAAACAGATCCTCGGTGCCGGGTTCCTGCAATTCGAGCGCACAGATAGCCATGTAAAAGCGGGCATTCTCCTTGAGCAGTGTCAACCGGCCCTGTTCATCTTCCTGCAAACCGGACTGGATACGGTGCTGCTGCACTTTCCCGAATTGATGGGCCGCTGCTGCATAATTCCCTTTTTCATACAATTCCATCGCAGTGTGGTATTCCCGGTTGATCTGCTGCCACGCACTTTGCTGCGCCCACACCGATCCGGACAGGAATCCGACCAACAACACCAAACAAAAGACTTTCCTTGACATATAAATTCGCTCTAACGCAATACTAAATACTTTACCAAATTGCTAATTTAAGTTAATTCAGGCAAGCTTTCCACAAAAATTCTTAACAACTGTTGAAAACCTGATTTCGCCCGTGAATATAGGACAAAAAATATGCCTGCATTTGAATTTTAACAAAAAATAACAAGGACGTTTCATTAACCCGGTTCAGGACACGCTACTCAACCCCATCCGTGGTAGTGCATCAGTCCCGTTTGGAGGCCAGCAGATAAAGGACGGCCATCCGTACAGCGACTCCATTTTCGACCTGATCAAGAATGATGGCATGTTTGCTGTCGGCTACATCGGTCGTGATTTCTACCCCACGGTTGATCGGCCCCGGGTGCATGATGGTGATCTCCTTATCCAGGGAATCCAGCCGCTTTTTGTCCAATCCATACAGCATGGTATATTCTCTGAGGGAAGGGAAATAGGCAATATCCTGCCGCTCCAGTTGGATCCGGAGCATGTTGGCCACATCACACCAGCGGAGTGTCTCCATCAGGTCATGCGAAACCTTGACACCCAGTGATTCAATATGTTTGGGGATCAGGGTCGTCGGGCCGCAGACCGTCACCTCGGCTCCCAGCTTGTGCAGGCAGAGTATATTGGAAAGTGCCACCCTCGAATGCAGGATATCTCCAATAATGGCTACTTTTTTGCCGGCCACATCCCCATAGCGTTCCCGGATGGAAAACGCATCCAACAGGGCCTGGGTGGGATGCTCATGGGCGCCATCACCGGCATTCACGATCTGGGCATCCACGTGCTTGCTCAGAAACACGCCGGCACCGGCGTATGGATGGCGCATCACCACCATATCCACCTTCATGGCCAGGATATTATTGACCGTGTCGATCAGTGTCTCTCCCTTGCTGACCGAAGAAGATGAGGCCGCAAAATTGATGGTATCTGCCGAAAGGCGTTTCTCGGCCAGTTCAAAGGAGAGCCGGGTCCGGGTGGAATTTTCAAAAAACACATTGGCAATGGTAATGTCGCGCAGGGAAGGGACTTTTTTGATGGGACGGTTCAGTACATCCTTGAAATTGTCCGCCGTCTCAAAAATCAATTGAATATCCTGTTCGTTCAGGTCCTTGATGCCCAGCAAGTGCCGGGTACTGAGTTGCGCTGCCTTCGCCATGTTATTTTTGTTAGCCCTTTTTTGAATGTATGCTCGCTTTCGTTTTTATTGTCACTTCTTGTCGGTCAGCAGGACGATCCGGTCATTTCCATCCGCCTCATCCCAGCTCACGATCACTTTCTGCGAATCAATGGAGTCCACCTGTATCCCGATATAATCCGGCTCAATGGGCAACTGCCTTGAAAAACGCCGGTCCACCAGCACCAGCAGCTCGATCTTTGCCGGACGGCCGAATGCCTGGAGCGCATCCATCGCAGCCCGGATCGTCCGCCCCGTCCACAGTACATCATCGACCAGGATCACCTTCTTGCCTTCCACAATAAAATCCATATTCGTGCTGCTGGGTACCAGGGGTTCACTCCCCTCCCGCCGGAAATCATCCCTGAAAAACGTGATATCCAGTTCTCCGTACGCCACCGGGCGGCCTGGCAGGATCGCTTCCAGTTCCTGCCGGATCCTTTTGCCCAGATAAATGCCCCGGGGCTGAATCCCGATCAGCACCGTTTCCGAGAAATCCTCATGGTTTTCTATCAATTGACGGCAAAGACGCTGGATCGTAATCTGGAATTTAGGCGCATCCAATAAAACCGATTGCTTCATTTAGTGAGATTGTATTTAAAATGGCACGGATATACAGGGCAAACTTAGTGTTTTTTTTGGATTTCCCGTAGTCTGTTTCTGCAATTTTTTGTTTTTGCGGCCGCTGTCGCAGAATGGATTGTTTAACTTTGAAATGGGTAATACAAATCAATTGAAAAGAAATGGATTTTGAAAAACTGATAGAGGAGCAGCGGAAATTTTTCCGTGGCCATTCCACAAAAAAGCTGGAATTTAGAAGGACGCAGCTCCGGAAGCTGAGGGATTTGTTGAGAACGCATGAAAACGAACTTTATTCGGCAATTGAGGCGGATTTCGGAAAATCGAAATTTGACACTTATAGCACCGAACTCTCTTTTATTTTCAGAGAAATTGATTTCTATCTCAAAAAGCTGCCTGCCTGGATCCGGCCGAAAAAAGTACGTACCGGCCTGAGCAGTCTGCCGGGCAAAAGCCGGATCTATTACGAACCGTTGGGTTGCTGCCTGATCATCGGCGCCTGGAATTACCCTTATCAGCTCACCCTGCTTCCGGCAATTGCAGCACTGGCAGCCGGCAATACAGTTATCATCAAACCCAGTGAACTCACTCCGGAATGTGCTGCACTGATGGCCCGGATGATCAATGATTCATTTTCCAAAGAATATTTCCATGTCGTACCGGGTGGAGCAGAAGAAACCACTGAGCTGTTGAAATACCATTTTGACCATGTGTTTTTCACCGGCAGTCCCCGGGTGGGCCGCATGATCTATGAAGCTGCGGCCAGGCATCTGACTCCGGTGACTCTGGAACTGGGGGGCAAGAGCCCGGCCATCGTCTGCGAAACGGCCAATCTGGAGGTGGCGGCCCGAAGGATCGTCTGGGGGAAATTTCTCAACGCCGGCCAGACCTGCATCGCTCCGGATTACCTGCTGGTCCATAAAAAAGTCCATCAAAGATTACTGGAATTGATGGAGGAACAGATCCTGCAATTTGATTACCGGTCCGGCAGTACGCATTATCCGGGCATCATCAACCGAAGGCATTTTGACCGGCTGAAAGCGCTCATTGATCCCGGCAAAATTTATCGGGGTCATTCACAGAATATTGGAAAAATCAATACGCCCGATGACACCGACTATGCACGAATGACGGGGAGGATCAATGAACAGGAGCTCTTTATTGCGCCCACCATGCTGGTGAACGTGGAATGGGAAGACCCCTGTATGCAGGAAGAGATCTTCGGACCGATATTGCCGGTGCTGACCTTTGAAGATCTTGATAAACTTTTGGCGCGGCTCATTGCTCTGGAAAAGCCACTGGCCGCCTATTTATTTTCCAATAATCGTCAGGAGCAGCAAAAATTTACCGGGCAATTCTCTTTCGGGGGTGGCTGCATCAATGACACCCTGATGCATATCAGCAACACCTATCTACCCTTTGGAGGTGTAGGCAAAAGCGGCATGGGTCATTATCACGGTCGTTTTGGATTTGAAACCTTTTCACATGCCAAATCTGTACTGCATAAAGCCAACTGGGGAGAACCCAGCATCAAATATCCGCCTTACAGTAAGGGAAAGTTAAAATGGATCAGAAGATTGCTTTCCTGATCGGGTACTGAACGATCCGGCACGGCTCCGGATCAATCCCGACGATAATTCAGCTTGCCTTGATTCATTTTACCTTCATCCAGCTTGTCGATCGCCGCTTGCAATTCGGGATCATCCGCTTTGACCGAATAGTATTTTTCGATTGATCCACTGGCATCCAGCAAAAGGTAACGTGGAATCCAGTTGAGATCAATGTATTCGGTGAAATCGTTCTTCCAGGCTGTTTTGAACCAATAATGCTCCCCTTTCAGCCCAAATTTTTCAATACCCTCCTTCCACCGGCTTTCTTCCCGATCCAGGGAGAAAAACAGCACATGCAGGTCCGGATTGTTCTTTTGCAGTTCAAACAACTGGGGAAAACCCTCCAGGCAATCCGGACACCAGGTTGCCCAGACGTACAACAACACCATTTTGCCTTTATTGGCGGTCAGCACATCCCCTGCTCTCACCTCCCGGCCATCCAGGGCAAATAGGGTCTGAGCCAATGCCTGTTCAGAAAAAACCGTCTTGGAAGTTTCAGGGGCCTGCTGTGCCTTGATCCCCCAGGAACAGGCCAGCATCACCATGAGTAGAGTTATTCGTTTTTTCATTGTACCAAATATAATCATTTTCAATATCTTACTACGTTGCCGTGTAAAAGTCATAAGTTGCTTTTGCGATGTCGGCTATGATTTTCTCATTTGTATCGAAATTTTCTGTTGATTCACTAACAAAAACGCTGATAATAAAGTACTCACCATTTGGTAAAAAGACAATGCCTATGTTATTTACTGCGGCAGTAATCCCTGTTTCCTTATTTGTTCCGGACCAGCCTGTTTTATGAGCGACAATTGTTCCTGTTGGCAATTGCCCTTTTATTCGTTTTGCCCCGGTTGTTGTTTCTATATTTGTTTTCCAGAAAAAATCATAACTGCTCTTTGAAAGCAAATTGTTTTTATTCTCATAGAACAATTTAAGCGTCTCGCTGGCAGCTTTGGGAGTAGTCCAGTTTTGAAACATATTCTCCCACTCCGCCTGCATATCTTCTTCATTAAATGTAATCTGTATGTCCTGAATATTATTCTTTTTAAAATAATCCTCCACCGTCTTGGGTGTTCCAATAAGTCGTATCAGCACATCGCAGGCAGTATTGTCACTATGGGAAACCGAATATTGAATTAACCTTTCAATCGTAAAACTCCCACCATCCGGATTTTCGTCCCTAAGTGGACTCCAAAAATTTTCAGGCAAAAGTTCATCCTTACTTACCTCTATTTTCTGGTCCAGTGAAAGTTTCCCTTTATCAATCTCAGACAGGACGGCTAATGCTATATGGAATTTAAATACGCTTTGCATCGGAAATCGTCGATCTCCATGTATAGAAACAATGTCTTTTCCATTATTTCCGATAATTGAAACCCCAACTACTGCATTTTTATCGGATGCGATCTGCTCAATTTTATTTAGCAGCAGATCAGTCTTATTATCTGATGGCTGGCAACTTGTTATAAGTAATAAAAGTAAAACCGTCAATTGAAATAATCTTCGCATATTTATTCGTTTCTTTAATTGTGCAGGGTGTCTTTTAAACTGCCCCCAACACCCAAATATATACAATAATCCCGTTGGTTTTTATATCAATGACAAATACCCGGGTCCTCATCAAGCCTTACTTCACTATCAAAACAATGCCTGTTTCTGCGCTACGTATGATTTTTGAGGCCAATTCGTAGGCATCAAATACCTCTCCGTCATAAAAGATGCCTTGTGTGGGAATTTGACGAGTGTTTATTTGCAGGTCAATTTCATTTACCTTTTTCGAGAGGGCGTGCACATTGTCTTCAATGCGATTCATCCGGTTGTTAATCGCATAACCTTTGAGCAAGTAGTCTTTCAGACGTTGCGTTGCCCACTGGCGGAATTGTGTCCCCCTTATAGAGTTTACCCGATAGCCGACAGATAGAATGGCGTCTAAATTATAGAACTTTTGTTTCCTTTTTATCTTACGCTTTCCTTCCATTTGAACTTGTAAGGAATACTTACAAGTTGCCACTTTATCAATTTCCTTTTGTTCGTAAACATTGTTCAGGTGCAAAGTAATATTCTGTGGTGTCGTGTCAAAAACTAACGCCATTTGCTTTTGCGTCAGCCAAACAGTTTCCTCATCAAGCCTTACCTCAATATGTTCAGCGATTTCATCAGGACGATATAAGACAATTTCATCTTTCATCTTCTAACTGTTTTATTTGAACTGTCAGAAAACAAATTTAAGAAATATTTTTAATTAAAAAGAATAATAATTTATAATAAATGTAAAATTTAGACCAACCTGGCTACAAACAGCGTGTCGGCACGATCGTGATAGCCGGTGATGTATTCCATGGCTTCAGCGTGGAGGCCGGTTTGTTGGCAGATATTCGAGACAACTTCCTCATTCTCCATGGCAAAGACGGAGCAGGTAATATAAAAAAGTGGCTTTCCGGGTTTGAGATGGCGGACAACCCCGGCGGCAATGGATTTTTGTAATTCTGCAAATTCAGTGATCGCCGGTTCCCCGAAGGAAAGTAGCATCTCCGGGGTGCGGCCCCAGGTACCCGAACCGGTACAGGGCGCATCCAGCAGGATTCCATCGAACTGTTCATCACCCAATACAGGTGCAGTATCTTTTGTCAGGTCGATTATTTTCCGGCGGTATCCGCGGATGCCGGCTGCTTCAAAGCGTTCGTCCAGATTGCGGAGGATACTGGGGCGTATATCCGACACCAGTAATTGGATGCCCGGGAAACGATCCATGAGCATCAATGACTTTCCTCCTGCCCCGCTGCAGGCATCCCACCAGCTTTCCCCTTTCTGTGCGGATACTTTGTCCATACTACGTTGCGAGGACAGATCCTGCACCTCTATCAGTCCTTTCAAGCCCGGGATCTGTTCAAGAGAGGTGCTGTTGGGAAGAGCAAGGGCCGTTTCCCCTATTCTCCTGTAAGCAATGGCATGTTTATCCAGCAAAGTCAATATCCTGTTCTCCTGCCCGCGCCGCATCCTCAAAAATAAGTCCGGCTGGATAAAGAATTGTCTGATAAATACCTGCCTGTCGATCAAGGGAGAGATATAATCCAATAACGGAAAAACATCCACCATGCGAAAAGAAGTGGTAGTCTCGAGCAGATTGATTTTCTCATCCAATCCCATCTGTATGTGCTCATTCAGTCCGGGATTTTCCGACTGTACCAGCAAACTTTCAGTGGTGCAGAGAAACTCGGCCAATACCAGCCGGTCTATGATTTCCAGTTCTTTAGCTGCATTTCCAAGACGGAAATAATGGTAAAGCATACGAGAAACGGCCTTCCGGTCTTTGGAGCCCATTTGCTTATTTTCTTTGAAAAAACCGGTGAGAAACCGGGATAAAGGTTCGCCGGGTACATAAGCCTCCAGAGCCTTCAAAAAGGAGCGGAAATGCTGATAAACCCGGCCGTTCTTAGGCTCAATTGGATCGGATGAAGCTGCCATTATTATATTTTAAGAAATGGATGGCATGATTGACATAGCCCCAACGGGGATTGTATTCAAACTCAAAATCATTGTGCAGCCCCTGATAAGTCGCATCCAGCAGATGTTTGCTGTAATCTTTGCCGTATCTGGACAATAATTCACCAAAATAACGCCCTGTATCATAGCCTTTATAAGCAAATTCGGTCGGCGCCACCTCAAATTCCTCCCGGTATTGCTGATTGAAATCCCGGACAGTGGTCAGCCGGGGATCAATATAATAAGACGAAGAGATCATGGTTTGCAGGGATTCCAGTCCATCTGCTTCCTCAAAACTCATTTTCGCCCAGGTCGGATGCCCGAAAAGCTGCACCCGGTGGCCATTCATATCCCGTAAAGCATGCAATTGATTGAAAATGGAAACCAGTCTGAAACGATTGGTTGAACCGCAAACGATCAGGTTGTTGCCATTCAGCCGTACCCGTTCAAGCAGGCGTTCTTCACTATCGACCTGGTGAATGGGAATCGAGCGGTCCAGCAACTGCAATTCGGCCCGGAGCGCCGGCAGAAATTGCTGGCTGGACGCTTCTTCACTCTCGTATAATATCACCACATCCCCCGAACGGTAAATACCCTTTAGGTGCTTGGCCAGTGCCTTCACATGGGTAGTAATGGGTGAAGTAATGGAAATCAGATTGGGTTGATTGAATTCGGAAGGCATGGTAGCCGCCAGGGGTGAAACCTGCAATACTTTAGCAGGGTCTATACCGGATGCCTGCGCAAAAGCCTTGATTTCTTTCGGATAAACAGGTCCTACGATCAATGCGGCTTCCTTTACACCGGCAGATGCCGCCAATCGGGAGACTTCCTGTTCATTGTCCCGGCTGTCCAGCACCTCCAGCTTGAAATAACCTCCCCGACCTGCCGATTTTTCAAGCCCCAACTGAAACCCCTGCAAAAAATCGAGCGCCAGTGCGGCCCGCTGTATATCGGCCTGTGTCGGATTCGACCCGTTAGAACGATTGAGCTGAAACGGTAGCAACAGGGCAATTTGTTGCACTTCTCTGCTGACCGCCGCCTCTACCCTTTCCTCTTCTACTGTTTCTTCCGGAGTCCGTGCCTGCTCGGTATTGGTTTCAATTACCCGGACCCGTGGCGTACAGGCCACCACCATCGAAAGCGCACCCAATAAAAAAAGACTTCGCAAAAAAAGATTCCTCACCGGATTATTCCCATTCAATGGTAGCCGGAGGTTTTGAACTAATGTCATAGACAACACGGTTTATACCTTTTACCTGATTGATAATTTCATTGGAAATCTTGCCCAGCAATTCATAAGGCAGATGGATCCAGTCCGCTGTCATGCCATCCAGGGACCCGACCGCACGCAGACTCACCACATGCTCATAAGTCCGTTCATCACCCATCACGCCCACCGAACGTACCGGCAGAAAAATCGTGCCGGCCTGCCAAATCTTATCGTACCAGCCCGATTCACGCAGATTGCGGATATAGATCTCATCCGCTTCCTGCAAAATACGCACTTTTTCGGCGGTAATGTCTCCCAGAATACGGATGGCCAGCCCCGGTCCGGGGAATGGATGCCTGGACAGAATGGCCGGATCGATCCCCAGGGAAGCACCGACCCGTCTGACCTCATCCTTAAACAAGGCTTTCAGCGGCTCCACCACTTTCAGCTTCATGAAATCCGGCAGTCCGCCCACATTGTGGTGGGACTTGATTGTGGCCGAAGGGCCCTTGACCGATACCGATTCGATCACATCCGGATAAATAGTGCCCTGTCCCAGCCAGCGCACCTCCGCACCTGCAAGCAATTCAGCCTGCACAGCATGCGCCGCTTCATCGAATACATCAATAAAAGAGGCCCCGATGATCTTCCGCTTGGCTTCGGGTTCACTGACCCCGGCCAGTTGATCGTAAAAACGATCTTTAGCATTTATACCTTTGATATTAAGACCCATATGCTGATATGAGTCAAGTACTTGTTCAAATTCACCCTTGCGCAGCAGCCCATGATCCACAAAGATACAGTGCAACCGGTCACCGATGGCCCGGTGCAGCAACACGGCCGCCACCGTCGAATCCACTCCGCCAGAGAGGGCCATGATCACATGGTCCCCGCCCAACTCGGTCTTGAGCGCGGCCACTGTGTTCTCTACAAATGAGTCGGGTGTCCAGTCCTGCCGGCAACCACAAATGCCCACCACAAAATTGTACAATAGAGTCTTGCCGTCCGTACTGTGTGTCACCTCGGGATGGAACTGGATCCCAAAAGTCTGTGTACCTTTCACCTGATAGGCCGCATACTGCACCTTATCCGTGCTGGCGATCACCTCGAAATGCTCCGGGACACGGGCGATGGTATCCGCATGGGACATCCACACCTGTGAATCCGCCGGGACTCCGGCCATCAGCGGATTGGAATCCCTGACCGTGGACAGATTAGCCCTGCCATATTCCCGGATCTCGGCCGGCAGTACCTCGCCCCCGCTATGCTGTGCGATATACTGCGCCCCGTAGCAGACTCCCAGCAAAGGAAAGCGCTGTTGCAGATCCGTGAAATCAATCTGCGGCGCATCCGCCTGTCTCACCGAATACGGACTGCCGGAGAGGATTACCCCCCTTACATCGCTGTCCCAGTCGGGCAGATGATTGAATGGATGGATTTCACAATAAACGTTGAGCTCCCTCACCCGTCTGGCGATCAGTTGCGTATATTGGGAACCAAAATCAAGGATAATAATTTTGTCTGGCATGGGTCAAAGGTACATATTCACGCGGAAATTTTCAGGGTAAAATCAGGACAAATTGAAAATCGCCGGACTTTTGTATGTGAAATGTAATAATATGCATCAGACAGGTCGAAAAGGCACAAAATCTCCTGCCAAAACCCTATATTTGGACATTTAGGTCCTTTTAAGGAAATTTTAATTTTTTGACAATATCAATGAGCGGAGTGAACGGAAGAACAATTTTGGTTTGGTTCAGGAATGATTTGCGTACGCATGACAATGAAATGCTGGTGCGTGCGCTGGAGAATGGAAATCAGATCGTCCCGGTTTATTGTTTTGATCCCCGCCATTTTGCCGGAACCGTCTATGGCAACCGCAAAACGGGTGTCCTTCGGGCAGAATTTATCCGACGCAATGTCCAGTCCCTGCGGGAGCAATTTCGCCGGGCCGGAGGAGACCTGCTGGTCGCTTTCGGAGAGCCCCAGCAGTTGCTTCCGGAGCTTTGCCGCACCTTGAAGGTGGACGAAGTCTATCACCACCGGGAAGTGGCCTTTGAAGAAACCCAGGTATCGGCCAATGTGGAGGCGGCTCTATGGAAGCAACAGATCAACCTGCGCCATTTTATAGGCCACACCCTCTACCACAAAGAAGACCTGCCGTTCCCGATCCGGGATATACCCAATAATTTTACCCAATTCCGCAAAAAAGCAGAACGGGAAAGCAGTGTGCGGCCGCAATTTCCAAAACCGGAACAGGTGAACTTCAAATCTGGATTGCCCGAAACCACCCTACCCTCTTTACGGGAACTCGGGTTTTCAGAAGAAGACATCCTGTTGGCGGAAAATCTGGAATTACAAGGCGGTGAAGAAGCTGCATTTGAAATCCTGCATGAATTTCTCCGCCAGGCCGATCAGCCGGGTCACGCCGATCAAGCGGAAAAAGAGAGCCACATATCTCCCTATGTGAGTTGCGGGGCCTTGTCACCCAATACACTTTACCATGCCCTGATCGAAGCCGCACAGGAGAATCCAGACTCCAAAAAACAACTGGATCCGCAGCTTGCCAAACTGATGTGGAGGGATTATTACCGGTTTATGTTCAAGAAACATGGCAACCGCTTTTTCAAATCGGAGGGTCTGACCGGGGAAGCCCCGGAGATACAGGCGGGTGCAGACAGCAGCATGGAACAATGGAAGAACGGACAGACCGGCGAAGCGTTGATCGACGAGGCAATGGTCCAATTGAATGAAACCGGTCTGATCACCGATCAGCTGCGACAGGTGGCCGCCAGTTTTCTGGTGCACAACCTCAAAGGAGATTGGTTGGCGGGGGCTGCCTGGTTCGAGGAAAAATTACTGGATTACAATCCCTGCAACAATTATGGCGACTGGGCACATATTGCCGGTGTAGGATCCAGCGCAAAGGAGAACAAACCCCTTGATCTCCAAAAGATTCTGGCCCTGTAATGAACGGGGGTCCCTCCCCTTTCCGGCAACGCAGCCTACAACCCGGTGCAGCAGGCATCAAATGGGTTTAAAATTGCTTGACATTGCATTGGTAAACTCATTATAATTCCTAACTTTGACGCAATTATAGTAATATTCGATACAATCATAAATATTTGATACAATCATAGAATTTTTTAGACAACAATGGATAAACTTTCTTATTTGAGCAATGCGGATTCAGAATATGTGGACTCGCTTTACCAGTCATACCTGGAGGATCCGGAGTCGGTGGATTTTGGCTGGCAGAAGTTTTTTGAGGGCTTTGATTTTGGCCAGCAATTCGCAGAGGTTGGGGATCCGGGGAGCCATAGCACCCCTGAACATGTGCTGAAGGAAATCAATGTGCTGAATATGATCAACGGGTACCGGGACCGGGGACATTTGTTCACCGCCACCAACCCCGTACGGGAACGCCGGAAATACTTTCCGGGCAAGGAACTGGAAACCTTTGGGTTTACCGAAGCCGATCTGGACACCGTATTCAACGCCGGTGTGGAAGTGGGCCTGGGGCCCGCTAAACTGAGAGACATCCGTCAACTGATCGAAGACACTTATTGCCGCTCCATCGGGGCCGAATACAAATACATCCGCAACCCCGAAAAGATCAAATGGTTGCAGGAGCGTATGGAAAGCGAGCGCAACACACCCAATTTCCCGATCGAGAAAAAGAAACGCATCCTAAAAAAACTGAACGAGGCCGTAGTCTTCGAAAATTTCCTGGGCACAAAATTTCTGGGACAGAAACGATTCTCCCTGGAAGGAGCAGAAAGTCTGATCCCGGCACTGGATTCGGTCATTTCCAAAGGTGCCGACATTGGTATCCAGGAATTTGTAATCGGCATGGCCCACCGTGGCCGTCTGAACGTATTGACTAATATCCTCGGCAAGTCCTATGAAAGTATTTTTTCCGAGTTTGAAGGCAAGACCAATATAGAAGATCCGGAGCAGGACTTCGGTGGAGATGTCAAGTACCATCTTGGTTATTCTACCGATATCAAAACCGAAGATGGCAAGGAAGTGCATCTCAGTCTGGTACCCAACCCTTCCCACCTGGAAACCGTGGATCCGGTGGTAGAAGGGATTGTCCGCTCCAAGATTGACATAAAATATGATGGGGATTCTTCCAAAATTGCCCCGATCCTGATCCACGGTGATGCAGCGGTCGCCGGACAGGGGATTGTCTATGAAGTGATCCAGATGTCCAAGCTGGAGGGTTACCGTACGGGTGGCACCATCCATATCGTGGTCAATAACCAGGTCGGTTTTACCACCAATTTCAAGGATGCCCGTTCATCCACCTATTGTACGGACATTGCCAAAGTCACTCTTTCACCCGTATTCCATGTAAACGGAGACGATGTGGAGGCATTGGTCTATGCGATCAATCTGGCCGTGGAATACCGTCAGCGGTACCATATGGACGTGTATATTGATCTACTGTGTTATCGCCGTTACGGACATAATGAAGCGGACGAGCCGAAATTCACCCAGCCCCTGCTGTACAAGGCAATCGAAAAGCACGCCAATCCACGGGAAATATACAACCAGAAACTACTTGATGCTGGCAGTGTGGATGCCAGTCTGGCAAAGGAAATGGAAAAGGACTTCCGCCAATTGCTGCAGGACAGGTTGGATGATTCGAAGAATGATGAAGGAATTTCCAGTGACAACCCCATGTATTCGGGTGCCTGGCAAGGATTGAAAAAAGCGAAGTACGAGAATATTTTCGCACCCGTCAATACCAGTGTGAGCGAGAAAACATTCCTTTCCCTGGCCAGAGAGATCAGCACCCTGCCGGCTGATAAAAACTTCTTCCGCAAGATCCAGCGGCTGTTTGACGAAAGGCTCAACATGTCCGAAACCAAGAAATATGACTGGGCGATGGGTGAGCTGATGGCTTATGCGACACTGCTGCACGAGGGCAACCGGGTGCGGATCAGCGGTCAGGACGTGGAGCGCGGAACCTTCTCGCACCGCCATGCGGTACTGACACTGGAAGAATCCATTCAGGAATACATCCCCCTGCGGGAAATTCAGGGTGGAGACCGCTTCAATATTTATAACTCCCACCTCTCGGAATACGGAGTGCTGGGATTTGAGTATGGCTATGCCCTGGCCAATCCTCATGCCCTGACCGTTTGGGAAGCTCAGTTTGGTGATTTCTACAATGGAGCACAGATCATTGTGGATCAATACATCGCTTCTGCTGAAACCAAATGGAGGCGATCCAACGGGCTGGTGATGTTGCTGCCCCACGGTCTGGAAGGACAGGGTCCGGAGCACTCTTCGGCACGCATTGAACGCTTCCTGGAGCTTTGTGCCGAAAACAATATGCAGATCGCCAATTGTACCACCCCGGCCAACTTCTTCCATATTCTGAGAAGGCAGCTCAAGCGGGATTATCGTAAACCACTGGTCGTGTTTACGCCCAAGAGTCTGCTGCGCCATCCGAAAGTGGTGAGCGATCTGACGGAATTTACCAAAGGGCAATTCCAGGAGATCATCGATGATCCGGCAGTAAAAGCAGCCGACGTCAAAAGAGTGCTGTTCTGTACCGGAAAGATCTATTACGATCTGCTGGAAAAACAGGAAACTGATCAGCGCGGAGATGTGGCCATTGTAAGGGTGGAACAACTCTATCCGACTCCGATGGACAAATTGAGAGCGATCAAAAACAAGTATAAAAATGCAACAGAATTCTTCTGGGTGCAGGAAGAGCCTGAAAATATGGGGGCCTGGCCGTATATTTGCCGTAAGCTGAGGAACCGCAGCATCACACTGGATGTGATTTCCCGTAAGGAAAGCAGCAGCACGGCTACGGGTTATGCCGCCCAGCACCTGATCCAGCAGAAGCATGTGGTCAGCAAGGCTTTTGGCAATGAATAATGGTCAATGATCAGTTTTTAAATGAATTAAACTACAAATACATAACATATGAGTGTTGAAATAAAAGTTCCGACCGTCGGGGAATCAATCAATGAGGTCATACTTGCACAATGGTTGAAGCAGGATGGCGATTATGTAGAAATGGATGAAAATATTGCCGAGCTGGAATCAGATAAGGCGACTTTTGAGCTGCCTGCCGAAAAAGCCGGAATCCTGCGGATTATCGCACAGGAGGGTGACACCCTGGAAATCGGCGCCTTGTTGGCCACGATTGAAGAGGGTGAAGCTGCCGGGGCGGGCAAGGCTGCTGATGCAGCTCCGGCTGCGGCAGCTGATGCTGCCGGAAGTGGGACCGCCGGTGACGAAAAAACTGACACCGGTACAGCAGCGAGTGGTTCTGCAGTTGCAGCCAGTGCTACGGCCTCTCCGTCCAGAGAGGCCACCTATGCTTCGGGTACCGCCTCCCCTGCTGCTGCCAAGATCCTCCGGGAAAAAGGTGTTGATCCGGCTGCCGTTCAGGGCACGGGCAAGGACGGACGCATCACCAAAGAAGATGCAGAAAAAGTACAGGCAGGAGCTTCTGCTCAAGCACCGGCAGCATCTGCCGCCAAAACGGCTTCGGCACCTGCTACTGTCCCGTCCAGTGCAGACACCGTTGCAGCCGCTCCCGGCAGCCGCAATGAGCGCCGCACCAAAATGTCTTCCCTGCGCAAAACCGTTTCAAAAAGGCTGGTGGCCGTCAAAAACGAAACCGCTATGCTGACTACCTTCAACGAGGTCAATATGCAGCCCATCATGGATCTCCGTGCCAAATACAAAGACCTGTTCAAAGAGAAACATGGTGTGGGTCTGGGCTTTATGTCCTTCTTTACTAAAGCGGTCACTACTGCACTGAAAGAATGGCCGGGAGTCAATGCCCGCATTGACGGTGACGAAATCGTCTATCATGATTATGCAGATATATCCATTGCAGTATCCGCACCCAAAGGACTGGTAGTACCGGTGATCCGCAATGCGGAAAGCATGTCACTGCACGAAATCGAGAAAAAAATCATCGAATTGGCCACCAAAGCCCGTGACAACAAACTGACCATCGAAGAAATGACCGGCGGCACCTATACCATCACCAATGGTGGGATTTTTGGGTCCATGATGTCCACTCCGATTATCAATGCCCCACAATCCGCGATCCTGGGTATGCACAATATCATCCAGCGGCCGGTGGCCGAAAATGGTCAGGTCGTGATCCGCCCGATGATGTACATTGCTATGTCCTATGACCACCGCATCATTGACGGCCGTGAATCTGTGGGCTTTGTAGTCCGGGTCAAGCAATTGCTGGAAGATCCTGCAAGATTGTTGCTGGAGGTCTAAAATAAAGATTGCCCCTGGAAATCTAAAATAAAAGGCTGTCCGGGATCACCCGGAAGTCTGAAGAATAAATGCTTAAATCCGCAATCGGTAATCGCCCTTTGCGGATTTTTTTGTGTTATTGATTTTTTTTTGTTATATTGCTTTGATGGAATCGCTTATATATCTGGACAATAACGCGACCACTGCGATGGATCCGCAGGTGCTGGAAGCCATGTTGCCTTACCTGAAGGATCAGTATGGCAATGCTTCCAGCCTAATGCACGGTCTGGGGCGCACCGCTGCGGCAGCAGTGGAAAAAAGCCGCTTGCAGGTGGCCGGGCTGATCCATGCCCCCGAGACTGACACCATCTTGTTTACTTCCGGTGCCACCGAGGCCATAAACACCGTACTCAAAGGAGTTTTTGAACAATATCAAAGCAAGGGAAAGCATTTTATCACTTGCAGGACCGAACACAAGGCGGTGTTGGACACCTTTGCCCACCTGGAAAAAAAAGGAGCCGAGGTGACCTGTCTGGATGTAGATTATCTGGGGCGTCTGGACCCTGAGCAACTGGAAGCCTCCATCCGGCCGGATACCGTATTGATCGCCCTCATGTCGGCCAATAATGAAACCGGTGTATTCCATCCCATAGCTGAACTGAGCCGGATTGCCCAAAAACACGATGTACTATTTTTTTGTGATGCCACCCAATCCATTGGCAAACAAAATATTGACCTCAGTCAAACACCCATTGATCTGCTCTGCCTGAGCGCCCATAAATTCCACGGCCCTAAAGGAACTGGGGTCTTGTATATCCGGAAAAAAAATAAACGGATACAGGTCGCTCCCCTGCTGCATGGTGGCGGACAGGAGCATGGGCTGCGGGCAGGCACCCTCAATGTACCGGCTATTGTGGGAATGGGAAAGGCGGCGGAACTGGCAAAAGCCAAACTCGATACAGAAATCATCAGGCTCGCCCGATTGCGGGACAAATTGGAAAATATGATCCTGACCCTGCCCCAAACCTATGTCAATGGCCTGGGGACCGAACGCCTGCCCCATGTCAGTAACATTACCATCCGCCATCTGAGGGCAGCCTCCCTGATTGCGAGACTCCCCAAGCTTTGTCTATCCACCGGCTCGGCCTGTGTCAGCGGCAGCCGGGACCCTTCACATGTGCTGATCGCAATGGGCCGGAATCCGGAGGATGCTTTTTCTTCCATCCGACTGAGCCTCGGCCGCTTCAATACCGAAGAGGAGATCGTACAGGCAGGGACTCAGATCTGTGGGGCCATTGCAGCACTGCGGGCAGAATCACCAAACTGGCAATTGTTCGAAAAAGGGATGATTCCTTGATTTAACCCAGATTCCGCATTAGGGTTTGTGATGAAAAGCAAAATTGCAATAGTAATGAGTGCGGATGTAGGTTTTTTATCGAATGGAATAGCAGCGCTATTTCAAAGGCAAAAAATCAAAGCCGTGCTCAGTAGTGCAGCAAGTTTGATTTGTAATAAAAGTCTAATGCGGAATCTGGGTTTAAATTAGGTTTCTTTGGTTTTTGAAGTAAATTCTGCGCTTCACTTATCAATTTTTCCGGGCGTTCGCTCGCTTAGGTGCAGAATTTACTGCAAAAATCAAATAATTAAGACTTCAAATCTGCGATAAACTGATCGACAACATTCTCTTCTGTGGCCCAGGAGGTGATCAGCCGGATGGCCGTGTGTTGCGTATCGACCACTTTCCAGTCATAAAATAGATATTTTATCCTCAAACGGGAGATCAGTTCATTGGGGAGGATGGGAAAGAGCTGATTGCTTACCGGCTCGGTCAGAAACGGAACACCTGCGGACGTAAATGCCCCGGCCAGTTTCAGGGCCATCTGATTGGCATGCCGGGCCAGGTCAAAATAGAGATCATCCCGGAACAACTCCAGAAATTGAATACCCAACACCCGGCCTTTGGACAACAAAGCCCCCTTCTGTTTCAGGGCATAATCAAATTCGGGAGCCAATGCCGGATTATTCAGCACAATCGCCTCCCCCAGCAAGGCTCCGTTCTTGGTTCCACCAATATAAAACACATCGACTAGCCCCGAAAGCTGGGAAAACGAAAGATCACTGGCCGGTGAAGTCAGGGCCTGTCCCAGCCTCGCTCCATCCATATATAAATAAAGCGCATGGACACGACAAAAATCCGACAAACTGCGCAGTTCGCCGGCGGTATAAACCGACCCTACTTCCGTGGAATTGGAGATATACACCATTTTCGGTTTGACCACATGCGGCCTCAGAGTATGTGACTGCAAGACTGCCTCCAGATCCGAAGGTCTTAATTTTCCGTCAATGGAATCAATTGAAATGACCCGGTGACCCGTTGCCTCAATGGCTCCGGTTTCATGTGTGTAAATATGACCCGTAGCAGCACTGATCACTGCCTCATGCACCCGTAGCAGGGAAGAAATCACCAGCAGGTTGGCCTGGGTCCCGCCCGACACAAAATAAATCTGTGCATCCGCATGGTTCAGCTTCTTCCGCAGCAAATCTTTCGCCTGCACCGAATACGTATCCGAACCATAACCGGGTTGCTGCACCAGATTGCTTTCCAGCAACTTATTCAGAATCCGGGGATGCCCGCCTTCGGCGTAATCGTTTTGGAAATTGTGCATGAAAAACTAAACAGCAAAACTCTCCCCACAGGCACAGGTGCGACTGGCATTGGGATTGTGAAACTCAAAACCCTTTCCGGTGAGGCCGGCCGAATAATCCAGTTCGGTACCCGCCAGGTAAAGATAAGACTTGATGTCCAGGCAAATACGGATTCCGTCCACCTCAAAGAGCTGGTCTCCCTTCTTCTCTTCATTGTCGAAACTCAGCTTATAGCTCAAACCCGAACAGCCTCCACTCTCCACACCCACCCGGATAAAATATGAAGGATCATAACCCTCTGCCTGCATAATATCAAGCACTTTTTTCTTTGCGTTCTCAGTAATCGTCACCATAGCAATAAAATTATTCCGGCCAGCAATCTGACCATCCATACAAAGATCGAAATAATACCCGGCCTGTGCAAATTGAAAAAGTCAGTTGCATTTCACATTCACCGCCATATGATAACATCGACATATAAAACACCCCCCGAAAAGTTGAATATAAAACACCCCCGGAAAGCTAAAACGCTCCGGGGGTGAAAAAAAATAAAAATAAATTAACCTCTGAATCAAAAGCGACTTTTGAAAAATCGCTTACCGATGGCCTCCTTACATATGGATCGCCCGGTTGGCGGTGGCTGCGAGGGCAGCTTCCCGGATGGCTTCTGTGTAAGTCGGGTGCGCATGGCAGATCCGGGCGATATCTTCCGCAGAAGCTCTGTATTCCATCGCTACGACTGCTTCGGCAATCATATCTGCGGCTCTCGGCCCGATCATGTGTACACCCAGCACTTCATCGGTTTCAGCATCTGCCAAAACTTTGACAAATCCGTCGGTGTCACCACTGGCTTTGGCACGTCCGCTGGCCTTGAAGGAGAAATTGCCGGTTTTATAGTTCTTGCCGGCTGCTTTCAACTGCTCCTCGGTCTGGCCCACGCTGGCGACTTCCGGCCAGGTATAAACCACGCCGGGGATCAGGTTATAGTCAATATGCGGCTTCTGGCCGGCAATATATTCGGCTACGAAAACCCCTTCATCCTCGGCCTTATGGGCCAGCATGGCACCTTTCACCACATCCCCGATCGCAAACACCCCGGCGACCGGAGTCTCCAGATGTTCATTGACAGGGATTTTGCGGCCCCGTTCTTCCAGGGTGATGCCGATATTCTCCAGTCCCAACCCTTCGGTATAGGCGGTACGACCTACGGCAACGATGCAATAATCACCTTCAATGCTGACATTAGCCCCTTTGGCATCCGTAGCGGACACCGTGACCGTTTTACCTTTGGTGGTCGCTCCGGTCACTTTGTGGCCCAGCAGGAATTCCATACCGAGCGTCTTTTTCAACACCCGCTGCAATTCCTTGCCCAGTCCGGCATCCATCGTGGCAATGATCGATTTCTCATATTCCACCACCGTCACCTTTGCTCCCAGGCGGGCATAGACCGATCCCAGTTCGAGACCGATCACCCCTCCCCCGATCACAATCAGTTGTTTGGGGATTTCCTGCAGGTTGAGGGCTTCTGTCGAGGTGATGATGCGCTTCTTATCCACCGGCAAAAACGGAAGGGCCGTCGGTTTGGAACCGGTAGCCAGGATCACATTTTTTGCGGTTAGTTGCTCGGCGCTGCCATCCTCCCTGGTCACCTTGATCGTCTGCTTATCGACAAAGGAAGCAACCCCCTGAAAGCTCTCAATCTTATTTTTCTTGAATAAATACTGAATACCCGAAGTGTTTTGGGAGACCACATCATTTTTGCGGGCGATCATTTGCTTGATATCCACCTTGACCGCACCGACCTTGATGCCATGTCCTTCAAAATGATGGACCGCATTGTGATAATGTTCGGACGAATCCAGCAAGGATTTGGAAGGGATACAGCCCACATTGAGGCAGGTGCCGCCAAATGTAGCATACTTCTCAATAATCGCTGTTTTCAAACCCAATTGGGCACAACGGATTGCAGCAACATATCCTCCCGGGCCGCTACCGATAACTATGACGTCGTATTGCATTCCTGATCTTGTCTTGAATTTATAGTTTTTTGTGAATGTATAGCTTTCTTCTAAATTATTGAGCTATAATTTTACCCTGCATGATACCATAGTGACCAGGGAAACTGCAGATATATGGGTATTCACCGGGTGTATCCAGTACAAACTCGATCACATCCGTTTCACCCGGACCCAGCAATTTGGTGTGGGCAATGATAGAAGACATAAAAGTCATTGGAATGTATTCGTTGCCGGCTGCCTTGATCGCCTCGCCACCGAAAGCGGCCAGGTCGGTACCGGGTTTCAAAACGATCACGTTGTGGCCCATAGACTCTTTTGGCATTTCGCCTACGTTTTTGAAAGTCAATTTTACATTATCGCCTGCTTTGACGGTAAATTCATGCTTGTCAAACTGCATCAGGTCATTTCCTTCCAGTGCCAGCTCCACGGTGGCGCCTCCCGATACTTCTGCCGTTGCCGGCGCTTCTACTTCAGTCGTGGTTGCAGCACTGTCAGTTGATTCACTTGGGCTTCCGCAAGCAACTGCCAGAGCCAAACCAGCTACGGCAGAAAATAAAAATACTTTTTTCATTCTATAAAATGTTTGTCTGTTAAAATTATTACAAATTGTTTCAAAAGTACGAATAATATATAAATTTACCAGTCCAAAATATCCTGATTTTATCATCAAAATGCAATATTCAGCAGTTTTTCCTGGGTTTACAGCATGAAGATCGTTCTTTTATGATTGCCGTCATAAAAAGCACAGTGGAATTTAAATTGAATATGATCCTATGATCCATATGATCCTCTTTAAACTTGGAAAATCCGCTTGAACCCAGATTCCGCATTAGGCTTCGTGATGAAAAACAAACGTGTAATAGCAATAAGTGCGGATGCAGGTTTTTTTAACGCATGGAATAGCAGCGCTATTTCAAAGGTAAAAAATCAAAGCCGTGCTTAGTGGTGCAGCAAGTTTGATTTGTAATAGAAGCCTAATGCGGAATCTGGGTTAAAAAAACAAAACCCCGGTGATGGGCACCGGGGTTTGTTTACTAACCAATTATAAACCTAAATTATGAAAAGACACTTTTAAATATACTGCAAAATTACAAATAATTTTCAATAACTCTGCAAGATATTGTAATATTTACGTCATAACACCTATTTCCTAAATCGTTTATTAACAACGTAATTACAACCTCACAATATTCACTACAACAAGTATGCCAAAATCAATTTTTCACTCAAGATAGTGTATAACAAACACTATTAAGATTTCCAGTCCGGCAATTTCATTCATAATCCACGTTTTATCACTATTTTTGCAGGAAATGGGCAGACTAATTCTAGCAAGCAAATCTCCCCGGCGTCAGGAACTACTGAAAAGCATGGGGCTGGAGTTTGAGGTGGTATTGCGGGAAGTGAATGAAGATTTCCCCCCGGATATGACTCCGGAAGCGGCCGTACGCCATATTGCCGGGAAAAAGGCAAAGGCCTTTGCCGATCTGGCAGGGGAAGCTGTCATTCTGACGGCCGACACCATTGTGGTGGTGGACGGGCAGGTAATCGGCAAGCCCCGGGATGCCGCAGAGGCCACAAACTTTCTGGAACGCTTATCCGGCAGGGAACATCAAGTCATGACCGCCTGCGCCATCCTGCACGGGGAAAAACTCCACAGCTTTGTAGAAACCACGCTGGTCCATTTCCAGGAACTGGAAGCCGCGGAAATTGCACATTATGTACAATCTGGCCTGCCAATGGATAAAGCCGGGGCCTATGGCATTCAGGAATGGATCGGGTTGATCGGCATCGGCCGGATCGAAGGTTCTTATCAGAATGTAGTGGGCCTGCCGACCGCAGGTCTATATTCAGCACTTAAAACCCATTTTCCGGGCATCTTACTGAATACGGCAAAGTAATTGTTCATGTCCCCGAAGGATTGAGTTCAAAAAATCCAGATTAAATCCAAAAAATCCCGCAATATTAATTCAAAAAATATGATAAACCTCAAAAAAAACCACTTTAGCTTTAGCTTTAAAAAACGTCACAGCTTTCCCATGATACTCCTGACGGGAATACTCCTGACAGGGCTGCTGTTCTCCGCATGTGGGATCAACCAGCAGGCCAGTGCTCTGAAAGCCCTGCGCAATTGTAAGTTTGAATTGGCGGGCGTGGACAGCCTCACTCTGGCGGGGACGGATCTGAGTCCGCTTTTACGGGGAGAAGAGATCAATCTGTCCAGGGTGCCGGCCATTGCCTTCGGTTACCTCAACCAGAATCTGCCACTGGCCGCCTCTCTTCAGCTCCAGGTGGAGAATCCTACCAAAAAACTGGCGGGCATCAGGCAATTCCAGTATGTTGTTTTGCTGGATAATACCGAAATACTTGACGGGACTTCGGATCTTGTGCTGGAAGTACCGGCCGGGGCCACCACAGTCACTCCGGTGAGGCTTCAGGCCAATATCTATAAATTGATCACCAATGGGGACAATCTTCAGAAATTACTGGCCTTCTTTGAGCGGGAAGGCAGCAACGCCCCCAGCCATCAGGTCGATCTGACATTCAAAATCAAACCCACGATCAGTCTGGGCAATAAAGGCATTGATTATCCCGGCTATATTACGGTCCAGAAAAAACTGGACAGGGCCAACGTTTCCCGCTTACTGGGAAGGTAAACCCCCGGACATTTCCCCAATAACAACATCACAACAAGGGCAGCAAAGGTCTCATTCTGACCATTTGCTGCCCTTACCTATGAAATATGGATGTATGAGCTATTAATTGCTCATTAAATATAGACTATTTATTCGAAGATGTTCCTCCGCCGCCACTGCCCGGTTTGGCAATCGATCCCCTCATTTCGGTATCGGCCTGGATGTTTTGGAATTTATAGTAATCCATCACGCCCAGGTTGCCGCTCCGGAAGGCTTCGGCCATCGCCAAAGGCACCTGGGATTCAGCTTCGATCACCTTCGCCCTCGCTTCCTGCGCTTTGGCACGCATTTCCTGCTCGGTAGCGACCGCCATCGCACGGCGTTCCTCCGCACGGGCATTGGCCACCTTCAGATCAGCCTCCGCCTGGTCTGTCTGGAGTTTTGCACCGATATTCTCCCCGATATCCATATCGGCAATATCAATGGACAGGATTTCAAAAGCAGTCCCGCTGTCCAGTCCCTTTGACAACACCGTCTTGGAGATACGGTCCGGACTTTCCAATACTTCTTTGTGGTTCAGTGCGGATCCGATCGTCGAGACAATCCCCTCACCTACCCGGGCCAGAATGGTTTCCTCGCCGGCACCACCGACCAACTGATTGATATTGGCACGAACGGTCACCCTGGCCTTGGCGATCAACTGGATCCCGTCTTTTGCCACAGCAGCCACCGGTGGGGTATTGATGACCCGTGGATTGACGGACAACTGCACTGCATCAAACACGTCCCTACCCGCCAGGTCAATAGCCGTGGCAAGCTTGAAATCAAGTGGGATATTGGCCTTATCGGCCGAAATCAGTGCTTTGATCACATTATTGACATTTCCACCTGCCAGATAATGGGTCTCTATATCATTGGAGGTAATATTCAAACCGGCTTTGGTGGAAGTAATCATCGCATTGGTGACCAGGGAGGGTGAAACTTTCCGGAGCCGCATCAACACCAGATTGAGCAGATTGATCCGGACACCCGAAAGCTGGGCGGTAAACCAGAGATTGACCGGCAATATATAGAGCAGGAGAAAGAGCGCAACGATTGCTCCGACAATAAAGAGAATAGGCATGAATGAAGGATCCATAAAAGCGTTATTTTAAGTGAACCATAAAGGTAATAAAATTCCGCAAAAATCCTGCAAGGTTGCCAGGAAATTCAGAAAGAAAATAGGAAAAGCAGTGGGACCGCGGATTTTCCCGGCCAGCGATCAGGAAATTCCCCAGCGCAAAAGACTTGCACCCCAGGAAAAACCAGCCCCAAATGCGGTCAGCAGCATCAGATCGCCTTTTTTCAATTGTTCCCGGTGTTCCCAGATACAAAGCGGGATGGTGGCAGCAATGGTATTGCCATAATACGCGATATTGACCAGGGTTTTCTCCGCAGCAATCTTTAGTTCATTGCCTACTGCATCGATGATGCGTTTGTTGGCCTGATGGGGGGCCAGCCAGTCCACATCCTTGATGGTGAGTGAGTTTCTTTTGAGGATATCCCGGCAAGCCTCGCTCATGGATTGGATGGCCTGTTTGAAGACAACCTTGCCATTTTGCTTGATGTGCCGTTTGCCGCTGTTCAGCAATTCTTCGGTGAAAGGAAACAGGGAACCACCGCCTTCGATATTGAGGAAGGCTGTCCCCTTGCCATTGCCCAAAAGCAGGCTATCCATGACTCCCGCTTCTTCGGAAGGTTCCAGCCAAACCACGCCTGCCCCATCCCCGAAAAGGATGTTGGTGGAACGGTCGTAGATATTGACGTAGGAGCTGATCTTGTCCGCGCCGATAACCAGCACATTTTTGTGCCGTCCGCTCTCTACCAGTGCCGCACCAATATCCAGTACATGCAGAAAACCGGCACAGGCCGCATTGACATCAAAAGCGGTCACCTGATCCAGATCCAGTTTTTCTGCCAGAATATTGGCCGTCGAGGGCATCATCATATCCGGCGTGGAAGTGGCTACAATGATGGCATCTACTGCTTTGATATCCCTGGGATAATGGTTCAGCAGATCTTCCACTGCTTTGACGATCATATCGGAGGTCCCCAGACCATCCTGCAAGATTCTTCTTTCTTTGATTCCCGTGCGCTGGACGATCCATTCGTCCGAAGTATCTGTTAATTTTTCAAGGTCGGCGTTGGTGCGCCTCTCTTCCGGTAAATACCCCCCGATCGCGGTAATTCCTGCATACCGCTTCTTAAATCCGTCGTTTCCCATAAAAAAACACTATACATCGTGTATAGTCTGCTCATTGCTAATTAAATCTGAGTGCAAAAGTAAGCAAAAACGGGAAGATCACGGCATGAAATCCAGATTTTTACAATCTGAAACCCAATACCTGAACTTCCCATTCAGTCCGGGATACATTTAGATTCAATTGCATCCCGGGAAGCATCTGTGCGCAGGTAGGTTCATGTACCTATGGGTACACTACCACCGCACAACGTCTTACTGGCTATTCCGCACAATCGCTGCCATATCCAATCCCAATGCATCGGCTACTCCCTGCCCATAAGCCGGATCGGCCCGGTAGCAATTGAGGGCGTGACGCTCCTGGATAAATTTCTCCGCACCACCGACTTCTGCAGCAGTATTGGAAAACAGCACCTGTTGCTGTGCCGGACTCATCAGGCGGAATAGATTGCCGGGCTGCGTATAATAATCTTCATCGACCCGGTGATCATAATGTCCACCCAGACCACCATCACCCAGCGGGACCGGCGGCTCCACATGTTCCTTGGTTTCTGCCCACTGGCCGTAACTGTTTGGCTCGTAATGGATGGTCGAACCTTCATTTCCATCCACCCGCATCGCCCCGTCCCGGTGAAAATTGTGGAATGGGCATTTTGGCGCATTGACCGGGATCTGGTAATGATTGACCCCGAGGCGGTAACGTTGCGCATCTCCGTAGGAGAACAGCCGTCCCTGCAACATGCGGTCCGGAGAATAACCCATACCGGGCACTACATTGGCCGGATTGAATGCGGCTTGTTCCACATCAGCAAAATAGTTCTCCGGATTGCGGTTGAGTTCCATCATCCCGACTTCGATCAGCGGATAATCGCCTTTGGGCCATACTTTTGTCAGATCGAAGGGGTCAAAACGATAGTCCCAGGCTTCATTTTCGGGCATGATCTGCACCATCAGTTTCCATTTCGGGAAATCTCCCTTTTCAATGGCATCGAACAGGTCACGCTGGTGACTTTCCCTATCCCTGCCGATCACTGCGGCTGCTTCATCATTGCTCAGGTTCTCAATGCCCTGCTGGCAACGCCAGTGGTATTTTACCCAGAAACGTTCGTTGTCTGCATTGATCAGGCTGAATGTATGACTACCGAAGCCGTGCATATGACGATATGTTTTTGGGATTCCCCGGTCACTCATGACAATGGTCACCTGATGCAGTGCTTCCGGCAGCAGTGTCCAGAAATCCCAGTTGTGGTTTGCACTGCGCAGATTGGTTTTCGGATCCCGTTTGACTGCCTTGTTCAGATCCGGGAATTTGTAAGGATCTTTGAAGAAGAATACCGGCGTGTTGTTTCCCACCAGGTCCCAGTTTCCCTCCTCAGTGTACATCTTGACCGCAAAGCCACGGATATCCCGCTCTGCGTCCGCTGCTCCACGTTCTCCGGCCACGGTAGAAAACCGGACAAATAAATCGGTTTTCTTGCCTACTTCCGAGAAAACTTTTGCTTTGGTGTATTTTGTAATGTCGTTGGTGACCGTAAATGTCCCGAAGGCACCGGAACCCTTGGCATGCATACGCCTTTCGGGAATGACTTCACGGTCAAAGTGCGCCAGTTTTTCCAGAAACCAGAAGTCCTCCAGCAACATGGGACCCCGGTAGCCGGCGGTTTTGACGTTTTGATTTTCAGCAATCGGCCTGCCAGAGACCGAGGTGAGTTTTTTCTTTTCCATTTGAATAAACTTTTATGATTTTGTTTTTTATGTGAATTAGTTAATTACGTTGTTTGTCCGTCTTTTTAAAGATAGTAAAATTCTTTACAATTTTAAAATTAAATATTACCTTTACTTCCGATGGATCGCCTGAGAAGCCATAAATGGATATTTTGGACGCTTGTGATAGCCTATGCGGCTTTGCTGGCACATGCTTTTGTACCGCACCACCATCATAATGATCGGACGGCATTCATCAATCTCAAAGCTTGTCCGCATAGCCACCACGGTGATGGCGGAATGCACGGGCATCCGGATGCAACACCATCCCCTTTTGAACATCAGGTGCATCAGGAACATCAACCGGGTGATCCGCTGACTCATTCAGCAGGAGATTGCGAAACCCTGAAAAATATCCTGCTTACCGGTCATCAGTTGGATGGATCGGATGCCGTTCCCCATGGTTTGTTGCTTTATACTGATCTTTCATGCTCGGTCAGATTGCCGGAAATAGCTACCCATCTGATTTTTGCAAGTTCCCGACTCCGATGGGAACCGATTTATTCACCGGGCATTTATTATGAAAGCACCGGCCTGCGGGGCCCTCCCGCATTAGCCTAAGGGATTATTCTGAATACTTTCTTTTTTCCGGAATAACTCCATTTTTCGTTGGTTCCTTAACAGAATCCGGATTACCGGAGCTCAATTTATCGAAATCCGCATTACCATTACCAGAGCTCAACTTATCGGGACTTGACGATATCTCACAATAACACGCATACTTTATTATTAATGCTTCTATCAATACTGTGCATGTACGAATGCATAGGTAAAATGAATTAGAATAAAAATTATGAAAAATTTCTTACTCGGGGCTTTGATTTCCTGCTTTCTATTGGTTTCCTGCCAATCAGGGGAAAGCAAAGCGGACAAGCATGATCATGCGGGCCACGATCACGCGCATGATGATCACAGTAGTCACGATCACGCGCATGACGACCATGATCATACCGGACACAATCACGACGATCATGCACACGATGACCACGATGGACATGACCACAGCGATCATGAACTGGAGGATGGACAGGTCGAATTGTCGGATCAGCAGTTTGAACGCCTCGGATTGCGTGTGGAAACCGTCGTCAGCGGACCTTTTTCCCAGATTATCAAAAGTGCCGGACAACTCGAAGCACCGACCGGACAGGAAGCGGTCATCACCGCCCGGAGCAGTGGGATCGTGTCTTTCAATAAAAAAAACCTGACCCCGGGGGCGCAGATCGGCAGGGGCGAAACGCTGGCTTATATTTCGGATAAAAATATAGCGGATGGCGAAGTGCTGAGCCGTCACCAACTCCAATTGAATCAGGCCGAGCAGGAGTACCAACGGGCTCAACGATTGATAAAGGACTCCTTGATCTCTTTAGCAGATTTCAATCAGGCCAAAACCCAGTACGAGATGGCCCGTCTGACGCATCAGACCCTGGCATCGGATGCCTCACCGCAGGGAATCGCAGCGAACAGCACCCTGAGCGGCTACCTTAAAAACATTCTGGTCACCGAAGGCAGTTATGTAAGTGCCGGACAAGCCATCGCTACGATCAGCACCCTCCGGCAACTCCGGCTGCGGGTGGACCTGCCGGAGCGTTATGCTGCGCAGTTACCCCTGATCCGATCGGCAAGTTTCAAAACCACAGACGGGCAGTCACATTATGATCTTTCCACGCTCAACGGGCAGTTGGTTTCCTATGCGAGGGCATTGGATCCGGTCACCCACAGGCTACCGGTCTATTTTGATTTTGACAATACCGGACACCTGATGGCAGGGGCCTTTGTGGAAGTTTACCTCAAGACACAGACGATTGAAGCGGTGACCCTGCCATTGGAGGCGTTGATCGAAGAGCAGGGCCAGTATGCCATTTATATGCAGGAAGCGCCGGGACTTTACCGGAAGCAGGCGGTACAGGTGGGTGATAGTGACGGTGTGAAAGTCGTGATCAGGTCTGGCATCGAAACCGGCACACGGGTTGTAACTAAAGGCGCCTATTACCTGAAACTGGCCAGCATGAGTGCTGCCATTCCACACGGACATGCACATTAAGGAGGGCGGAATATGTTGAATGCGATTATATCATTTTCATTAAACAACCGGCTGGTTATTCTGATCAGCTCGCTGTTATTGACCCTATCGGGTCTGTATGTGGCTTCCGAAATGGAGGTCGATGTATTCCCTGATCTGAATGCGCCCACCGTGGTCGTTATGACCGAAGCACATGGCATGGCCACCGAAGAAGTAGAACGCCTGGTGACTTTTCCCATCGAGACAGCCGTCAATGGGGCAACCGATGTACGCAGGGTCCGCTCAACTTCGACGACCGGATTTTCCGTCGTCTGGGTAGAATTTGACTGGGGCACGGATATTTACCGGGCCAGGCAGATTGTGTCCGAGAAGCTGGCTGTCGTGGGGGAATCCCTGCCCGAAACCGTGGGCAACCCTACCCTGGGCCCACAATCTTCCATTCTGGGAGAAATGCTGATCATCGGACTCACGGCCGATACGACCAGCCTGATGGATCTGCGGACCTATGCTGACTGGATGGTGCGGCCCCGCCTGCTATCCACCGGGGGAGTGGCGCAGGTCACCGTGCTGGGCGGGGACATCAAAGAATACCAGATCCTGCTGGATCCCCTGCGGATGGAGCATTATGGAGTGACACTGGATGAGGCCCTGGCGGCATTGGAAGGTGTGAACCAAAACATTTCGGGCGGGGTCATGTACGGTTCCTCGAATGAGTACATCATTACCGGGGCCGTCGCCAGCAGCCGGCTGGAGGAAATCGCCCAGGTGCTGGTGAGCTCCGGTGCAGGCCATCCGGTCACCCTTTCGCAGATCGCCATGGTCAGCGTGGGCGCCAAAGCTCCCCAGATCGGTCTGGCCTCCGAGCGGGGCAAACCTGCCGTTTTGCTGACCATCACCAAACAACCGGCGACCAGCACTCTCGAACTGACTGAAAAACTGGACCGGGAACTGGATGAACTGCGAGCCAGTCTCGACAATGATATCCGGATTTCTTCGGATGCCTTCCGCCAGAGCACCTTTATCGAACGCTCTATCGGCAATGTCAAATCCTCGCTCTATGAAGGTTGTCTGTTTGTGGCCATTGTACTGTTTTTCTTCCTGATGAATATCCGGACCACCTTTATTTCCCTATTGGCTATTCCATTATCCCTATTAGCATCCATCCTCATCCTGAAACTACTGGGACTTACCATCAACACCATGAGCCTCGGAGGGATGGCGATCGCGATCGGCTCCCTGGTCGATGATGCCATTGTGGATGTGGAAAATGTATTCCGCCACCTGCGGGAAAACCGGCTGAAACCCCTGGGTGAACGACTCAGCACGCTACAAGTAGTTTACGAAGCCTCCCGGGAAGTGCGTATGCCGATCCTCAACTCCACGCTGATCATTGTGGCATCTTTTCTGCCTTTGTTCTTTTTGTCCGGAATGGAAGGCCGTATGCTCGTGCCGCTGGGAATTACCTTCATTGTGTCCCTCTTTGCTTCTACCCTGATCGCATTGACCCTGACGCCGGTACTTTGCAGCTACTTGCTGGGTTCATCAAAACAAACCGGAAAAGCAGGTACTGGAAGTGAAAATACTGAAAGTCATGATTCAGAGACCGAAGAAAAGGAACCTTTTGTGGTACGGCACCTCAAAGCAGGTTACGGGAAAATCCTGGGCAGTAGCCTGCGCCGGCACAGGGCTGTACTGATCTCCTGTGTTGTGCTATTGGCGGTCGCTATCGGGTTGTTCCTCAGCTTCGGACGCAGCTTCCTGCCCCCCTTTAACGAAGGCTCCTACACGATCAATGTAGCTACCCTGCCGGGGACTTCCCTGGAAGAATCCAACAAGATCGGGCAACTGGCCGAAGAGATCGTGCTCAGTATCCCCGAAATCAAGACCGTCATCCGCAAGACCGGACGGGCCGAACTGGACGAGCATGCCCTCGGCATTCATGTATCGGAAATGGAAGCTCCTTTCGAAATCCGGGGGCGTCACCGGGATGAAGTCACGGCCGAGCTGCGGGAACGCCTTGAAGAAATTCCGGGCATCAATCTGGAAATCGGGCAGCCTATCTCCCACCGTATCGACATGATGCTCTCCGGCACCAAAGCCAATATTGCCATTAAGATTTTTGGCAACGATCTGAACAAGCTGTTTTCACTGGGCAATCAAGTGAAAGCGGCCATACAGGATGTTCCTGGGGTAGCGGACCTCAATGTAGAGCAGCAGGTGGAGCGTCCGGAGCTGCTGATCCGCCCAAAACGGGAGTTATTGGCCCGTTACGGGCTGACCATTCCTGAATTCAAGGAATACCTGAATGTGATGCTGGCCGGGCAGGTGGTCTCCCAGGTCTTTGAAGATGGCCGGACCTTCGATCTGACAGTCAAGGTACAAGAGGAGCACCGTCAGGATTTTGCAGCATTAAAAGATCTATCTCTGGATGCTGGTGGCCGGAAAATTCCCCTGGGACAAGTTGCCGAGTTTATTTCGACCTCTGGCCCCAATACCATCAACCGGGAGAATGTGCAACGGCTGATCGTAGTCAGTGCCAATACAGCCGGCAGGGATCTGCGCTCGGTGGTAGAGGACATACAGGCACGCATCAACCA
Source organism: Parapedobacter defluvii (assembly GCA_040392005.1). Taxonomy (GTDB): domain Bacteria; phylum Bacteroidota; class Bacteroidia; order Sphingobacteriales; family Sphingobacteriaceae; genus DASRQK01. Next base: position 61,022 of record JBEBWT010000006.1, read on the forward strand.
GGAGGTGACCCTCCCGGCAGATTATTACATACAATACGGTGGTCAGTTTGAAAGTGAGATGAAGGCTTCCCGTACCCTGATGACCACTTCTTTCTTTGCGATCCTGTTGATTTTCCTGCTGATCTACAACCAATTCCGCAACAGCAGGCAGGCCGCCATCATTATGCTCAACCTCCCTATGGCACTGATCGGGGGTGTCCTGATCATCTACCTGACTTCAGGGGTGGTCAGTATTCCGGCCATTATCGGATTTATTTCTCTTTTCGGCATCGCTACGCGAAATGGTTTACTATTGGTGGATCGGTACAATACGCTGATCGCAGCAGGTCATACGCTGGATGAGGCGATATGGAAAGGCTCTATGGACCGGCTCATACCCATTTTGATGATGGCCATCTCTACGGCACTGGCCCTGTTGCCCCTGGCGTTGCAGGCCGATCAGCCGGGCAATGAAATCCAAAGCCCGCTGGCACAGGTGATTCTGGGTGGTCTATTAACCTCCACTTTTTTGAACATGTTCGTCATTCCTATTATTTATCGCTGGATCAGCGTAAAACCTGAATCAGTGCAAAACAGAGTGACAGGATCAAAACAGACGCTATGAAATTGAATAGTATGAAGATGAAAAGATTAAGTTGTCAAATCGTGACAAAAGCAGTGATTGGCTGGGTGTTCCTGTCCGGTATTGCACTCAGTGGGTTCGCTCAGGAAAGTGTCCGGCCGCTTTCGGCCGGGTCCCCCAGGGAGACAACCCATCCGGTGAGTAGCATGATCGCAGAGCTGGATCGCAACAACACACAATTGCAGGCGATCCAGCAAGGGATTGTTTCAGAAAAAACCGGTAATCGGGTCGGATTGAATCCCGATGATCCCCGTGTGGGCATCAATTACCTCCGGCCCAATCCCCGGTTGAGCGACCGCCGGCTGGATTTTGAAATTACACAGGAATTGGAATTCCCAACGGTCTATGGGTGGCGTAAAAAAGTAGCCCGGCAGCAGGATATGGTGCTGGATCAGCATTATCTGGTGCAGCGGAGCGAGATCATGAGCCTCGCCTTGCAAACCTGGCTGGAATGGGTGTATCTTGGGGAGAAGCAGCAGATGTTGCGTATTCAGCAGGAACATGCCGATCAGCTTGCCACAGCATATCAGCGGGCCTTTGATGCCGGAAAAATCAATGTGCTGGAAAGGAACAAGGCCCGGCTCCATGCCACCAATGCCAATAAAGCGGTCGAATTCAATCAAATCGAACTGGAATCTGCCTGGAACACATTGCTCCGCCTCAACGGGGGTCGTCCCTTCACGACCGCCCTGCCGGAGCAGTACCCTGCCGACTGGCTGCTCCCGGCCTCTTTTGAAGATTGGTTCGCACAGGTGAGCGGGCGATCCGGCTTGTTGCAGGCTTTGTCGGACGAACTGGAGGTCAGCAGGACACAGGAAAGTCTGGCAAAAGCCATGAAACTGCCCAATCTCAGCGTGGGTTTCATGCGGGAGCAGGACATTGAAGTGGATTTCCGGGGAGTGACCTTTGGTTTGAGCATTCCCCTCTGGCAAAACCAGCACCGCAGCAAACACGCCCGCCTGCAAACCCTGGCACAGGAAAGTCGGATTTTCGATGCACAACAGCAGTTTGAGCTGGAACAACAATACCTATTCCGCAAAGCGGCCGCCCTGAAAAATCAATCCACGGAATTGCAGGAAATCCTGCGGGGAAGCAAGGAACCCATACTATTGCGTAAAGCCCTGGAACTGGGGGAAATTAATTTGGTCGATTACCTGGTAGAACAGTCCATGTATTACGAATTGCAGGAAAAAGCCCTGCAAGCCGAGCTGGAATATTACCAGGTGCAGGCGGAAATGAGAAAATGGTTGTTTTAGAAGTGTAATTCGCCGGACGGGATTACCTGGGGTTCCGGCGATTACCCCTGATCAGGAATCGAACTTTTCCAGTTGCTTGAGCAGGGTCGCAAAATCTTTGGGGTAAGGCGCCTCGAAGCTGTATTCTTTCCCATCAAGTGTGAATGCAACGGCATAGGCATGGAGGGCAAAACGTTTCATAATAGGCGTTTCCTCCTGCCCTTTGCCCATACTAAACCCACGGCGTTTGATCTGTGACAGATAGACCGGCTTGCCACGGTACATCGTATCCCCCACAATAGACGCCCGCTGGGTGGCCAGGTGGATCCGGATCTGGTGCATCCGGCCTGTCACCGGACGGCATTCAACCAGGGTAAAATCCCGGAAAAACTGCAGGGACTTGAAGTAAGTTTCAGCCCGCTTGCCTCTGGCCCGGTCAATACTGACATTGCGGTTGCCCTGATTGAGAATGGGCAGATCCACCAGCAGATCATCGAATCGGTGAATACCACCGATGATGGCATGATAGACCTTGCGCACCCGTCTTTTTTCAAATTCAATAGAGATCAGCCGGTAGGTTTCGGGGTTCTTGGCCAGCAGTAGCAATCCCGAAGTTTCCTTGTCCAGCCGGTGGCAGACCTGCACATCCGGATGATATTTCCGGGCCAGGCGCAGCACATTGACCTCCCCTCCCTCCCGCTCATCCAGTGAAGCAAGGAATGCCGGTTTATTGACCACGATCAGATTCTCATCTTCGTGCAGGATCATTTCGTCGAATTTGGGGAATTTGATCGGGGGTGCGGGTACAGCAGGTGCAATGGCATCTTTCATTCCGCAAAAATAGTTATATTGCACCACATTCAAAATCACTGAGGCATGAAAAAACTGAAAATCAACCAAATTGCATTTGCAGCAGCTCTACTGATCGGATTTGCCGCCTGTCAGAGCCAACCTTCCTCATCCGAAAGTCAGGAAGCGGCCAGTATGGCATTGGCCACAGGTGACAACAGTCAAAATTCCCTGGATTGGGCCGGCAGCTACCATGGTGTTCTACCCTGCGCGGATTGTCCGGGCATCAGTACCGCACTCTCCATCCGGGAAGACGGCTCATATGAATTGCAGACACGGTACATTGATCGGGGGGACAGTATTTTTGTGGAACAAGGTAGTTTTACCTGGGATCCGACCGGCAGTTATATTACATTAAATACGGGCGAAGGTATCAAATATCAGGTCGGTGAGAATCAGTTGTTCGCGTTGGACATGGAAGGCAACCGCATCGAAGGCGGACTGGCCGATCATTATATATTGAAAAAAGCGGATGGCCGGATCACTGATATTTACTGGAAATTGATCGAAATCAACGGCCAATCCATCGAGCACATCAAACTGATGCGGGAGCCCTATCTGCGCCTGAATACCGCTGACAACCGGGCAGAAGCCAACGGGGGCTGCAATGGCATGGGAGGCACTTACGAGTTGAACGCCGATCACTGGCGGCTCAGCTTTTCGCAATTTATGAGCACGCAGATGGCCTGTGAAAACATGGAAATCGAGCAGCAACTGGCCGACGTGATCCAGCGCACCGACAGCTATGCGGTGGCCAGCGATACCCTGCAATTGTTCCGGGCAAGGATGGCTCCCCTGGCGAAGTTCAAAGCGGTTTATGTCAAATAAGAATAAATAGGTTTTACCTAAACCCAGCATTGATTACTTCCAGCGCCCCGGCTCCCGGGCACAGGTCGGCCTCGGAAAAGTCGATCAAAGGCACGGTAGCTGTTTTCAGGGTTTCGTGCAATTCGGGCTTTTGTTCCAGATAGATCAGACCGGTCAGGATTTCACTACGTTCCCTGGCCCCGTACAGCATCTGCATGGCCGAAAGGCGGTCGTGCGGATCCCATTCCTGTGCCAACTTATTCAGTTGCAGGACAGATCCATCGTGCAAAGCGACCTGTGCGGATTCGCCTTCGGCATAGGAGGCCGTGATCTCCTCCTCCTCAGGGACAAAATCAATAGCAGAGGTGGCCTCTCTGTGGTCCCGCACGTAATCGTAAGACTTGGTTGATCCCGCATTGTTGTTGAAGGTGACACAGGGAGAGATTACATTGATAAAGGCAAAGCCTTTGTGCTTGATGGCTGCCTTGATCAGTGGCACGAGTTGTTCTTTGTCGCCGCTGAAGCTCTGTGCCACAAACGAAGCCCCCAGTTCCACTGCCAGACTGGCCAGATCGATGCCTTCAAAAGCATTGACCGAACCTGCCTTGCTGATCGACCCGAGGTCGGCCGTGGCCGAGTCCTGCCCTTTGGTCAGGCCGTAACAACCGTTATTCATCACAATATACACCATGTCCAGGTTGCGGCGCATGACATGCACAAACTGTCCCATTCCGATAGAGGCAGAATCCCCATCTCCGGATACACCAATATAAACCAAGTCTTTATTGGCCAGGTTGGCTCCGGTAGTCACGCTGGGCATGCGGCCATGCACCGAGTTGAACCCGTGCGAGCGCCCGAGGAAATAAGCCGGTGTCTTCGAGGAGCATCCGATGCCGGACATCTTTGCGATCCGGTGTGGCGAGATGTCCAGTTCGAAACAAGCCAGTTGGATCGCCATTCCGATACTGTCATGGCCGCAGCCCGCACACAGGGTGGACATGGCCGCCTCATAGTCCTTCAATGTATTCCCGATTTTATTTTTCGGTGTCCTCGGATGCCTAAATGCTGGTTTTAGATAGCTCATGTGAATCGCGGTGTTTAGTAGTGAAATAATCGTTGATCTGGCGTACGATCGTATCGGCCGTAATGGGCATACCATCGTAATGCAATACCGGCACGAGCTTCGTCGGCTCGATTCCGGCTTCGATCAGCAGCATGCTGCGCATTTGTGCATCCCTGTTTTGTTCAATGACGAATACCTGGCGATGGGCGTCGATGAAAGCGATGGCTTCCGGTCCGAAGGGAAATGCCAGGATACGAATGGCATTGAGGTTTATTCCGTCCTTTGCCAACAAGTCCCGGGCTTCTTCGGCCGCCTGGGTGGAGGTACCGAAAAACAACATACCATATTCGGTGTCGCCTTCGGGTTCGTATATCCGTGCTTTCGGCACCTCGCCTTTAATGGTTTCCCATTTCAGGGCCAGGCGTTCCATATTACGCTTGTAGGCCCTGCTGTCTTCCGTATATCGGGCATACTCATCGCGCGAAGTACCCCGGGTAGTATATGCACCTATGGAAGGGTGCGCGCCGGGGGTATTACGATAAGTGACTCCGTCCCCATCCAGGTCGAGGTAGCGGCCGTAGGAGACCAATTCCGTTAGTTCTTCGGCGCTATAATGCTTGCCCCGGTCATATTGACGGCCATCGTCCCATGCAAATGGGCGGGTCACGTAATCATTCATCCCCAGGTCCAGATCGGTCATCAGCATAATCGGGGTCTGGAACCGATCGGCCAGGTCAAAACTTAACGCGGTCAATTCAAAGCATTCGGTCGGGTCGGACGGAAACAGCAGGACATGCTTGGTATCGCCGTGGGATGCATAGGCGGCCAGCAACAAATCGGATTGCTGGGTACGGGTCGGCATTCCCGTGCTGGGGCCTGTCCGCTGGACGTCGATCAGCACAGCGGGCAGTTCGGCGAAATAGGCCAAACCCAAAAATTCGTTCATCAGCGACACGCCCGGCCCGCTGGTAGCGGTGAACGCCCTGGCTCCCGCCCAGGTAGCACCTAAGACCATGCCGATGGCGGCCAGTTCGTCTTCGGCCTGCACGATGGCATAGCGGTGTTTACCGGTTTCCGGATCCACCCGGTGGACCCGTGCGTACTGCGCATAGGCTTCGGCCACAGAAGTAGATGGCGTGATCGGATACCAGGCTACTACGGTAGCACCGGCATATACGGCCCCCAGTCCGCAACCCAGATTGCCATCAACCATAATCGAATCGCTCAGCAAGTTACGCCGCTCCAGCCGGATGGGCAAAGGATATGCTATGTGTTCCCGCACATAGTCAATACCCAAATGCAGGGCCTTGAGGTTATCCGCCATCAGGTGCGGTTTTTTTTCAAACTGTTCTGTCAGCAGGCGCTCTATTTCGTTGATATCCAGATCGATCAGGACCGCCAGCCCCCCTACATAGATTATGTTTTTGAGCAATTGACGGACCCGAGGATTGGTAAATGTTTTGTTGGACATTTCGGTCATCGGAATACCGATATAGGTAATATCTTCCCGGACAAAGCCGGGACTCAGGGGTTTCGTATCGTCATAGACGAAAAAACCACCCGGTTTCACCGATGATACATCTTGCAGCATACTCTGCGGATTGACAGATACCATCAAGTCCACCCCCTCCCGTCTGCCAAGGTATCCCTCCTCGCTGACACGGATTTCATACCAGGTGGGAAGTCCCTGGATATTGGACGGAAAAATATTCTTTGGCGAAATGGGAATTCCCATCCGGAAAATAGCTTTGGCAAATAAATTATTGGCGCTGGCTGAGCCTGTCCCGTTCACGTTGGCAAACCGGACGACGAAATCATTGATTCCTACTCGTTGTGTCATGTTTTGTTTTGAAATTTAATGGGTCAGATATCGATGGCTTTGGTCGTTTGATACAGAAATTTTTGCATGTCCCAGGCTGAAGTGGGGCACCGTTCGGCGCACAGACCACAGTGCAGGCACACGTCTTCGTCCTTGACCATCACCCGGCCGGTCTGCAGAATGGACGACACCAGCAGATCCTGTTCGGTATTGAGTGCCGGCACGAGCAATTGCTGGCGCAGGGTTTCTTCTTCCGCATTCGGAGTGAAGGTAATGCAGGAGGTCGGACAGATGTCCATACAGGCATCACATTCGATGCAGCGGTCCGCAGTGAACACCGTTTGCACATCACAATTCAGGCAACGCATAGCTTCCCGGTAGGCATCATCCAGTCCAAAGCCCAGCTCTACTTCCCGCTTGCGGTCAGTCATCGTCACCGCTTTATCCTCCTGCGGGACGGCATAACGCGGGTCCACTACAACCCCATTCTCATAACTCCACTCGTGTACCCCCATTTTCTGGCTGAACAGGTTGGTCTGCGGGGCCGGGCGTTCCTGAATATCCTGTTTTTCGCAATACAGGTGGATGGACACGGCAGCCTGGTGGCCGTGGGCCACTGCGGTGATCACATTTTTAGGGCCAAAGGCAGCGTCTCCACCGAAAAAAACATGGGGCAGGGTCGATTGGAAGGTTTTCTGATCCACGATGGGCATATCCCATTTGCCGAAATCCAGGCCCAGGTCACGTTCAATCCAGGGGAACGTATTCTCCTGACCGATGGCGATCAGCACTTCATCGGCCTCAATGAATACCGGTGCTTCGTCGGAGGGCAGCAACCGGCGCTTGCCATCGGCATCGTACCGGGCCTCCACCTTCTGGAAAGTCATACCCCGCAACTTGCCATTTTCAACCTCGAAAGTCAGTGGCACATGGTTATTAAAAAATGTAATATCTTCATGCATGGCGTCTTCCTTTTCCCAGGGTGAGGCTTTCATCTCCTCAAACGGGCTTCTGACCACGACTTTGACATCCTTGCCACCAAGTCGCCGGGCAGTCCGGCAACAGTCCATCGCGGTATTGCCTCCACCCAGCACGATCACTTTTTCACCGATCGTGTCCCGATGCTCAAAGGCTACACTGGCCAGCCATTCAATACCAATATGGATGAATCCACTACCTTCCTGCCTGCCCGGCAGATCGGGCAGATCCCGTCCTCTCGGCGCACCTGTACCAATGAATATGGCATCGTAATCCTTTTCTACCAAAGATTTCAGACTATCGACCCGGGTTTTGAAATGGGTATGGATGCCGAGATCGAGTACATATCCGACCTCCTCATCCAGTACTTCTTCCGGAAGGCGGAACGAAGGTATCTGACTGCGCATCATCCCGCCGCCTGCGGCATGCTCGTCAAAGAGGTGCAGCTCGTAACCCAGGGGTGCCAGATCCCGGGCCACCGTCAGTGAGGCTGGACCCGCCCCTATCAGGGCTACTTTCTTGCCATTGGACGGGAATGGCCCGGCAGGCATGTGCTGGTGCACATCGTCTTTATTGTCGGCCGCCACGCGCTTGAGCCGGCAGATCGCTACCGGTTCCTCTTCCACCCGTACACGCCGACAGGCGGGCTCACAGGGACGGTCGCAGGTACGCCCGAGGATGCCTGGAAATACATTGGATTCCCAATTGACCATATAGGCCTCCGTATATTTACCCGCAGCGATCAGGCGGATGTATTCGGGTACGGGCGTATGCGCCGGACAGGCGTACTGGCAATCCACTACCTTGTGGTAATACTCCGGGTCGTTTACGTTGGTCGGTTTCATCATAATTTAGTTAGATTCATGATAATATAGCAAATTAAGACTATCCCTTTCAAATAAACAAATGCATGGAGAGGCTAAATACAAAATGTAGGGAATTTATGATGAAATTGGGGGGGGGTGGAGTGTTTTCAAGTGTAGGATTTCCGGACCGCTTATTTTTAAAAGAAAAATTCCCTCATTTCTTTTAAACTTATTATATTTGGGCACTAACACAATTTTACACTAAATATCATTGTTATGAAAAATCGACCTGTTTTAAAACCATGTTATGCCATTTTAATCGTGCTCATCATCTCGAGTTGTTCCTCTTCCAAATACTTAATGGTGTCTGCGGACGAAAGTTTTGATGCACTTTCAAAAATTACTGACAATGATAAGCCAAGTATTGATCCAAACGGAGGTGACGAAAACAGCAATCTGGTCTATGCAGCCCAAGAAAATGACGGTTATTATAATATCTACTTAAAAGACAATGTGCTGTCACGGGCCGTTATCCAAAAGACCAGTGGAAGTAATTATAATTTGGCACCAAACTACAACGCCACAAACAAGAAGATCGTTTTCCAGTATTTTGATAAAACAAATTTCGATATTTATTATGTAGATGCGTTTGAAGGAAAAGCAATCACCCAAATTACATATACTGATGAGAATGAGTACAACCCCACATGGTCAAAAGATGGGAAAATAGTGATTTTCGAAAAAGGTGCAGCACCTAAGTCATACATTACCGTCACCAATTCGTCGGTGAGAAAAGCGGCCCAATATGTCAATCTCCGGGTGACAAAGAATCAAATTTGGTTGAAAAATATAGAGACCGGCGAATTAAAAATGCTTGGTGAGGGGAGCTACCCTGTGATTTCACCGGACGGCAAACAGATCGCATTTGTCAAATACGATCTGAATAAGCGCAAAAACGCAGAAACAGGTACGATTTGGGTCATGACTATTGAAGGAAGTTCACCGAAGCAATTGACGGACAGTCAGGTAGGCTATGCTGCCCGCCCCTCCTGGAGTCCGAAAGGTGACAAAATCGTTTTCCACTTGATCAAAAACAATAAAGCAGATGCGGACATCTATATGATCAATACCAATGGCGAAAACTTAAAACAACTGACTACCAATAAATCCAATGACTTTTCACCTTATTGGTCTGCTGATAATTACATCTATTTCAGCTCTGACAGGGGGTCGAAAAAAGGAAACTACCAGATCTGGAGATTCAAAGTAACTGACTGAGGTCACCCGTCCTGTTTCGATCTGTCATCAAAAATCAGATAGCTTTTTGTATTATTTGAAATGCTTCTGGTTTTTACTGACATTTTCCACATCCCAGGGGATCAACCCCTCAAAAGCGGCACTGCGGATCGCGCAATTCTCCACCGCACAGTAGCTGCAGCATGCCGGTTCGCAGGGATCGACATGGATGAATAGTTCGGTGTCCGAGTCCTGTCCGGCATTGATGATGCCGTCAATGGCATTGACCTCATCGTGTACCTGCTGCAACAGGTAATAATTGGGCATGGTCACATGGCAATCGATATGGAGTTCCTGCCCGTAGCGCTGCACCCGGAAGTTATGCACATCGATCCAGGCGGGTTTTCGGTTCTTTTCGAGAATAGTCACGATTTCTTCTACCAATTCTACATCGGATTCATCCATCAGTCCGCCGATGGATTTGCGGAGCAAACGATAACCACTATACAGGATATAGATCCCCAGTCCGATGGACAGGGCGATATCGATCCAGTTCCAGCCGGTGAGATACATCAGAAACAGGCCGAGCATGAGGCCCAGCGTGCTGTACGCATCGGTTTGCAGGTGCCGGCCATCGGCCTCGATCGTGAGGGATTTGAGTTTTTTGCTCTGGCGCACCATGTGCGTCCCGTATCCCCAGTTGATCGCACCCGTCAGGGCCACCAGCCCGATTCCCTCGATCAGCCGCTCGATCTGTTCGGGAAAAAGCAGGCTGTAAAAGGCTTTGCCCAGGATCAGCAGACCGGCAATAAAGATCAGCCCCCCTTCCAGGAACACGGAGAAAAACTCCACTTTTCCGTGGCCGTAAGGGTGGTTTTCGTCTTTGGGTTTGGAAGCAAGGTGGATGCTGTAAAACGCAAAGCCCGAAGCCACGACATTGACAATGCTTTCCATCGCATCGGTGAGGATCGCATTGGAACCCGTCAGTAAATAAGCAGAAAACTTGATCAGCATCAGCACGACACCAATCCCCAGCGAAATCTGGATGAGTTGTTTCTGTTTGTTCATTTCGACCGAAGGTCAATGGTTTAAAAAAAATCTCCGAAGCATCACAAAGATAGGGTTTAGAATTGACAATAAATGTTTAGAAAACTTCTATATTTGCCCATTATGAGCAATGCACCGATATTATCCGAAAGGATCAACAACCTGTCCGAATCAGCTACCCTGAAAATGACCAAACTGGGCCGCGAACTGGCAGCCAAAGGAATCAATGTGATCAGTCTGAGCGTAGGTGAACCTGACTTCAACACGCCTGACAATATCAAGGAAGCCGCCAAAAAGGCACTGGACGAGAATTATACCCGCTATTCCCCGGTTTCGGGCTATCCGGAACTCAAAAAGGCGATTGCCGACAAATTGAAAAGAGAAAACGGACTGGATTATGAACCCTCACAGATCGTGGTTTCCACCGGAGCCAAGCAGGCGCTGGCCAATGTGCTGCTAACCCTGGTCAATCCGGGCGATGAGGTGATCATCCCCACCCCCTATTGGGTGTCCTATTCGGAAATGGTGATATTGGCCGAAGGCAAATCGATCTTTATTGACACCACCATTGAGAGCGATTTCAAAATTACGCCCCGGGAACTGGAGGCGGCGATCACACCGCAGAGCAAGGTGTTTATGTTCTCCTCTCCCTGCAATCCGACTGGCAGCGTGTATAGCCGGACAGAACTGGCGGCGCTGGTTGAAGTCTTTGAGCGGCATCCGCAGATCTACATCATCTCTGACGAAATCTATGAACATATCAATTTTGTAGATGAGCATGCCTCGATCGCTTCCTTCGATAGTATCCGGGATCGGGTGATCCTGATCAATGGTTTTTCCAAAGCATATGCCATGACCGGCTGGCGGCTGGGCTATCTGGCGGCCAGCAAAGAGATTGCGGCAGCAAATGATAAAATGCAGGGACAAACCACTTCCGGCACCTGCTCCATCTCCCAGCGTGCCGGTATCGCGGCCTATGAGCAGGGTCTGGAATCGGTACTGGAAATGAAGGCCGCATTCGCCCGCAGGCGGGAATTGGTCTATAACCTATTGAAAGAAATTCCGGGCGTCAAAACCAATCTGCCTCAGGGTGCTTTTTACTTCTTTCCGGACATCAGTTCTTTCTTTGGCAAAAAAGATGCGGCGGGTAATATCATCCGGGACTCGGCCGATCTGTCCCTGTATCTGCTCAATGAAGCCCATGTGGCCACGGTTGATGGGGGTTCGTTTGGGAATAATGATTATATCCGCCTATCCTATGCTGCCGCAGATGATCTTTTGATCGAGGCATTGCGCCGGATCAAAGAAGCGCTGGCGAAACTGTCCTGATGCAATCCTCAAACTGCTGAACCCACATACTGCTGAACCCATATACTGCTGAAAGTGTAATCTTACACAATGTGTGTTCCAGCGTTTCACAGATTCCCCAAATTCGTGGGAATTTGGGGAAATAGGTTTTTACAAAAAATAGAACCGGTATAAGAGTTCTTTCCATTTTTATTTCTATTTTTAGCCGGCCGCCAGGTATGCTTGTTTTATAGCCGCCCCGGCAAACCGTCCAGAAGGACGGGCGATCCGTTCTGAGGGACGATCAAACGCCAATTTCATAAACTGCAATTTTATAAACTAAAAAAACGATTTTGAAAACGGAAACTCAAAGCCCGATCGGGGGAAAACAAGAAACTAATAGCGAAAACAGAGAATTGAAAAGGGGACTGCTCAACCGGCACATCCAACTGATCGCGCTGGGGGGTGCCATCGGGACAGGACTCTTTCTGGGTATTGGACCTGCGGCAGTGCTGGCTGGTCCATCGGTGATCCTGGGTTATGCCGTAGCTGGCTTTATTGCTTTTCTGATCATGCGCCAATTGGGTGAAATGGTGGTTGAAGAGCCTGTCTCCGGCAGTTTCAGTCATTTTGCATTCAAATACTGGGGTTCCTTTGCCGGTTTTGCTTCCGGTTGGAACTACTGGATCCTTTATGTACTGGTGAGCATGGCAGAATTGACCGCCATCGGGGTCTATATTCACTTTTGGTGGCCGGAAATCCCGCTTTGGGTCTCCAGCCTGTTTTTCTTTGTGATGATCAATGCGGTCAATCTGACCTCGGTCAAGGTCTATGGAGAAGCGGAATTCTGGTTTTCCATCGTAAAGGTGGTGGCCATCATCGCCATGATCCTGTTCGGCACCTATCTGCTTGTTAGCGGCACCGGGGGTGAACGGGCTTCCATCACCAATCTATGGAACGATGGTGGTTTATTTCCCAGGGGGGTGATTGAGTCAGATGGCGCAGGAGGATTCACCGGACTACTTGCAGCGATGGCCCTGATCATGTTTGCCTTTGGCGGACTTGAACTCATCGGGATCACTGCCGCTGAGGCGGAAAATCCGGAAAAAAACATTCCCAAAGCAACCAATCAGGTGATCTACCGGATTCTGATCTTTTACATCGGTGCCTTGATTATCCTGTTTTCCCTTTCCCCCTGGCGGGAAATCACCGAAGGAAGCAGCCCTTTTGTGACGGTATTCGACACTCTGAAAGGTTTCGAGTTTACTCTGTTCGGAAAAACTTTCTTTTTCACAAGTCTGATCGCCAATGCCCTGAATATCATCGTGCTGACTGCTGCCCTTTCGGTGTATAACAGTTGCGTGTATAGCAACAGCCGGATGTTGTACGGGCTGGCCGTGCAGGGCAATGCGCCCCGGTTCCTGAGCCGTCTCAGCAAGCAGCATGTACCAGTAAGGGCGACCCTGGTTTCCTCGGCATTTGTGGCCATTTGTATCGTGATCAACAAGATCATGCCCGACCAGGCCCTGAATATCATGATGTCACTGGTGGTCTCGGCACTGATTATCAACTGGGTCATGATCAGTATCACACACCTCTTTTTCAGAAAACAAAAAGACCGGGAGGAAGTGAGAACTAAATTCCGTACATTTTGGTTCCCGCTGACCAATTATATCTGTCTGTTTTTCCTAATCGGGGTATTGGTCATTATGTGGATCACCGGAATGAAAATACCGGTCGAGCTGATCCCGGTCTGGCTGGTGCTACTCTATGTCAGTTACCGGCTGGTCAAAGGCAGTAAAAACAGATCTGCCACTACCGGCAAGTGATCGGAGGGAAAGCGCTGGTTTTTTGAGTCGGTCAGGGCCGCATATTTCTGCACCCGGAATTGCCCGCTCACAAACACATAATCGATCCGGTCTTGTAGCCCGGCATCCCATTTGAATCCATTGAAGGTGCCGACCGGACCGTATGGGGGCTGTTCGGTCACTTCGTAGCTGTCGGCCAGTATTCCGGACATCTGCCGGATCTGAATGGTTTCCGGTGTGGAATTGAAATCCCCGGTGCAAATCATCGGCATGTCCCCGGCTATTTCACTGATTTTGCTGAGCATCAGTATGGCAGATTGCTCCCGGGCGATTTTACCCTGATGGTCAAAGTGCACGTTGAAAACAAAAAATTCCTCTCCCGACCGCTGATCCTCCAGCCGCACCCAGGAGCAGATCCGGTTGCAGCAGGTAGCATCCCAGCCCTTTCCCGGAAGGTCCGGTGCTTCGCTCAACCAGAAGTCCCCCGCATCCAACAGATGGAAACGCTCCTTTTTGTACAGAATCGCCGAATGTTCACCGGCCTGCTGCCCATCATCCCTGCCCACCCCGTAATAAGTATAGGGCGTATAAGTGTTGTCTTCCGTAGCGGCCGGATCCCCGCAGAGATCCAGTAACTGATGTATGAACCCCTCCTGCGTACCCACAATATCCAAATCGTGATAGCGAAGCAGGGCCCTCACCTCCTCTTTGCGATTTGGCCAGGCATTGATACTGTCGCGCGGCGTATCCATCCGCAGATTGTAGGAAGCCACGCGGAGGTGGACACCCAATTGCTGATGCAGGTCAGTATTCAGGTTCGAAATCCCATCTGAATCTTGCTGGTCTGCCGCAAATCCGGACTGTGCGTTTACGTTTATTCCTACACAAAAAAGGAAAAGAAAGCTGAAAGAAAACAAAATGCGTTTGTTCATTGCTGATTAATTTATAACAGATAAAACTAAAGCATTACTTTTGCATAACAAAATATAAATTCAAACCATGCTCGAACCTCTCTTAGCGTATCTGGAATCGATCGATCCCGTCCTTGCTGCCCTCTATGCTACCATCTTTACCTGGCTGGTCACTGCTGCCGGGGCATCGGTGGTCTTTATGTTCCGGGGAATCAACCGAACGGTCATGGATGGCATGCTGGGTTTCACCGGTGGGGTCATGGTGGCGGCCAGTGTCTGGAGCCTGCTGATCCCGGCAATGGATATGACTGAGGGGGAAGGTTTTGTAAAAGTCATTCCGGCAGTAGCCGGCTTTCTGATGGGTGCGGCCTTTCTTTTTGCACTGGATAAAGTCCTGCCCCACCTGCACGTCAATTTCAAGCAGGTGGAAGGCGTGAGATCCCCCTGGCAGAAAACAACCCTGCTGGTACTGGCGATTACCCTGCACAATATTCCGGAAGGGCTGGCCGTGGGTGTTCTGTTCGGGGGAGTCGCGGCAGGGATTCCCGAAGCCAGCATCGGTGGCGCAGTGGCACTGGCCATTGGTATAGGTTTGCAGAATTTTCCGGAAGGGATTGCAGTCGCCATGCCCCTGCGGAGGATGGGCATGACCCGTCGCAAAAGCTTTATGTATGGTCAGTTTTCAGCCATTGTAGAGCCTGTGGCCGGTGTGCTGGGAGCATTGGCCGTAGCCACCTTCACTCCCATCCTGCCTTTCGCTCTGGCTTTTGCCGCCGGCGCCATGATTTTCGTGGTGGTGGAAGAGGTCATACCCGAAGCCCAGCAAAACCAGGGTTCGGATATTGCCACTATTGGATTTATCGGGGGATTCATCGTGATGATGACGCTCGATGTGGTCCTGGGATAAAATGCGGGTCCTGGGTTAAAGCCTGATTCCGCATTAGGCTTCTATTGCGAATAAAAATCGGGGCAGAAATAAAAAGGGGATCCGATTTTTAGCCGTGATCCCCTGATCCATATCTTTTTTCAACCCGTAATAGAAGCCTATTCCTGCTTACTCCGGGTTCAAAAGCGGATTGCCGCTCAGTATCAATTCTGGCCCTGCCGGATGATATTCAGCGCCCCTCCAGCCCTGAACCAGCCGATCTGCTGCTCATTATAGCTATGGTTGGCAAAAATTTCTTCCTTGTTTCCGTCCGCATGGTGCAACACCAGGGTCAGCGGTTGGCCCGGAGCAAATTCGGTCAAACCCACGATATCAATGCGATCGTCTTCCAGAATCCGTTCATAATCCTCCTTATTGACAAAGGTTAGCGCCAACATCCCCTGCTTCTTGAGATTGGTCTCGTGGATACGGGCAAAGGATTTCACCAACACCGCACGTACACCCAGGTGACGGGGTTCCATCGCCGCATGCTCCCGTGAGGAACCTTCCCCATAGTTTTCATCGCCGACTACGATCGAGCCGATCCCTGCTACTTTATAAGCCCGTTGGGTAGCCGGTACCGGGCCATAAGCCCCGGTCAGTTGATTTTTGACCGAATCGGTCTGCTCATTGAAGTAATTGACCGCACCGATCAGCATATTATTGGAAATATTATCCAGATGGCCCCTGTATTTCAACCAGGGACCCGCCATGGAAATATGGTCGGTCGTACATTTCCCTTTGGCCTTGATCAATAAGTTGAGTCCGCTCAGATCCGTTCCTTCCCAGGCCCGGAATGGCTCCAGCAGTTGCAAACGGTCCGAAGTCGGTGATACCGCCACCTGCACCTGACTTCCATCCTCGGCCGGAGCCTGATAGCCCGGATCTTCCACATCAAAGCCTTTGGCCGGCAGCTCATCGCCCACCGGCGGATCCAGTTTGACCAGTTCACCCTTGTCATTGACCAGAGTATCGGTCAGGGGATTGAATCCCAGATCCCCCGCAATCGCAATGGCAGCCACCATTTCAGGAGAGGCCACAAACGCAAAAGTATTCGGATTGCCATCGGCGCGCTTGGCAAAATTACGGTTGAAAGAATGTACAATCGTGTTTTTCTCGGCCCGTTCTGCACCTACCCTGGCCCACATTCCGATACAAGGCCCGCAGGCATTGGTAAAGATAGTTGCGTTCAAGTCTTCAAAGGTGCCGATCAAGCCATCCCGGTCCGCCGTATAACGTACCTGCTCCGACCCAGGGTTGATCCCGAATTCGGCTTTGGTCACCAGCCCCTTATCCACCGCCTGCCGGGCAATGGAGGCCGCCCGCGACAGATCCTCGTAGGAAGAATTGGTGCAGGAACCGATCAGGCCCCATTCCACCCGCAATGGCCAGCCATTTTTGGTAGCTTCTTCCTTCATTTTCGATACCGGAGTGGCCAGATCCGGGGTAAAAGGCCCGTTCAGGTGCGGTTCCAGTTCGGATAGATTGATTTCGATCACCTGATCGAAATATGCGGTTGGATCATCATATACTTCCTGATCTGCATTCAGGTGCTCCCGGATCGCATTGGCAGCGTCAGCGACATCGGCCCGGCCAGTCGCCCGCAGGTAACGCTCCATGGAATCATCGTACCCAAAGGTAGAAGTCGTGGCCCCGATCTCGGCACCCATATTACAGATGGTCCCCTTGCCTGTGCAGGACATGGCGACCGCACCCTCTCCAAAATATTCTACAATACATCCTGTACCGCCTTTGACGGTCAGGATACCGGCCACTTTCAGGATCACATCCTTCGGTGCCGTCCAGCCATTGAGTTTGCCAGTCAGCTTGACACCGATCAATTTGGGGAATTTGAGCTCCCAGGGCAGACCGGCCATCACATCACAGGCATCCGCACCGCCTACACCGATCGCCAGCATTCCCAGACCCCCCGCATTCACCGTATGCGAATCCGTACCGATCATCATTCCTCCGGGAAATGCATAGTTTTCCAACACCACCTGGTGGATAATCCCAGCACCCGGCTTCCAGAAACCAATACCATATTTATTCGATACCGAACCCAGAAAATCAAACACTTCCCTACTCTCCTGATTGGCCACCGCCAGATCCGTCTCTGCTCCCACTTTCGCCTGGATCAAGTGATCACAGTGTACGGTGGAAGGCACCGCTACCTTGGAACGTCCAGCCTGCATAAATTGCAACAAGGCCATCTGGGCCGTTGCATCCTGCATGGCCACACGGTCAGGTGCAAAATCCACATAGGAATTGCCCCGCTCATAAGCCTGCGTAGCAGTTCCATTCCAAAGGTGGGCATATAAAATTTTCTCGGTCAGGGTCAAAGGTTTTCCTACCACTTCACGGGCCGCATTCACCCGCTCTTCAAAACGGCTGTAAACCGTTTTGATCATATCAATATCGAATGCCATATTCTTGTATTAGTCTGTGTCAGGGAGCATTCATCCGCATTCTGCGTATTTTACACTCCCTTTTCAAAATTGTTGCGAATATACGAAAAAATTTCATCAAAATCCAGTCCGGGAGCGGATGAAATCCAATTTGGAGGAATTCTAAATTGTTAGGTTGAATACATGGAGTCCATCAAAGTTTACAGAGTTTACTGTGATGCAACTTTTGGGCAGCCTTATGCTCTCATGCCCCGTCAGGCTTGCCTGTTCCGGATATCGATCCCTTTCAGTGCAGCAATGGTTCCCTGTGGGTCTGCGGCAGCAAATACCGCATTGCCCGCAACCAGCACATCAGCTCCCGCCTGCAACAGGGCAGGCGCATTGTGCAGCCCGACTCCCCCATCGATCTCAATCAGTAATTGATCATTGCGGCCTTCGGCCAATATCCTCAGCTCCTTGATTTTCCGATAAGTACCTTCGATGAATTTCTGCCCGCCGAAACCCGGATTGACCGACATCAGACAGACCAGATCCACATATTCCACGATTTCATGCAGCGCAGAAACCGGCGTATGCGGATTGATCGCCACTCCTGCTTTGCAGCCCAGGTCATGGATCGCCTGCACCGTGCGGTGCAAATGCGTACATGCCTCCTCATGGACGGTAATCACTGCCGCCCCGGCCTGCTTGAACTGCTGCAAATAGCGATCCGGGTCCACGATCATCAAATGCACATCCAGTGGTTTGCGAGCTTCCTTTGAAATGGCTTCCATCACCGGAAACCCAAATGAAATATTCGGCACAAAGACCCCGTCCATAATATCAATATGGAACCAATCAGCCTGACTGTCATTGACCATCCCCACGTCACGGGCGAGATTACCAAAATCCGCCGCCAATACCGAGGGTGCGATCAGGTGTTTGGATGAAGGCATTGGAGTGGAAGAAGGTGCGGGTGAAGGCGTAGATGAATGTGCGGGTGCGAATGTGGACATGGACGTGGAAATTTTAAATTATTTTGCCACAAAATTAGAAAATTTCCCTCAAAAACCCATATCCTGTTTTTGCGGAAGCAATACTTCCGGGAAACCGAGGCCTTCTATTTGTCCGAAAGGTGATCGAAACGGTCTCCCAGTTCCACTGCCTGACGGCTTCGCAGGTCATCCTCCCCCAGCAGATCCTTTTCAGAAAATTCCCCGACGGTCTGTTCCCGGGCCATCAGCAGATTCAGCACCTGCCTGACCCGCGCATAATCAAAATCTACTTTTTGCAACCGGATCAGATAGGCCTGATCGGTAATCTCAATACTTGATTTATTCATCTTCTTAACTTCTTACTGCCTACATTCGGTAAGCAAGATAAGCAGCCCATGCTATTAGAGATTTAACGGCAGATTATCAAATCATTAAGCACTAATTTTCGAAGAATCAATTTTTCTTAGTACGTTTGAAACCAGAATGCCGGAAAGAGTCACGATCAAACATCAATTGCATCCGCAGAGCAGGAAACATCTCGTGCTCAAGTATGCCATGGTGTTGTGCAGCATTCTGATCATCACTGTTTTCCTGCCTAAACAACCCCGTTTCCGCTATGAATTTGAAAAGGGCAAGATATGGATGCACGAAAACTTGATCTCCCCCTACAATTTTGCGATCCTCAAGACCCAGGCCGAGCTGGAACGGGACCGGGGCAACATGATGGCCACCATCCTGCCGGTCTATGATCATGCCACACATATCCGGGAGCAAAGCATTTCCCGTTTTGAAAGTGAATTTCAGGAAAAATGGCGGGCCGGAGGCATGGATACCCTGACCGCGAACGAGGATGTCTATAAAAAAGCGGGCATATCTGTACTGGAATCCATCTATAACAGGGGGGTTATGTCCCTCAACAACAGGTTCCAACAGGATCGGACAGACTACAATTTTACTCTCCTGGAAGGCAATGTCTCCCGCCAGCTCAACAGTGTCAATGTCCTGACCATCGAAAAAGCCTGGGAATTTGCCGGGCAGGCATTGGCCAACCAACGGGCCATCACCGAACACCAGTGGCTGGCCAATACCCTGAAAGATTACATTCAGCTCAATTATATTTACAATGAAGCCCTGACCACCCGACTGGAGCAAGACGCACTCTCCTCCCTGTCCACCACCAAAGGCATGGTGCAGCGGGGGGAATTGATCATCGCCTCCGGTACCACCATCAATGCCGACATCTATCAAAAGATCGAATCCCTCCGGAAGGTTTATGAGGAAGAATCCCGGATCGGGGGCAATCGGAACCTGGTCGTCCTGGGGCAATTATTGATTGTAGCACTGGTGGTATCCCTGCTGTTCATCTTTATATATATGTTCAGGAAGGATATCTACCGCAACAACCGGCTGGTCTTTCTGATCCTGATCGTGATCACCTCCATGCTGGTCACGCTGTCCTGGTCAGTCTATATTGGCATACCCAGTCTATATTACATTCCCTACTGCATCGTCCCGATCATTATCCGGATTCTGTTTGATACCCGTTTGGCCCTGTACATCCACTTGCTGATGATCCTGCTGGCCGCATTCTTCGTGCCCAACAGTTTTGAATTTGTGTTTCTGCAACTCACCACGGGCATGGTGGCCATTTATAGCGTCAAGACTCTCACCAAGCGTGCACAATTTCTGACCTCCTCTGTCATTATCCTGACCACTTACCTGCTGGCCTATCTGGCCATCGTCCTGATGCGGGAAGGCCAATTTGACAGTGTCAATTGGAATACCATCTCCCCCTTTATATTCAGCGTACTGCTCACTCTGCTCGCTTATCCGCTCATCTACGCCTTTGAGCGGGTATTTGGCATCGTATCCGACGTCACCCTGCTGGAGTTGTCCAATACCAACGCCCAAATCCTGCGGGAACTATCGTTCAAGGCCCCGGGTACTTTCCAACACTCCCTGCAAGTAGCCAATCTGGCCGAAGCCGCCATTTACAAAATCGGTGGGAATGCGCTGCTGGTGCGGGCCGGTGCCCTGTACCACGACATCGGCAAAATATTCAACCCCCAATTCTTTATTGAAAACCAGACCAAAGGCTACAACCCCCATGACGGGCTGTCCTTTGAACAAAGTGCCAAACTCATTGTCTCCCATGTGACCAAAGGCGTAGAACTGGCCAAAAAACACCAGCTCCCCGAAGTCCTGATCGACTTCATCCGCACTCATCACGGTACCACACGGGTCGAATATTTTTACCAATCCTTCCTGACCACCTACCCCGAAAAATTCGTTGATGAAAACGTATTCCGCTACCCTGGCCCCATCCCCTTCTCCCGGGAGACCGCCGTGCTGATGCTCGCAGACTCCGTAGAAGCCGCCTCCCGCAGCCTCAAAGAACCCACTGCCGAAAGCCTCAACAACCTGGTGGACAAGATCATCGAATCCAAAATGAGCCAAAGACAGCTCATCCGGAGCAATATCACCCTGCGTGACATCACCGAGATCACGGATATCTTCAAAGACATGCTCAAAAGTATCTATCATGTCCGGATTGATTATGATGTCAAAAAGGGGTGAGTATCGGACTTCCAACTGATAGCCAAACAGTTCTTTTTAGCTGTCCAAATTTTGACCATTATTTTTTTAAATATCATTTTTTTGTATTAGGTTTGCAATCCCGTACGGAGAGGTGCCTGAGTGGCCGAAAGGAACAGTTTGCTAAACTGTCGTACTGGAAACGGTACCGCGGGTTCGAATCCCGCCCTCTCCGCAAGTAATAGCAAGCCCGACGAAAGTCGGGTTTTTGCGTTTTAGGCAGCGAGCTAAGCTTGCTTAGGCGAGCAAGTCTAAAACGCAAAAATGAGCGAAGCGAAAAGCTTGCTATTACTTGACACTCCCCCCTCGGGGATGGCTGCAGGTATGTGTTTGGGGATGCGCGACGCAGCCAATCCCGCAGGGAGAAGCGGCTGGGAGTGCGGGACCAGTGGGCCGCAGCCAATCCCGCAGGGATCGAGCAAAGCGAATAGCTTCATTTTGGG
>JBEBWT010000007.1:0-79530 GCA_040392005.1 Parapedobacter defluvii
AGCCGGGAGTACGATACGGCTATTATGTGGAGGGTAGCAATGGTGCGCGATCGGCCAGTTCCTCATTTACAACGGCAGCAGACCCGGGCAATACAGCGCATACCGGCACTGCAACGAGTCATGGTCAAGCGCCGAACCCTGCCACTGCGGGGGGATTTGAGTTCATCTGGTTTGGAGATACGCACAATGATGCCGGCTGGGGAGAGACGATCCAATATGCCGATCAGCGTTTCCCCGAAACCGCATTTTACCTGCATTCCGGAGATCTGGTCAATACTGGCCTGCACAGGGATGACTGGGATCTGTTTTTCCATTATTCCGGGACTGCCTTCGGGCATGCTCCCCTGATGGCCGTCCCGGGCAACCATGACAGCCAGGATGGCCTGGGTGCCTGGATGTTCCAGCAATTGCTGGCCTATCCGGCCAACGGCCCCGCGGGCTATCCGCCCGGCCTGACCTATTCATTCCGCTATGAGAATGCTTTATTTCTGATGATGGATGCAGCCAGTATCCCGGTACCCGATCAGCAGGAATGGATACGCACACAACTGGCTTCCTCCAATGCCGTCTGGAAATTCTTAGTGGTGCATTTTCCTCCGTATAACGAGGTGGAACCTTATCCGGAAATTGTGGAAAGCTGGAGTCCTCTGCTGGAAGAGTACGGGGTGGACATGGTCATGAGCGGACATTTCCATTATTATATGCGCACCCAACCCCTGAAAGCGGGCCGGGTGGATCCGCTGGGCGTGACCTACCTGATGTCGGTAGGGACCAGTGCCGGCAGGGAAGCCAAAATACGCCAACCCTTTGTGACCAGAAGGGTGGAGCAGGGCAATCTGTTTCAGCGCTTCCAGATCAATGGAAACACACTACATTATACGGCTTATGATAAAGCGGGGAATGAGCTGGACAGGATGACGATCCGAAAATAATTAGTTCTCCGCCACATAACCCAGCATATACTCCAGAAAGCGTTCATAGTGAACCTTAAAGGTTTCATTTCGCCGCTCTGAGCTCAGGGTCAGCTCCAGCACACCCTGATCCTGAAACCGGAAGGGACGGATGGTCATATTGTCCTTGAAAGAAACGCCCCGGTTGCCTTGTAGTTTATAAACGGCTTCTTTGGCACACCAGCAAGCGTAAAGATGGTTTGTTCGGCTTTCTTCATCCAAACCCTCCATAAATTCCAGCTCTTCATCTTTCATAAATTTACCGGCAATCCGCAGGATCTTGGGACTCACCAACTCCAGATCGATCCCGACTTCTCCATGATCACTCAGGATCACTGCCACATAATCGAAAGAATGGGTCAGCGAAATCTGCTGGGGAAAGTTGGCCAGATAGGGTTTTCCATTCCGGTCCGAAGGACAATCAATGTAGCCGGGGGTATCCAGCATATAGCGCAGCAGCACCCGGGTGGCCAGCCAGTGCAGTGTACGTTTGCCCTTGTTGAGCGAGGCCAGCACCGCACGTTCCCGGTCATCCAATTGCAGACGTCCGATCATATCCTTTGCATCCTCTTCGACCCTCCAGATCGCAAAACGCACTTGATTGTTCAATTCACGGAGATAAACCAGTCCCATAAACGCAAACTTACTCATTTTTGATAAAAATGCGGTCGGAGCGTATGGACAATCGCATTATTTTTCCGATTATTGACGAAGTTATATTTTCGAACAATTAAACATGATCTTATCAGACAAAAGGATATTGGAAGAAATCGAAAAAGGCAGTATTGTGATCGAGCCTTTCGACCGGGAAAACCTGGGGACCAATTCGTATGATGTGCACCTGGGCAAATACCTGGCCACCTACAAGGATCGGGTGCTGGATGCCAAAAAGCATAACGAGATCATCCATTTTCAGATTCCGAAAGAAGGTTTTGTACTCGAGCCAAATACCCTCTATCTGGGGGTCACGCTTGAATATACCGAAACCCACAACCACGTGCCTTTCCTGGAAGGAAAATCCAGTACCGGCCGGCTGGGGATCGACATCCATGCCACTGCCGGCAAAGGCGATGTCGGCTTCTGCAATACCTGGACACTGGAAATATCCGTTGCCCAACCAGTACGGATATATCCTGGAATGCCTATTGGCCAATTAATTTACTTTGCAGTGGAAGGTGATATCGAGACCTTTTATAATACCAAAGGCAACGCAAAATACAACCAGAAAACTACCCGGCCAGTCGAGAGCATGATGTGGAAGAATGAGTTTTAACCCCCAAACTCCATCAGATAGCCTTTGAGGAATTCATCGATCTCCCCATCCAGTACCGCCTGGGTGTTTGAAGTTTCGATGTCGGTGCGCAGGTCTTTCACCAGCTTGTAGGGGTGCAGCACATAATTCCGGATTTGTGATCCCCACTCGATTTTTTTCTTGTTTCCTTCTATTGCTGCCGTGGCCTCCTGCCTTTTGCGCATCTCGATCTCGTACAATTGGGATTTCAGCAAGCGGAGTGCATTTTCCTTATTCTGCAATTGCGAACGAGATTCCTGGTTCTTGATAATGATGCCACTGGGTTTGTGGTGCAGGCGGACGGCGGTTTCTACTTTATTGACATTCTGTCCTCCGGCACCTCCTGCGCGAAAGGTGTCCCATTCAATTTCCGAATCCTTGACCTCAATTTCAATATTGTTATCGACCAGCGGATATACATAGACGGAAGCAAAAGAAGTGTGCCGCTTGGCATTGGAATCAAAGGGAGAAATCCGCACCAGACGGTGGACTCCATTCTCCCCCTTCAGGTACCCATAGGCAAAATCCCCCGAAATCTGCAAGGTGACCGTTTTGATCCCGGCTACATCCCCTTCCTGGTAATCCTGCTCAATGACCTTATAGCCATTATTTTCCCCCCACATAATATACATGCGCATCAGCATACTCGCCCAGTCACAGCTTTCCGTACCACCGGCCCCGGAAGTGATCTGCAGCACCGCATCCAACTGATCTTCCTTGGCACTGAGCATATTCTTGAATTCCAACTCCTCCACCAGTCTCAGTGAGCGCTCGTATTCCTGCTTTGCTTCTGCCTCGGTTGCATCTCCGGCATGTAAAAACTCGTACATTACCCCCAAATCCTCTACCGCATCAGCCACCCGGTCATATTCTTCTGTCCAGACTTTTTTGGCCTTGATGGAGTGCAATATACTTTCAGCGGCTTTGGAGTCATCCCAAAAACCTGGCTGGAGGGTCAGTTCCTGCTCTTCTGCTATTTCTTTTTTGCGGGTATCGATGTCAAAGATACCTCCTCAGGGAAGTCACACGATCCCTCAAGTCTTGTACTTGTTCTTTTGTCATGGGTACAAAGATACATTATTGATCCCAATCCAAACGGGCATCAATCCGATTTCTTTGTGCCAAAAATTCCGCTCAAAATCATCTCAATCCCGGCGACAATCAGAGCAAATAACGCTGCCCACCAGAATCCGCTCACGTGAAACCGCCCACCCATCAGCCAACTGGTAAACATTACCATCAATACCGTGATAATAAAGGACATCAGCCCCAGTGTCAGGATATTGAGCGGAAAAGTAAACACCCGGAGAATACTGCCCAGGGTAGCGTTTACAAAACCGATCAGCAGGCCGGCCAGAATGGCCCAGCCAAAACTTGCCACCTGTACGGCAGTGTCGGGAAGAATCAGTGCTGCCAGGAATACGGCCAATCCTGTAAGCAGCGTGTTGATAATAAACCTCATAGCATTCATAATTAAGGTTAATGGATCATTGGTATCTGTTGTTGCAGATCTCTTGTGCAACAATCATAACACCAAACTTACAACTTTTGTTTTAAAAAAAGGAAATTCTTAGATTTGTTTGTTAGCATACCTATTTTTAATGTTTTGAGAAGATCCGCATATAGTATTGTTATCGGTTTTTTGGGGTTTGTCCTTTTGATTTTCGGGCCATCTTCCTGCAGTTTTACCAGTAAGGAAAGTTCCACTAAAAAAAAGGCCCTGCAGCAGGCAGAAAAAGACAGTCTTACTTTATTATATGACGAGAACCGGGCAAATCCTGAAATCGACGAATACATGTCCCGCCTGCACCAGCGATCAGGCTTCAACGGAAATGTACTGATCGCCAAGAAAGGAAAGATCATCTATCAAAATAACCTGGGCTGGGCCAACCACCTCATGCGGGACAGTCTCCGCATCAATTCCCAGTTTGAACTGGCTTCAGTTTCCAAGCCCCTGACCGCGACTGCTGTGCTGAAATTGTGGGAATCGGGCAGGCTCGACCTGGAGCAGGAAATCACTGATTTTTTTCCGGATTTTCCTTATCCCGGAGTGACGGTGAGGCAGTTGCTGACCCACCGTTCCGGTTTGCCGAACTATATCTATATGCTGGATGAAATCTGGCAGAACAAGTCCACGGGGCTGAGCAACAGGGATGCGGTCAGCTTGCTGGTCGAGCACAAACCTCCCAGATATGGAGTGCCGGACGGGCGGTTTTTCTATAACAATACCAATTATATGTTGCTGGCCGCTATTATCGAAAAAGTAAGCGGACAGGATTTTGCCGTATTCATGCAGGAAAATATTTTTAAACCTGCCGGAATGAAAAACACAGCGGTCTATTCCACAGCGGTCTATGATAAAATTCCTACGCATGTCATCGGCCACGACAAGATCTGGCGCCGGTCGGTCGTACAGAATTTTCTGGATGGCCCGGTGGGTGACAAAGGGATTTACAGCAGCGTACAGGACTTATTTTTATTTGACCGGGCATTGAACGAAGGGCGCCTGCTCCGGCCGGAAACGCTGGACTCTGCCTATCACGGATACAGCAAGCCGGACAAGGGCATTTTCAGTTACGGCCTGGGATGGCGGGTCTTTGATTCCCGGGGTCATAAAATCGTGTATCATGCCGGCTGGTGGCACGGGTTCCGGAATCTGTATGTGCGGGATCTGGAAAACGACATCACCATTGTGCTGCTTTCAAATATGGCCAACAACAGCCTGCTCCATCTGGACCGGTTGTACGAAATCCTGGATATGCCGGTGGTCCGGCAGGCCGCTTATTCCAATAGGGGGGAATATATGGGTGGAAATTAATTCGTATCTTGACATCGAAATGGAAAAGAAAAAAACATTGATTCTGGGAGCCAGTACGAACCCGGAACGCTATTCATATAAAGCGGCACACCGGCTGACCAATGCCGGACACCCAATCGTCAATATCGGGCTCCGGGAAGGTGAGGTGGCGGGAGCGCCCATATTGCCGGCCGGCTCCCCTGCGGAAGGAATCGATACCGTCACCCTTTATATTGGCCCCCGGCTGCAACCGCAATACTATCAATATATACTGGCTCTCAAGCCCCGGCGTTTGATTTTTAATCCGGGAACGGAAAACCCGGAATTGGCCGCGCTGGCCCGGGAGGCCGGGATCGAAGCGGTCGAGGCCTGTACCCTGGTCATGTTGAGTACGGGTCAGTTTTAGCGGCGGATAATTAGCAGCGGATAAAAGGGGGTAATGAGGGTAATAGGGGTAATAAAGGATCGCCTGGATTTGCCCTACCTGTTGTTTGGGGCGAGCCGGCAGTAATCCAGTACCTGCCGATCAAAAGCCGATCCGTCATCCTCCTGAAAGGTCATGCGAATCGGAATGTAATAAATAGGCCATTCTCTCATTTGGGTGGTGAATTCTCCGGCCATCAGGCGCATCCTGTCTTTTTCTGTGGTCAATATGATTTTCTGTCCTGCTTCTGCTTTCAGAGCCCCGAATCGGCGGCCGATCAGGTGGAGATCGGTGGTGGAAAAAGGATGGTGGTCCGGGAAGGCGAGGTGGGCAACTTCCGGGATCCTTGTTTTGACATACTCCACAAAGGGGGTCGGACGCGCGATCCCGGTGACGATGAGGGCCTGCTGCACCCGATCCAGCGAAAATCCCGCCGGGAAAGGTCCTGAAAGCGTCCGGGCATCCGGAAAATAGGGGATCGGCTCTCCATAATCAATGCCGGCAAAAAAGACCGGGATGTTCTTGCCGGGAACTTCCAGACGCTTCCGGATGGCCCGTTTGACTTCCTGGCCAAGATCTGCCGGGCACTTGGTCACCACCATGATATTCGCTCTCCGTCTTTCCCGAAGCTGATCCCGGAGATTTCCAGCTGGCAGCAGAAAAGGGGGGGCGTCCAGCCGATGATAGTCAAACAGCAGCACACTAAAACCGGGTTTCAGCGCCCGGTGCTGATAAGCATCGTCGAGCAGAAACAATTCATGTCCCTCTCGCTGATCGTGTCTTTCTCGCAGGTTATATCCTTCCCGCAAGAGCCTGACACCCGCCACCCGGTCTTCCGCCACCGCCACCGTGATATCCGGAAACTTCTGCTTGAATTGCAGGGGTTCATCCCCCACGTCCCGGGCATCCATCGTTGCGGCAACTTCCAGAAAACCCTTCGTCCTGCGGCCATAGCCCCGGCTCAGCGTGGCCAGCCGGTATCGGTCTTTCAATAACCGGATCAGATATTCGGTCATCGGGCTTTTTCCAGTACCCCCCACCTCCAGATTACCCACCACGATCACAGGCTCATCAAAGCCTGTCTGCCGCAGCCATCCCCGGTCATACAGGCGGTTGCGGCACCATACCACGGCTCCGTAAATCAGGGAAAAAGGAAAAAGCAACAGGCGCAGATACTTCATAAGCCTCAAATTTAAACAACCCCCGGCTATTCAGTGCTTTGGGCTTGCGGATGGAGGTGGCTTCCCAAAAACGCTCCGGTATATGACTCCTGGTGACTGACCAGATCCTCCGGCGTACCTTCAAAAACAAGACTGCCTCCCTTATCACCTCCTTCCGGACCGATGTCGATCACCCAGTCGGCACTCTTGATCATCTCCATATTGTGTTCGATCACCAGAATACTATTGCCCTGGGCAAGCAGCGCATCAAAAGAAGCCAGTAGTTTCTTGATGTCATGGAAATGGAGCCCGGTGGTGGGTTCATCAAAGATGAACAAGGTTTTTTTGTTATTGTTCCCCTTGATCAGGAAAGAAGCAAGTTTGATCCGCTGGGCCTCTCCACCGGAAAGGGTGCTGGACGACTGGCCCAGCTTGATATAACCCAGCCCTACCGCAGATAATGGCATCAGTCGGACCAGAATCCGGGGCTGGTCTTCAAAAAAGGTGATAGCTTCATCTATACTCATTTCCAGGATTTCCGACACGTTTTTGCCTTTCCAGGTGACGTCCAGCACATGCTGTTTGAAGCGCTTGCCCCCGCAAGCCTCACAGGTCAGCACAATGTCCGCCATAAACTGCATCTCGATCTTGACTTCCCCGTCCCCCTGACAAACATCGCATCGCCCGCCCTCCACATTGAAGGAAAAAGCAGACGGTTTCAGTCCGGAGGCTTTCGCCGAGGGCTGGGAGCTGAACAAATTGCGGATTTCGTCCCAGGCCTTGACGTAGGTGACGGGATTGGAGCGGGACGAACGCCCGATCGGGTTCTGATCAACCATTTCGACCTGTTCGATCTGGGAAATATCCCCCGTCAGGGAATCATACAGACCGGTCTGCTCCCCGGAATAATTGCCAATGGCTTTTTGAAGGGCCGGATACAGGATGCGCTTGACCAATGAGGTCTTTCCGGAGCCCGAAACCCCGGTCACCACCGTAAATACATGCAGCGGGAACCGGACATTGATGTTTTTCAGATTGTTCTCCCGGGCGCCATTGACCACAACCGAATCCCTCCATTTCCGTCTCGAAGCCGGCACAGGAATAAATTCCCGGCCGCTCAGATATTTGCCGGTCAGGCTGTTCCCGTCGGCCAGTATTTCTTCAAAATTGCCCTGGAACACCAATTCGCCTCCGTTTATTCCGGCCTCCGGGCCTATATCGATCAGATAATCCGCAGCCTCCATCATTTCCTGTTCATGCTCGACCACCACCACCGTATTGCCCACATCCCGCAGGGCTTTCAGCACACCGATCAACCGCTGCGTGTCCCGGGGATGGAGTCCGATACTCGGTTCGTCAAGCACATAAATAGATCCTACCAGGGAGCTTCCTAGCGAGGAGGCCAGGTTGATCCGCTGGGATTCGCCCCCGGAAAGCGTATTGGAAAGCCGGTTGAGTGTCAGGTAGGAAAGACCCACATCGGTCAAAAAGTGCAGCCTGGTCACAATCTCCGCCAGCACCCGGCTGGCAATGGCCTGCTCATGGGCTTCAAGTTCCAGCCCCTCAAAGAATGCAAGGGCCTCATCCAATGGCATCAGCACCACATCCGAGATGGATCTGCCGTTGATGCGGACATAAGCCGCATCCAGCCTCAACCTCGTGCCCCGGCAATCCGGACAAGTGGTCTTGCCACGGTACCTGGACAGCATCACCCGGTACTGGATTTTATAGGTATGCTGCTCCAGATCCTCAAAGAAATCGTTGATCCCTTTGAAATATTCATTGCCGGTCCACAATAACTCCTGCTGCTCTGGCGTCAGGTCACTGTAAGACCGGTGAATCGGAAAATCAAATTTAAGTGAGTTTTTCACAAGTTTCTGCAACCATTCCCCCATTTTTTCTCCCCGCCAGGGAGCAATGGCCCCATCATAGACCGAGCGGCTCTTGTCCGGGATCACCAGATCCGGGTCTATTCCGATCACCTTGCCGTACCCCTCGCAGCGGCGACAGGCACCATAGGGATTGTTGAAAGAGAAAAAATTGGGGCTGGGTTCTTCAAAGGGGATTCCATCCAGCTCAAATCGATCCGAAAAATGTCGGGAAACGCCCTCCACTTCCAGGAAACAATCGCCCCTTCCCTCAAAAAAGGCTGTCTGTACAGAATCGGCCAGGCGGTGTGCCGTCTCTTCTTCTGCATCAAGCCGAACCCGGTCGATCACGATCTGCACTTCATTTTCCTGTGCCGGCCGCTTCTGCTGTCCCGCCGGAGAACCTGCCGATGAAACCCGTTCTGCCGGCACCCCCCCTGCTTCGGACGAAAGTTGCCCGGCCAGCGTCTCGATCTTGACATAGGATCCTTGATATTTCACTCTCACAAAGCCTTTTTGCAGCAAAACGGTCAGCTCCTCAAAAAGAGAACGGTTTGGATTGACCGGCAGGGGACACAACACATTGATCACCGTATCCGGTGGAAATTGCAGCGCCTGATCCACCACCGAAGCCACCGTTTCTCTGGTCACTTCCTGACCGGAAACCGGGGAATAGGTACGCCCGATCCGGGCAAATAAAAGCTTCAGGTAGTCGTAGATCTCGGTGGAGGTCCCCACCGTAGAACGCGGATTGCTGGTGATCACCTTCTGTTCGATGGCAATGGCCGGGGCAATCCCCTTGATATAATCAACCTCCGGCTTGTTCATCCGCCCAAGAAACTGTCGGGCATAGGCAGAAAGGCTCTCCACATACCTGCGCTGTCCCTCGGCAAAGAGGGTGTCAAAGGCAAGGGAGGATTTGCCCGACCCGGACATCCCGGTGACCACAATCAGCTTGTTTTTGGGTATGGCCAGGTCCAGGTTTTTAAGGTTGTGTACCCGGGCTCCTTTTATAATAATGTATTGTTGGGGATCTAAATCAGTCATGCTCATGCCCCGCAAATTTACAGATAAAAAACCAAAGCATAAAGCCCCGGCAGATCAGCCCGCCAGCAGCTTGTACCCTTTGCCGTGCACATTGACGATCTCGACTTCCGGATCTTCTTTGAGGTATTTGCGCAGCTTGCTCAGAAAAACATCCATGCTGCGCCCATTGAAATAATTATCATCATGCCAGATCTGCAGCAGGGCCGTCTCCCGGGTCAGGACCTCATTCATATTCAGGCACAGCAGCCGGAGCAATTCGGCTTCTTTGGTCGATAATTTCTGCTGCTTTCCGTCGATACTGATCAGTTGGGCGTTATAGTCAAAGGTATAGCGGCCGATTTTAAAGTTGGCGGGCAGCTCCTCCTCACTGGTTTTTTCCCGGCTGGCCCTTTTGAGCAGCGCATTGATCCTGAGCAGCAATTCTTCCACCCGGAATGGCTTGGTCACGTAATCGTCTCCCCCCAGGCCGAAAGCTTCGGTTTTATCCTCCATCATCCCTTTGGCCGTGGCAAAAACAATCGGAATATCGGGGTTCAGCTCCCTGATTTCCCTGCCGAGGGTAAACCCGTCTTTCTTGGGCATCATCACGTCCAGAATACAGAGGTCAAAGGACTCGCGGTTAAAGGCCCGGAGCGCTTCTTCCCCGTCTTTGCAAAGCGTCACATCAAATTTGCCCTTT
Source organism: Parapedobacter defluvii (assembly GCA_040392005.1). Taxonomy (GTDB): domain Bacteria; phylum Bacteroidota; class Bacteroidia; order Sphingobacteriales; family Sphingobacteriaceae; genus DASRQK01. The sequence continues at coordinate 10,217 of JBEBWT010000007.1, forward strand.
AGTTCAAGATAATCTTTCAAGATTTCTCCCAGATTGGGGTCGTCTTCTGCTAATAATATTTTTTGCATGGTTTATTTATCTGGTCAATCAATCCCGTTTGAATTTTCTGGTCAGTCATTGCTGTTTCCGGCACTCAGTCCGTCTTTCTTTTCAATGGCAATACAACCTCAAAGATAGTGCCCTTTCCTTTTTCGCTTTTTACCGACACCTTGCCCCGCAGGCGTTTGACAATATCCGAAACATAACTCAGTCCCAGGCCGAATCCCTTGACATCATGCAGGTTTCCGGTAGGCACCCGATAAAACTGGTCAAATATTTTGGAAAGCTGGTCCCTGCCCATTCCGATTCCGTTGTCCTCTACCGTAATGCTAATAGTCTCATCCAAATTTTGGGTGGCAACCCGGATTTTCGGATCCGTACTGCCGTACTTCAATGCATTGTCCAACAAATTGAAAATGACATTCGACAGGTGGAGTTCGTCGCCGATGATGGCCGGCCGCTCTGCCTGCAGGTCCAGTTCGAGCACAGCACCGTATTTCTGAAACTGCAACTGCATGCTGTCCGTCACTCCCCGGATCATGGCATTGACCTCTACTTCCTCTTGTGCCAGCTTCAGATTTTCCTTTTCAATGCGGGCGATATTGAGTACCCGCTCGATATGATTGCCAAGCCGCACATTTTCATCGTATATAATCCCCGCCAGTTTAGATACCCTTTTTTTATCCTCTGTCACGTCCGGATCCATCAGGGTTTCGCTTGCGATCATAATGGTGGCCACCGGCGTTTTGAACTCATGGGTCATATTGTTGATAAAATCGGTTTTCATCTCGGAAACTTTTTTCTGCCGGAGAATGGTAAGGATGGTAAAGGTAAAGGCGCTGACCAGCACCAGCAGCAAGGCAACGGAGGAACCCAGCATGACCGCCACATTGCTCAGCAATTCCTGATGCTTGTTGGGAAAATAAATGGTCATATAACCCATTGAATGGTTCAGGTCGCCCCGGAATAAGGGTGTAGAATAGGATGCTCCCCTGAAGGGATTCTGACTATCCTGATTGGCAAAGCTGTACAAAATATCGTTATCGCTGCGGAGTTCCAGTTGAAAAGGAGTCCTGATGTCCCGGATCTCCAGCTCAGCTTCCATCTCGGACTTGATAAAGCCAAAATCCAGCCGCTGATTCAGAGGCCTTTTGGACAATTCCACGCTAATGGCGAAATCCTCGATCAACTGCGGGTTTTTTCCCCCGAGAATGGCGATCGTATCGCTCAGTGAATGTGCCTGAAAGAGCTTAACTTCTTTTTCCAGTTGGTGGAGCTTACTTTCCAGTGCCTGATCTGTCCGGGGCGGTAAGGCGATAATATTATTAATGGATTGTTTGGTCAGGGGATTGATGTCCATCAGCAACAGAAAGCGTACGCTATCATCTTTTGGGGCCACCAGGGGTAGGGCCTTCGATGCACTGACTTCGATATAATTTTCCCGGAACAGATTGTTCTGTCCACTCAGGTGCTGCGATCCCAGATCAACAGAAACCAGGTGATTGTTCTGGGGATTATTAATATAGGTCTCAAAAAACGCATTATCCAGCAGGACCGCATGAGGATACACCATCAGCACATTTTCTTCCTGATGCTTGTATTCCTGTTGTTTGACCATCAATTGGCGGCGCACCTGATCCAGTTCTTCCTGCAGGCGGATCTGCCTTTCCAGATTCTGCTCACGCTCCATCCGTCTTTGGTTCCGCTGCTGGATAAAACGGGAAAATTCCAGGACTTCCTTTTTTTCGGCTTTGGCCGCAACGGCACTGAGAGCCGCCTTGACCGATTCATCAAATAGTTGGGATTGTTGTATATACGATTGCCGGATAAAAAAATACTGCATGGCCATCACGCCCAGTAAGGCGATGGTCATCAGCCCGATAATCACACTGATACTTTTCCTGTTCATTTCTTTGACCTCATTTCCCCTGCACCACAGCAATACTTATTACCCTGCACCACAGCAATACTCACAAAAATACATAAGCTGAACCGCAATATCTGTGGTTTAACACTTTTTAACAGAAGGGGTTGGGTATTTAACTGCTTGCGAAAACGTTTTTTGGCATTCCGTTTGCATTTCTTTCACATATAACAAAAATGATATGATTATGATAGTAAACAGAAAAATTGCAGGATTGGGATTGGTGGTTGCCACTTCAGCTTTACTTTTAAGTGGCTGTGGAGCCGTTCAATCCATGAACAATACCCAAAAGGGAGCGGCCGTGGGCACAGTAGCCGGCGGGACACTGGGTGCCATCATCGGAAATAAAGCCGGGAATACAGCAGTAGGAGCGATTGCCGGCGCGGCAATCGGTGGGGTTGCCGGTGGTCTGATCGGAAACAAAATGGACAAACAGGCCAAACAGATCGAAGAAACAGTGGCCGGAGCGGAAGTGATCCGTACGGATGAGGCTATTCTGGTCAAATTTGACTCGGGTATTCTGTTTGATTTTGACAAAACGGACCTGAAAACCGCCGCACAGCAAAATATCAAAAATCTGGTTGTTTCGCTGAACGAGAATCCGGACACGGAAATTTTAGTGATCGGACATACCGACAGCCGGGGGACAGACCAATACAACCAGGGTCTTTCTGAAAGACGGGCACTGGCTGTCAAAAATTATGCGGTATCCCAGGGTCTGGCAGGTGCCCGCATGAAAACACAGGGAAAAAGCTTTCACGAACCGATTGCAGACAATGAGACCGAAACAGGCCGGGCAGAAAACCGCCGGGTGGAAATCGTCATTGTGGCAAATGACAAAATGAAAGAAGAGGCGCTCAGGCAGGCCCAATAAAAAAGCTGATTTTCATTGCCTCTGACACGGTTTCCCGTATATCCCGTTGGGATCAGTTGAGATACCGTTTGAAGTAATCCGGTTTTTGGCAAAGGATTTGCTTTATCAGGTTATAATACTTGATTAAAAATTAGTATATTTATATTTTTCAAAACGAATAAATCATGAGTGACAACGCAAAAGTAGTAGCAGCATTGCTGGCAGGATTGGCCGCTGGTGCAGCATTGGGAATTTTATTTGCTCCGGAAAAAGGTTCCGAAACCAGAGAAAAAGTAAACGAGTCCCTGAAAGATTTGGGAGAGGCGATCAAGGAACGGTCCTCGGAACAACTGAATAATGTAGGCGCGCTTGCTGATAAGCTGATCTCTACCGTCAAGTCCAAATTGAGCAAGGCGGAGAGTAGTTTGGAAGAAGCAATCGAAGAACACGCGTAACTGAACGGTGCGGTAATGGAAAAAAAAGACACAAAATTCTCGCTGAGCGGGAGTTTCAAAAAAACCCGGGAATATATTGATACCCGGATGAAACTGTTTCAGTTGAAGCTGACCGAACGGTCATCCCGCCTGATCGCCAGCTTGTTGGTGGACATCGTGAAGAGTGTGTTCGCCATATTTGTTGTCTTTTTTTTCAGCCTTGCCCTGGGGTTTTATCTAAGTGAGGTGCTGGGCAGCATGGCATTGGGTTTTCTGGTGACCGGAGGTATATTCGTCCTGCTGATCCTGTTGATTATCCTGTTTGAACCCCGGTTGGAGTATTATCTGATGAATCTTTCGATCAAGCGCTTTTTGGAGAAATGGTATGACGACACAGACGAAGATCAAGATGAAGAAGGAACTCAAAATTAAAAATATTGACGAGCTTCGTCTGGAGATCGCCCGGCTCAAAGTCCAGGCCCGGGAGCAGGAAGCGTATCTTGCAGATCAATATGCTGCCCTTAAACAAACCCTGGATAAGCCGGTCAATTTTATCAGCAACCTGATCTCCTGGATTCCCGGGGTGGATCTTGCCAGAGAACTGGCCGGGAGTGGAGCAAAGAAAAATGGCGGTGACTGGGTGTCCCGGGTTTTCAGTGCCGGTTCAGTCGCGATACTCAATCGCCTCTTTCTGCGCCGGGCCGGGTTTATCAAACGCATTCTTTTGTCGGCTTTTGCCCAACAGGCGGGCAGCCTGATGAATCAGGAGCGGGCCGGTTCGCTGATCAAATTGTTGGCAGATTACATCCGGGGCAACAAAAAGGAGAAAAAAACGAAAGTATTGTTAGAGGATCCGGTAGCTACTGTCCCCGATTTTGGGGTACCACCGGATAGTGAAACATCTTAGACCGTCCTGCTTTTATAGACTATCTTGCTTTACCGTGGCGGCTTCAACCTCAATCGTTTGACGGGTGGGAATGGTGGTTTTCAAGAAAATCCCGATAGGCTTCCCGGATTCCTTCATGAAGATTGGTATGGTGTTTCCAGCCAAGTTGGTGAAGTTTGCTTACATCCATTAATTTACGGGGAGTTCCGTCCGGTTTTGTCCGGTCATAAAGCAATTCTCCCTGATAGCCTACGATTTCTCTGACGAGTTCGGCCAGTTCAGCAATAGACAGGTCTTCCCCCGTACCGACATTGATAAATCCGGCTTCATTGTACTGCTCCATCAGGAAAACACAGGCATCTCCCAGATCATCGGCAAATAGAAACTCCCTTCGTGGGGTCCCGCTGCCCCAGATGGTAACGGAAGGCTCCCCTTTTTCTTTCGCCTGATGGAACCTCCGGATCAGTGCCGGTAATACATGGGAATATTCCGGATGATAATTATCATTGTAACCATAGAGATTGGTGGGCATTACCGAGATAAAATTGCATCCATACTGATGCCTGTAAGCCTCGCATAGTTTGATCCCCGCAATTTTTGCAATGGCATAGGGTTCATTGGTGGGTTCCAGAGGCCCGGTGAGCAGGTATTCTTCCTTCAGTGGCTGGGGCGCCAGTTTGGGATAAATACAGCTTGAACCCAGAAAAAGAAGCTTTTTGACCCCATGAACATAGGATTGATGGATCACATTATTCTGGATCAGCAGATTGTCGTGCAGAAATTCGGCCCTGAACGTATCGTTGGCCACGATTCCTCCCACTTTCGCTGCGGCGAGAAATACGTATTCCGGCTGTTCCTCTTCAAAAAACCAGTGTACCGCCTGCTGATCCCGCAGATCCAGCTCTCCGGAAGTCCTCAAAACGAGGTTGTTGAAGCCAAGCTGTTCCAGCCTTCGCAAAATGGCCGACCCCACCATTCCCCGGTGGCCTGCCACATAAATTTTCGCTTCCTTCTCCACAAAGCAAAGGTACGACATATCCCATTAATTTTGTAATTTCGCATTATGGAAACAAACCTGGTCCTATATAATACGCTCACCCGCAGGAAAGAGCCGTTCAAACCCCTCAACCCCCCTTTTGTGGGCATGTATGTCTGTGGCCCCACGGTTTATAGCGATGTACACCTGGGCAACTGCCGGACCTTTGTTTCTTTTGACCTGATCTTCCGTTATTTGCAACATCTGGGCTATAAGGTGCGGTATGTGCGCAACATCACCGATGCCGGCCATCTGGAAGGGGATAATGACGAGGGGGATGACAAATTCTCAAAAAAGGCCAAGCTGGAGCAACTGGAACCCATGGAGATCGTGCAGAAATACACGCTGGGATTCCACGAAGTGCTGCGGCTTTTCAACACCCTCCCCCCCAGCATCGAACCAACGGCAACCGGACATATTTCGGAGCAGATTGAAATGGTCAAGGCGATTTTGAAAAATGGCTATGCCTATGAGGTGAACGGTACCGTATATTTTGATGTGGAAAAATATGTCCAGGAACATGATTATACGATCCTGACCAACAGGAAGCTGGAGGATATGCTCAACAACACCCGCGAACTGGGCGGACAGGACGAAAAGAGGGGGCGGCTGGATTTTGCGCTGTGGATCAAGGCCAAGCCGGAACACATTATGCGCTGGCCATCTCCCTGGGGAATCGGTTTTCCGGGCTGGCATATTGAATGTTCGGCCATGAGCAGTAAGTATCTGGGGGATGAGTTTGATATACATGGCGGCGGAATGGATCTGGCGGCTACCCACCATACCAATGAGATTGCCCAGTCACAGGCCTGCAACCACACCCAGCCGGCCACCTACTGGATGCACACCAATATGCTGACGGTCAATGGCACCCGTATGTCCAAGTCTGCGGGCAACGGTTTTCTGCCGCAGGAACTTTTCAGCGGGGATCATCCCCTGCTGAACCGGGGATATTCGCCGATGGCCGTTCGGTTTTTTATGTTGCAGGCACACTACCGGAGTACGCTGGATTTCTCGAATGAGGCCCTGGATGCGGCAGACAAGGGATATAAACGCCTGATGAATGCCGTGGGCCTGCTGGAAAAACTGGTGCCAGCGGCTGATGCCCCGTCTATCGGGGTCGATGCGATGCAGGAAAAATTCCATGCGGCCATGAATGATGATTTTAATAGTCCGGTCCTGATTGCTGAACTTTTCGATACGGTCCGGATCATCAATAGCATTTACGACGGCAAAATGTCCGTGGCTGCCGGGGAGCTGGAACAATTGAAATCCCTGATCCACACTTTTGTCTTTTCGGTGCTTGGATTGAAGGAAGAGCATACGGAAAATGATGATTTCGGAAAGCTGATGGAGGCGGTCCTCCGGCTCAGGAATGATGCCAAGCAAAATAAGGATTTTGCAACTTCCGACCGCATCCGTGATGAATTGGGCAAAATGGGCATACAAGTCAAAGACAGCAAAGAAGGCACTTTATGGAGCAAAAACTGATTGGAAGATCTTTCGTTCTCTTGTTCATCGGTTGCCTTTTGGGTGGCAATCCCCTTTTCGCACAATTGCCTAACAAAGTCGGCAGCCTGATCAATGCGGACCGGACCCTGGCCAGGCTCTCGGCAACGGAAACACCCCATCAGGCCCTGTTGTCCATGACAAACGAGGAAACCGTCTTCTTTTCCCCCGACCCGGTCGCAGGGCTTAAATTTTTGAAAAACAGGCCGAACATACCGGATGTCATGAACTGGGAACCTGCCTTTTCCGGCATTGCCAAAAGTATGGAATTCGGTTTTACGACCGGTCCCGTTTCCTTTCAGCGGGTGGGGGCACCCCGTCGTCACGGAGAATACCTGACCATCTGGAAAAGAGACAGAAAGGGTTTGTGGAAAATCAGTGTGCACGCCATTTCCGAAAATTACGGACAGCACAACCCGGACACAGAGGAATATCTACCGAATGCAGTTTTCATAGAACCGGACAGCAGTGGTTATCTCAAACACCGCTCGCAGGTCCGGCTCAATCAGCGCAAAGATGTGGTGGAGAGCAATGATCGTTTATTTGCCACTGTACTGAAATCTGACAATGCACTGGCTTTTCTGGAATTTCTGGCTGACGATGTCCGGTTTTATTTCCCCTGGAACGAACCGATCAGAGGCAAGATAGACGTCCTTGATTTTCTGGAGGCGCAAAAACTAAACATCGAAACAGAAATTGTACATGTGGACAGGGCATACAGTGGGGAAATGGCCTATTCCTATGGTACAGCCTCCATCCGGCAAAACGGTCAGCCCAAAAAATACAACTATATCCGGGTCTGGCAGCGGCAGAGTGACCATCAATGGCGGGTCATTGTGGAACTTTATTCCGAACGTTAGCAGCGGGATCTGCGAGGGCCCATAAGCCTCAATTGGACAGGGTGGCCGCAGAAGACTCTTTCACCCATATTTTCAAGTCATCACAACTCTTGTATTCGTCTGCAATGCTGATATAGGTGGTCTTCCTCCGGCCCTCAAACCATTCGCTGAGTTTCCGGTTTATTTTGTCCTGCAATGCTGCCTCTTTGATCTTAGCAAAATCCACGTCCAGATTGGCCCGGTGAGGTTCAGTTCTGGATTTCAGGTAAGTAAAGCGATAGCCCGTCTTACCGGAACGGTCGGCAAACTGTGCGGGACGGCTGTATGCTCCAGGTTGCAGGGTGTCGATCGCAGTAAAGACCGAAGCATCCAGTTTCTCAATGGGGATCACGGTGGACCGGCTTGTCTGGTTCTCCAGATCCAGCAGCATTCCCCCGTTGAATTTGGTTTCCTTATTATCTGAATATACGGTCGCCGCCGTATAAAAATCCATTTTGCCTTCCTTCACAAAATTGTAAATGCTGTCAATATGGGCTTTGGCTCGCTCCAGGCTGGCGGCCGGCGGACGAATCTGTATCAGAATATGCCGGGCCCGTACCTCTTCTCCCCTTCTCTCAAGCACCTGTACAATATGAAAACCAAATTCGGACTCAAATACATGTGAAATCTCCCCTGGCTTCATCCTGAAAGCCACTGCAGAAAACTCCTTCACAAATCCATCCCTGGTCTGAAAATTCAGATCCCCGCCAAACGGGGCCGATCCCGGATCCTGAGAATACAGCCGTGCGACCGTTCCAAAGTCCGAACCGCTTATGATCTGCTGCCTGAGCTCTTCGGCCCGTTTCCGGAAGCTTTCTTTTTCCTCTCTGCTGGCTTTGGGATAGACCACAATTTCACCAACCTCCACCTCCGTGCCAAAATAAGGCAGGCTATCCTGATTCAGGGACTGAAAATATCTTTTGACCTCCAGAGGAGTCACATCGATGCCCGAAACAATATTTTGCTGCATGCGACCGGCTTTCATCTGCTCATAGATGCTGGGGCGCATTTCTTCCTTGTATTGAAGAAGGGAACGATTGAGGAAACTTTCCAGCCTTTCCTGACCGCCGGCCTGAGAGGACATATACCTCAACCGGCTATTGATCTGGTCATCCACCTCGCTTTCAGTGACATCGATCGAGTCTATAATAGCCTGCTGTGCCAGCAGTTTCTGGGTCAGTTGCTGCTGCAGTATATAACATTTGACGGATTCATCCGGTACATTTCCCTGTGCCAGATATTGAGCATACTCCCGCTCTATTTCAGACTGAAGGATAATATTGGCCCCCACCGTAGCCACGACCTTGTCCACCACCTTTGCCTGCTGTGCGGACACGGAGCCAACGGCTGTTATAAAAAAGATCAACACAAATAAAGTACACCTCATCATCAAATATATGTCTGTTTTTCCTGTTGCAAAACTATCAGATTTAATCCATTTATTTGAATAATTTCAAAAATAGAAAAATCCAACCGACGAAAATACGAAATATATTATTTTTCGCCCCTGCTTTAACGAATTTTAACAGATTATCCCCGGTTTTATTTGTCCCGGGTTTTATCGCTTGACTTATTCTCAAAAAGTATCTACATTAGCCTGATGGATTTACAGGTAAAGTCTTTTGAAGACTATCAGGAAACGTATAAACGCAGTGTCGAGGACCCCGAAGGCTTCTGGGCGGACGTTGCCGGCCAGTTCTTCTGGCGCAGAAAATGGAATAATGTGCTTCGCTGGAATTTCAAGGAGCCGGATATCAACTGGTTTGAGGGCGGAAAACTAAACATTACAGAAAACTGTCTGGATCGTCACATTTATCAATTGGGTGACCAACCGGCCATTATCTGGGAACCGAACGATCCCAATGAAGCCCACCGGATACTGAGTTACAAACAATTGCTGGAAAAGGTAGAACAGTTTTCCAATGTTTTGAAAAACAACGGAGTCCGCAAGGGAGACCGGGTCTGCATTTACCTTCCCATGTTGCCGGAACTGGTGATTGCCATCCTGTCCTGTGCCCGCATCGGCGCCATGCACTCGGTCGTTTTCGGCGGTTTTTCGGCACAATCGATTGCCGACCGGATCAATGATGCCGGGTGTAAGCTGGTGATCACGGCCGACGGGGGCTACCGCGGCCAGAAGGTGATCGAACTGAAAAGCATTGTGGACGATGCGCTGGTGCAGTGCCGCAGCGTCGAGCGGGTGATCGTGCTCACCCGGAGCCGCACGCCGGTCTCCATGATCAAAGGCCGGGATGTCTGGTGGGAGGATGAGATCAAAAAAGTGGAAACCCAGGGAAACCCGGCCTGTCCTGCCGAAGAAATGGATTCGGAAGATCCCCTGTTCGTACTTTATACCTCCGGATCGACCGGCAAACCAAAAGGGGTCGTACATACAACCGCTGGATACATGGTCTATACTGGCTATACCTTTGCAAATGTATTTCAATACCAGCCCGGGGACGTCTATTTCTGTACGGCAGATATTGGGTGGATCACCGGACATTCTTATATTGTTTACGGGCCCCTGTCGCAGGGAGCAACCTCTCTCATGTTTGAGGGAATCCCCACCTGGCCGGACGCCGGGCGATTCTGGGATATCGTAGAAAAGCACAAAGTCAATATTTTCTATACGGCGCCTACCGCAATCCGTTCGCTGATGGCGGCTGGCGATCAATTCCTGGAAGGCAAGGACCTGAGCAGTATCCGGGTACTGGGCAGTGTGGGCGAACCGATCAACCGGGAGGCCTGGGAATGGTATAATATCAATATAGGAAAAGGCAAGGCACCGATTGTGGACACCTGGTGGCAAACCGAAAATGGCGGGATTATGATCTCACCCATCGCCGGTATCACACCGACCATTCCCAGTTATGCCATGCTCCCCCTGCCCGGAGTACAGCCTGCATTAATGGACGAACAGGGCAATGAGATTGCCGGAAACGGCGTGAGCGGCAACCTCTGCATCAAATTCCCCTGGCCAGGAATGATCCGGACCACGTACGGGGATCACGACCGGTGTCGCCAGACCTATTTTGCCGCCTATGAGGACATGTATTTCACAGGGGATGGTTGCCTGAGGGATGAAAACGGCTATTACCGCATCACCGGAAGGGTGGACGATGTACTGAATGTGTCCGGCCACCGGATTGGCACGGCAGAAGTGGAAAACGCCATCAATATGCATAGTGACGTGGTCGAATCGGCCATTGTGGGCTACCCGCATCCGGTCAAGGGACAGGGGATTTACGCCTATGTCATTGCTTCGGGGCATCATGTGGATGAGGGCCTGACCCGGCAGGACATCAACCAAACAGTCAGCCGGATCATTGGCGCCATCGCCAAACCGGATATCATACAGTTTGTGTCCGGATTACCCAAAACACGTTCCGGCAAGATTATGCGGCGGATTCTCCGCAAGATTGCGGAAGGAGAAACTTCCAATCTGGGGGATACCACGACACTGCTGGATCCGCTGATCGTGGATGAGATTCTGGCCGGGGCCGAAAAACTGAAGCAAACGGGACAATAAGTGATCAGGAGGGGTTGTTTTCAGCAGAATCAGCAGAAGATAACCCCTCCTCATTATTTGAGCCTTTATCCTGATTTGAACCTTTATCCCGGTCAAATCCCGCTTCTATATTTTCCTCCTGCTCCATCTCTCCCTTACTCCTCAGTCGGTGGTTTTCATAATCATACCTGCCGCGGAGGTCATCCCGGATCGTCCCCTTCCAGAGAGAGGTGCCAATGAAATAAGCGGCCCGCCCGATCATGTGTCCGGACACCGGTGCTGTCAGAATCAGAAAAAAAATCGTGGCAATCGCTTTGGTCGCAACCGAAGTCTGGGGGAAATAAATAGCTGCACTCAGCAGCAGCAGACCGCAGCCCAGAGTCGCTGCTTTCACGGTTACGGACAAACGCAGGTAAAAATCAGGCATCCGGAGAATCCCTATGGATGCAACCAGAATGGCGCTTGCACCAATGGTGCTCAATATCGCGATAATAATATCGGTCATTCCTTTCCTTTCTTTTCAATATAATACGAAAAAGCAATGGTGCCCAAAAACGCGATCAATGCCAGGATCAGGCCCACATCCATAAATGTATTCTGATCGGTACTGATGCTATACACGGCCACCACCCCCACTCCGCTGGTGATCAGCAAATCCAGCGCCACCACCCGATCCACCACCTCAGGTCCCCGAAACAACCTCACGAACACCAGGATCAGGGAGACCGCAAGGATCGGCAGGATTACATAATCAAAATACAGACTCAGACTCATTCCATTAATAACTTATTCTTACCTTAAAATTTCCAGTAACCTGCGCTCGCTGCCATTCTTGAACTGCCTGATAAATTTCTCCTTATCCTTCAGATACATGACATGAATGTAAATCGATTTCCTGTCCTCACTCACATCCATAAACAGTGTGCCCGGAGTCAGCGCAATCACAGCCGCCAGCATATTGATCTCAAAGTCCGTCTCCGCATCCATGGGATATTCAATGATGCCCGGCTGCATAAAAAACCGGGGGGTCATCACATCAAAGGCAACCTGCATATTGGACCTGATCATTTCGTACAAAAAGTAAAGAAAAAACCCGATAATCTTGGGCACCCTGTTGAAATACCGTTTATCTTGCTCGTCCCGGGTCATCAGCCACAGAATAAAGAACCCCAGGATAAAGCCAAAAATAAAGTTTGCAAAAAAGAGTGCCCCTGTCAGCGCGACCCAGATAAAGGTCAGCAAAAGATTTATCAAAAATTGTTTAACCATGATCTGTCAAAGTTTATGGTGTAACATTTGTCCCCAAGACCGCCTGAATATACGGCGAAGGATCCATCATCTCATTTGCAATATGCTGCACCACCAACACAATGTGCTCTGCGGCAAAGCCAATATACAACGATACCCCGGTCAAAAAAGCAATAGGCAACACCAGGAGCGCCTGTTTGGAGCGGGACCAGCTCACAAAATCCATCACCCCGAACACGGCCCTGCGATCCAGATCCTCTCCGGGAGCATCCTTCCAGAATGCGGATGCCCAGAGCCGGGCGATCGCATACAACGTTACAAAACTACCGATGATCAACGCTCCGATAAAAAAGTAGCTGTCCTCCATAAACCCGGCTTCAAACAAATACAATTTGGGCCAGAATCCGGACAAGGGCGGAATCCCGACCAGGGAAAACAGGACTACCGCCATTAATAATGACAATTTGGGCCAGGAAGCATAAAGCCCTCCCAGCTTGTCCAGATACATGCTGCCTCCGATACTGCGGATCACGCCGGCTACCAGAAACAAATTGGTCTTGATCACAATATCGTGAATCAGGTAAAACATGGCGCCCATAATAGCCACCTTACTGAACAGACCGAGTCCGGCCACCATAAAACCGATGTGGCAAACGATCAGATAAGAAAAGATCCGCCGGATATTCTGCTTGATGGCCGCTCCGAATGCCCCCGTCAGAATGGTCATCACCGCGATAACGATAAACATGGTTTTCAAAAACGGGTCCGGCACAAAAATCAGGGTAAATACCCTGAACAGCGCATAAATACCTACTTTGGTCAGCAAGCCCCCAAAGATGGCCGCCACCGCAGAAGGGGGCGTATGATAGGAAGACGGCAACCAGAAATACAGGGGGAAAACTGCTGATTTGATCCCGAAACCGACAATGAAAAAGACAGCGGTCAGGTTGATGAGATTCCGGTTTTCCACTGCCGCCACTTTCAGGGAAAGATCCGCCATATTCAGCGTGCCGGTGATGCCGTACAGCATACCGATGCCGGTCAGGAAAATCATGGAAGCCAGAATATTCATGGCCATGTATTTGACGGCACCCTCGATCTGCCCTTTCCGTCCGCCCAGAGTGAGGAGCACAAAAGAGGAAATAATGATGACCTCAAACCAGACATACAGGTTGAAAATATCACCCGTCAGAAAGGCTCCGTTCAGTCCCATCAGAAGAAAGTGAAAAACCGGAAAAAACCCGTATTGTGCACGCTGTCTTGAAACGGCCGCAGTCGCAAATACCGAAACAGCAAATCCGGCAATGCTGGCAAGGAGTACCATCGTGCTGCTGAATACGTCTGCAACAAAAACAATCCCGAATGGAGCCTTCCAGTTCGCTGCATTCATAATATAGATACCATCGTTCCAGACTTTGGCAAACAACCAGATGGCAGTGATCAGAACCAGCAGGCTGCCGAGTACGCTCACCACCCTCTGAACGCCGGTACTACGCCCGAAAATAAGCAGAAAAATGGCAATGAACAATTGCGCAATAACGGGCAGTATTATCAGGTTCTCAATCATATATCGTCGTCTTCTGGCGTGTTCAGATCGTCCAAATCATCCGAGCCCAGCAGGGCATATACCCGCTTGAGCAAAACAATGGCAAAAGATTGCAGGCCAAAACTGATGACAATAGCCGTCAGAATCAGTGCCTGCGGTATCGGGTCCGCATAGATATCGGTGAAAAAGTTTGCCGCTTCCTCAATGACCGGGGGTTTCCCTTTGGTAATCCTGCCCAGTAAAAAAATCAGCAGATTCACTCCATACCCAAGAAAAGTGATCCCAAGCAGGAGTTTTACCATACTCCGCCGCAGGATCAGGAAGAAACCCGCAGAGTACAATACCCCGATCAATAATACCAATACTAATTCCATACTAACTCAATCACTATATTGACTTATCGTAAACAAAATAGTCAGCACCACCCCAATGACCACAATATACACCCCCAGATCAAAAAACAGGGCCGTCCCGATCATTCCGATCACCGGGATGGGCTCATCCAGCCAGAGACCGGTCATGACCGGCAGGCCGAAAAAGACGGGAGCAAACATACTGACGGCTGCAAGCAGCAACCCAAAGGGTACAAAGACACGGGGATGGTATTTGAGCAAACGCAGGGTGCTTTCTGTCCCATTACTGAAACTGTGCAGCACAAAGGCAATGGACGCAACCAGACCGCCCACAAAACCGCCTCCCGGATGATAATGCCCTCTCAGCAACACAAACACAGAAAACAGCAACAGGATCGGAAGCATATACTTGGTCGCTGTCTGTAAGATCTGACTTTTCATATTCTGCTATTCCTTATCGGATGGTTTCAATCTCAATTTCAATAAACTATATACACCAATGGCGGAAATACTCAACACCACAATTTCAAACATCGTATCAAATCCCCTGAAATCGACCAGAATCACATTGACCACATTCTTCCCTTTGGCCAGGCGATACGCATTGTCCCCGTAAAATGAGCTGATCTCGTTATTCACCGGCTCATTCAGCACATGCAGGGCAGAAATGGCAATCACCAAACCAAATCCGACGGAGAGAATAGCATCCCTGAATTTGACCCGGTTATTGGCAAATTTGAGGAAGGACGGGAGCCGGAACAAGACCAGTACAAACAACACCACGGTCAGCGTATCAATGGTAAACTGGGTCAATGCCAGATCCGGCGCGCTGTAAAACACAAAAAACAAACAGAGACAATAGCCCACCACACTGGATGCCACGACCGCCGTCAGACGGGAAGGGGTTGTCAGCGTCAGGAACACCCCCAGCACCATAACAAGTGACACGCCTATTTCATAGATTGTCACTGGGGAAACCCGGGCCATATCCAGCGGAATCAGGCCGATCTTAATCAATTTGTAAGCAACGACCGCTCCGGCAAAAGCAACGATGCGGAACAGATAGGAGCGCAAATATCCGTTGTGCCAGAACCCCGTAAACCTGGCGGATAACCGCAGAAAATAGCGGTTGAGGCTGCTGGTCAGGCGATAGGTGGAAAACCGTTGAAAACCCAGAATCCAGTCCTGTTTCTTTTCGGTTGGTTTAAAAATAAAATATAGCACTGATCCCGCTCCCAGCGTAATCGCGCTGAGCAGCAACACCTCATTGAATCCGTGCCACAGTTTGAGCGGACTGTTGATCGGTTGCGCAGCAATCGCCTGGGCGGCCGGTTTCAGCAGACTGCCATCCACCAGCGAGGGGAAACTTCCAAAAACTACCCCCAAAACAGCCAGCAACAAGGGGGCCGTCCACATCAGCGGATGGGGCAGGTGCAGGCCGGAGTAACGTGCCGGCAATTTTCCCATAAAGGGGCGGATACCCGCCATAAAACCTCCGCAAAGCAGAAAAACATTGGTCAGCAGCGCCAATCCTGTAAGCACCGTAGCCCAAAGTTCTTTTTGATGGAGCGTTGCTTCATAAATCAGGTCTTTCCCGATAAAGCCAAAAGTCAGTGGGACTCCGGCGCTGGAAAGTGCCGCCAGCAATGCGGCAACAGCCACCGGCAACAGGACTTTCCGCAGACCGGACAACTGGGTAATATCCCTTGTTCCGGTCTCGTGATCGATGATTCCGGTCACCAAAAAGAGCGTTGCTTTGTACAGGGCGTGCACCAGAATAAATACGGTCGCAGCCAATAGGGACTCCCTGGTCCCCATTCCGATCAGGAAAACCATGACACCCAATGCCGAAATGGTGGTATAGGCCAGAATGCTTTTCAGGTCCGTCCTGAATAAAGCCAGGAATGCCGCATACAACATGGTAATCCCTCCGATGATCATCAGTGGATAGGACCAGTAATCGGTACCCCCCAGTACCGGGAATAATCTCGCAAGCAGAAACACTCCGGCCTTGACCATCGTGGCCGAATGCAGATAGGCCGATACCGGTGTAGGGGCTTTCATCGCTTCCGGAAGCCAGAAATGGAAGGGGAACTGGGCCGATTTGGTCATGGCTCCGGCAAATACCAGAAACAGGATCAGCCCATACATCGCATGGTTTTTTATAAACTCGTTGGACTGGACCATTTCCTGTATGGAATAAGTCCCGCTCAAATGTCCCATCAGGACCAAACCGGCCATTAGTAAAAATCCACCGCCGCCCGTGACACCCAATGCCACCAGGGCACTCTTCCTCGAATCTGCCCGATCATTATTGAACCCGATCAGAAAAAAAGAGCTGATACTGGTGAGCTCCCAAAAAACAAACAGCAACAGAATATTGTCCGCAAGCACAAGCCCCAGCATAGAAGCCATAAACAGGCTCAGATAGGCAAAAAACCGATCAATATAAGGGTGTCCTTTCAGATAGGGGGCCGCGTACAAAAATACCAGCGAGCCGATTCCGGTGATCAGCATGGCAAACAACAGGGCCAGACCATCCAGGTAAAAATCCAGATTGAGTCCCAGGGACGGTACCCAGGCCGCCGAAGTCCGGATCGTTTGCCCCGAAGAGATTTCCGGAATATAAGTCAGAAAATAAACAAATAATGCAATGGGCAGTAAACCCGCAAGCACTGATAGCCGGCCCCGGAAGTAGCGGCCAAATGGTATGAGAAGTATAGAAAAAACAAGTCCGGACAAGACCGCAAACAGCATCTACATTTGTTGTTTAGTTCTGGAAAGCCACTAAATTATATAAATTTCCGGAGATTTGTATTTAAAGTGCAAAAAAACTAAGTTTGTCCCAGTTATCACCTTGTATTTCAGTTTTTTTCTAATAAAATTTTTATCGCATGTACGAAAAGTTAATGGCCCGGAGCGGGGGTAAATGTGAATTGTGCCAAAAAGAGGGCGATTTATCTGTGTTTAATGTGCTTCCTGAGAGTCATGGTCCGGGCGAAGTACTGATCTGCGGATCGCTTATTCCGCAGCTCGAAGGTTCGGAAGCATTGGAGCCGGCTGACTGGACTTTCCTTCCGGAATCCATGTGGAGCGAGATCCCTGCCGTACAAGTTCTGTCCTGGCGGATGCTGAACCGCCTGAAGAATGAAAGCTGGGCTTCGGAAGCCCTGGATATCCTGTATCTGGATGAGGATACGCTCGCCTGGGCAAAAGACTGGTCCGGACCAGATGAGGTGGCCGCACCCACCGCAGCACACAAGGATGCTTTCGGAAATGTGCTACAAAACGGGGATTCGGTCGTGCTAACCAAAACCCTGGATGTCAAAGGCAGTTCCATCAGCGCCAAGCTGGGCACCGTAGTCCGCAACATCCGTCTGGTGGAAGACAATCCGGAACAGATCGAAGGCCGGGTAGAGGGACAGCAGATCGTGATCCTCACCAAGTACCTGAAAAAACAAAATTAAATCCAAAAAGCCGTTGTTTCCGGAAAAACCCAGGTTTTTCCGGAAACAACATAGCGGGATAACTTCGTTTTACTAATCCTCCCAAATTTTCGTTCCATACAATATCCTCACCTCAACCCGTCCGCTTTTATACTTGTTGAAGTCATTGGGGTCATTCAGATTCAGTTTGCTGCCATCACAATAATATTGGTGTTGATTGGTCGAACTAAAAACCGCACTTTGAATCTCGATAACTTCCTTGCCGTTGTATAGGTACAGGATTATACCGTTCGATTGGGGTCCTCCTTCCATTTTTTTAAATTCCTCGTTCAGCCAGCTAATGTTGGCGAGGGGATCCTTTACACCACAAACGGTATCCTTTAAGGTCTCTCCTTTCTGACATGCTCCAAGCATGAAAAGAATTATTGAAAGCATCACATAATTTCGGATGCCCATTATCAAATCAATTTGTTTTTTCATCCCTATAATTTGTTTTTTGGTGGTGATGAAACCATCATGATAATGAGTTTCAACGCAGGTTCGGTTTAAGTGGTAAACCGAACCTGCGTTATTAAAAATCAAAAACAAATATACACAACAGATAATTTCTGCTTACAATTAAAAATTGATTATGACCGGATCTTCCCACTCATTCTGCCAGTGGATCCTGAAACCCGTATCGGTATTACCCGTATATTCCAATAATTTACCCAAAAACGACAATTTAACATTGTTTCGGATAAACGTGCTGACAACCACTTCCCTCAGGAGCTCGTTGCCGGAATTATATGCTTTTAGTCTGTAAGTTACTTCCCTGGGCGCATCCGGTTTGCCCAGAAATTGATTGAATTGAACGCCTGTTCCCTCATTAAAATCAGGGAAATACGTGATTTTTTCTTCCTGGTTTATCCAATCTGTATCCGGAAAAATCACTGGCCCATAAGGGAAAAACAGGGTTTTCTGCAATTTTTCGATCTCAATTTTATGGACCTCCGACAGACCCTGTGTATCTGTAAACCCGAAGCGTACCTGGCTGAAATAGCGTTCCATTTCCAGGTTCATGCTCAGATCTGCGCTGACCTGCAAATCCGGGATCAGGGTGCCATAGGCAATCGCATTTTGATCCTGCATTTTCTGATAAATAAAAAATTCTCTGGCTCCGGTAGCCGATGCCGGAAAGATCAGTGGTTCATCTGAAAAATTCACCGTAAAACTTACAAAGTAATTCCCATCCATCAACTTCAGGTTGATCTCTGGTGCCGCCTGATTAGAATCAATCGTTTGCTGTCCCGATTTTACAAGGCTGCTGTCGGTCGCATGGAATATATGATAATAAATAATTCCTGTTCCCAGATTGAGCGGTTCAATCTCTGGTCCGGAATAAACACCTGTCAGTGCAAAGTTATCTATTCTGAACGTTCCGGTCGAAGTATTGTAATTGGAGCCTTCTGGTCTTGATCCTTCTTTGACCACGATTTTAAAATGAATTGTTTTGTTATCTCCATCTGCAATCGTAATATTACTCAGGTCATATTCAAATGGATTCTTGCCTCCAATACTTGTAAATTGATTTTCCTCTGAAATCATTGTATATCCTCCCCCCTGATCCAGAGAATAGGATAGAGAAAAATCTTTTGGGCCTGTCCCGGAACTGGAAACATCAAAACGAAGGACATTCAACCGTTCCACATCCGGTAGCGGCATACTAAAAATCAGTTCATTAGCCCCTTTTACATTTAATGCTTTCCCTGCCTCATAGGGTTGGTATGCATAACCTGCTATATAGTCAATGAAATTACTGGTATTATGTGAAGTTACCGAAACTCCGGCGCCCATCGTATCTACCCCAATATCCGGAACCAGACTTTCCTTATTAAAAGTCCACAGATATAGCCGCTGGATTTCTGCTGATATAGGTACGTTCCCGTTTGCTGCCTGCCGCCAGTGCGGATCATTCGCCAACCACCCCTTCCTGGAAGTGTTGGCCATGATGGGATTGATCCGGGTTTCAAAAGGATTGATCCGAAAAGTAATCGTTCGCCATACCTCATCCCCTGTTCCAATACCGATTTGTCCGTCCTTTTTGCAGCCAGACATGGTGCCAAACAGCAGCAATACCGCTACTGTACAGCTCATCGCATCTTTCATTCTCATAATTCTTAGTTTTTTGTTTATAAAATATTACTAATAATAATTTACAACAAAATTACTAAAAATTAATTATAAAGAAAAATATTAATCCAGAAGAATCATTAACGAGGTTCAAATGTGTTCCAGCCCTGGGCTTTGACCGGATGCACAATGCCGGATCTGGAAATCAGCTCACGTCCGTCCGTAGCATCCATAATATGTCCGATGATACTGATTTCCATAGAATTTTTCACCTTTTCATATTCCGATTGACTGACCGTAAAGAGCAGTTCATAGTCTTCACCGCCACTTAAAGCACAGACCGTCGGATCCAGACCAAAATCCCGTGCGGTATCAAAAGTCATCGGATCGATGGGAATTTTTTCTTCATAAATTTTACAGCCCTTATCTGATGCCTTACAGATGTGCAATATCTCCGAAGCCAGGCCGTCCGAGATATCGATCATGGAGGTGGGCTGAATGCTCATATCTTCAAGCAGAAGAACAATATCCCGCCTTGCTTCCGGTTTCAATTGCCTTTCAATAATATAATCCTTGCCTTCCAGGTCGGGTTGGATATTTGGATTTTCCAGAAAAATCTGCTTCTCCCTTTCCAGCAACTGCAATCCTACATACGCTCCACCCAGATCACCGGAAACACAGATAAGATCACCGGTTTGCGCACCGCTTCTATATACTACTTTCTCCTTGCAGGCAACACCTATGCTGGTCACACTAATCACCAGTCCCTGTGCGGATGAAGAAGTATCTCCTCCCACCAGGTCCACCTTATATTTTTTACAGGCCAGTAAAGCACCCGCATAAATTTCTTCTACCGCTTCCACCGGAAATTTACTGGATAAACCGATAGAAAAAGTAATCTGGGTAGCCAATCCATTCATTGCATAAATATCACTCAGATTGACCTGTACTGCCTTGTAACCCAGATGTTTGAGGGGTACATAGCGCAAATCAAAATGGATTCCCTCCAATAACAGATCGGTAGAAACCAGTGTCTGCTTATCTTCAAAATCCAGTACGGCCGCATCATCGCCGATTCCCTTGATTGTTGATCCATTATTTATCTCAATCATCTTTGTCAAATGATCGATCAAACCAAATTCTCCCAATTCCGATAGAGATGAAGTATCTTTATTTTCAAACATAAGTTCTTACCTTGACAGATTATAAACCATATCGGGCTGAAATTTCCAGCATCCGTTCGATCGGTTTTCTAGCCCGTTCTATCAGATCCGCCGGCA
Organism: Parapedobacter defluvii; assembly: GCA_040392005.1. GTDB lineage: Bacteria > Bacteroidota > Bacteroidia > Sphingobacteriales > Sphingobacteriaceae > DASRQK01. The sequence goes on from JBEBWT010000007.1 coordinate 31,269, forward strand.
GATCTACTTCCGGCAAATCATATTTCAAACAATTGTACAACTTCTCCAGCGTATTGAGTTTCATATAAGGACAATCATTGCAGGCACAGGAATTATCCGGAGGAGCCGGAATGAACGTTTTGTGCGGACTGGCTTTCTGCATCTGGTAAATAATCCCGCTTTCAGTAGCTACAATAAAAGTATCTGCCTCATTTTCAATAGTATATTTCAGTAAACCAGAGGTAGATCCTATATAATCAGCCACTTCCAGAATATGGGGTTCACATTCCGGATGCGCAATAAACCGGGCAGTGGGGTATTGTTCCCTCAATGTACTGATCCGATCCCAGGAAAAAATCTCATGTACCATGCATGCACCGTTCCAAAGCACCATATCCCTGCCGGTTTTCTTTATAATATAGGCCCCAAGATTCTTGTCGGGACCAAAAATAATCTTTTGATCAGGTGGCAGACTCTCCACGATCTGCACCGCATTGGTCGAAGTACAGACAATATCACTCAGCGCCTTCAACTCAGCCGTACAATTGACATAGGTGATCACCAGATGATCCGGATACAGCTCCTTGAATTTTGCAAAAAGATGGGGAGGACAACTATCTGACAACGAACAACCCGCATTCAGGTCAGGTAATAATACCTTTTTATCGGGCGATAAAATCTTTGCCGTTTCAGCCATAAAATGAACGCCGGCAAATACAATGACATCTGCCTCGGTTGCCGCTGCCTGCTGGGACAGACCCAAACTATCCCCCACATAATCCGCCAGATCCTGGATTTCAGACTGTTGATAATAATGAGCCAGCAAAACAGCATTTTTTTCCTTTTTAAGGCGTTTGATCTCCTCAATCAGATCCAGCGACGGATCGATCGGAGCATCCACAAATCCTTTTGTGTTCAGTTCAGCTATTAACGTTTCCATATCCTGCTTTCATTCTTTACCAATACAAAAGTAACCAATCTTTATGACATGCATTCCACAAATTCCACAGCCCAATAAATAATAAGTTTTTTATAAAATAGATATTATTGTTGTTTATTAGGATGTTGGTAATGTTAGAAAATTGTTTTCAAATAATTTGATTAAATGGTTGTTTTAGTTTTATTAACATTTTATTAACATGAATTTTATATTATCAGGTTGAAATCCAGTCGTTTTTGTTTTTGCTGATTTTTCATTTCACATTTCGATGTAGAATACTTTCTGGTAAATATTTGTTAATATTGTGATGGATTTATAGGTATAACTTTTATGAATCTGTGGAGGAATTTTATGGATTGTGGATAAGTAAGACTTTCAAAAAGTTATTATCTATTTACTGACATCTTATCCACAGTTTTTACACCGCTTTTTTTGTTTATTATGGAGGTGAATGTTGATTATTTGGTGGTTGGCTCGGGTATTGCCGGATTGAGTTATGCATTAAAAGCTGCCAATCATGGTAAAGTACTGATTGTCACTAAGTCCAATGAGGATGAATCAAATACGAAGTATGCGCAGGGTGGTGTAGCGGTTGTTGTGGATAAGTCTGATTCCTTTGAAAAGCATATAGCTGATACTCTGATTGCCGGAGATGGTTTGTGTGATGTGGATATTGTGGAAAAAGTGGTCACGGAAGGACCTGAACGGATTCAGGAAATCATAGATTACGGGACCAATTTTGATGAGATAAGAAAGGGTGAGTTTGACCTGGCAAAGGAAGGAGGGCATTCGGAGCACCGGGTTTTGCATTATAAGGACATTACCGGTTTTGAAATAGAGCGGGCTTTGTTGGAGCGGGTACATGAGCATCCCAATATTTCAATCATGACCCATTTTTTTGTGACTGACCTGATCACCCAGCACCATCTTGGTAAGTTTGTGGATAAAAGTACGATAGATACGACTTGTTACGGTGTTTATGTACTGGATACCAATACGCATAAAATAGGCAAAATATTGAGTAGGGTCACGGTAATGGCCACAGGTGGGGCTGGTCATGTGTATTCCAGCACTACCAATCCGGTGATTGCTACCGGAGATGGTATTGCGATGGTTTACAGGGCAAAGGGAAAAATCCGGAATATGGAGTTTATCCAGTTTCATCCCACTGCCCTCTATAATCCGGGAGAATATCCTGCATTTTTGGTTTCGGAGGCAGTCCGTGGTTTTGGCGGAGTGTTGAAGCGAAAAGATGGTTCCGAGTTTATGCATGAATATGATGAACGGGGATCACTAGCTCCCAGGGATATTGTGGCCAGGGCAATTGATGCTGAAATGAAAAAATCGGGGGAAGATTTTGTATTTCTGGATGTGACCCACCGCACAAAATCAGATATACTTAAGCATTTCCCTAATATCTATGCCAAGTGCCTATCCATAGGTATAGATATGTCAAGAGACTTTATTCCGGTGACCCCTGCAGCACATTATTTGTGTGGAGGGATCCGGGTCGATGATCATGGCCAAACTTCCATCCGCAATCTTTATGCCTGCGGGGAATGCTCCTCTACGGGACTTCACGGAGCCAATCGATTGGCTTCCAATTCATTATTGGAAGCGGCTGTTTTTGCACACCGGATTTATCTCCATAGCATAGAAGTGGCTGCCAATACTCAGGCAATAACAGGTGTTCCCGACTGGGATGATTCAGATACAGAGTTGTCCAATGAAGACATATTGGTGATCCACAATCTGAGGGAGACCCAGAAGATCATGAGTGATTATGTGGGCATCGTGCGATCGGATTTCAGGCTGGAGCGCGCATTGCGCAGATTGGGTTTGTTATATGATGAAACAGAGCAATTTTACAGGAATACCCGTTTATCAGTCAAATTGTGCGAGCTCCGCAATGTGATCCAGGTGGCCTATCTGGTCATCAAATTTGCCATGGCAAGAAAAGAAAGCAGAGGACTGCATTTTACCACGGATTATCCGGAACACCTACCTGAAGCGGAGGACACCGTTTTTTAATCACTTTAACTAAGCCGAGAGATGCCCGTTATTTTACCCGTCAAAGGAGTGATGCCTATTATAGTAGAAGATTGTTTTATTGCCGAAAATGCGACAATTGTAGGAGACGTGGTGATAGGTGATCACAGTTCGGTCTGGTTCAATGCTGTTGTAAGAGGAGATGTCAATCAGATCCGTATAGGCAGTTATACCAATATTCAGGATGGAGCCGTGATCCATTGCACCTATCTGACCGCCGCAACGGAAATAGGCAATTATGTAAACATTGGCCATCAGGCAATGGTGCACGGCTGTACGGTCAGGGATCATGTGCTGATCGGGATGGGCGCCATTGTGATGGACCATGCTGTGGTAGAATCCTATGTGATTATTGCTGCCGGCGCAGTCGTATTGGAAAATACGGTGTGTGAGAGTGGATATTTGTATGCAGGGGTTCCGGCAAAAAAAATAAAGGCCCTGAGCGAAAAGCAAAAGGCCATGCTGCAAAAGCTTCCACACAATTATGTAATGTATTCTTCCTGGTTTTCTCCTGAAAAATAATAAATAGTGCTGTTTCTTTCCGTGCTTAGCACAATGACTACAAAACCGTAGGCCGTTACCGTTTCATAGGGCGCAGGATCTGTCTTGGACTTTCCTCCGGTGGAATTTGTATAGTTTCTTCTTGTTCCCAATTGGGCCTGATATTGAAAACCTTATCATAGTACCAGATTTTTTCCGGCTGTATTTTGTTTTTCAGATCCCCCGGATCCCAGACTCCGTTTTTATTGGAATCATAGATGATGCGCACCCTGTACTTGCCTTCCAGATAGTTTTTGTATTCTATTTTTTGCGGAGAGCTGATCAGAGTTTCCTCATAGATGTTGGTGTTTTTTTCATCTATTAGTTCGATGATAAACTGGCTGCTTGAATCAGGCAGATCAAATTTTAAGGAAAGATGCCCGTACCGGTCGTTTTCATCCAATGTAAACCGGGTTAATATCCTTAGATTTTTTTCTTCGAAATGCCCGATCAAAGCTGATTCCTCCAGGTTAAGTTCATAGTTTTTGTTTGGTCTCCAATTATACCTTATCAAAAGATTTCTGGAATCCACGGAATCCCGGAGGAGTTGATAATTTGTAATCCGGACGGAATCTTCGGTGAGCGTAATTTTGGATCTGTCCAGCAGGGAAACCGGAATAGAGGTAAACAGGGATAGGTGTTTTGTCCGGTTTACCGTATTTCTATCCAGGTTATTGGTGACGATAATATTGCGGTTGTAACGATCGCCCCGGGGCCTTCTGATCAGGGTGGAATCGAGGAGGCTATCTGCGGAAAACACGGTCATTTTCAGGGAATCAAAACCCAGATCTGCCAACCAGATAGAAGCACTGTCTCTTTTCTGATTGAAAAGCACGACTTTGGTAGCATCCAGACTGTCGGGATCTGTGATGTGAACCATTGGCTCATCAAGCGATTTGTTGAATTGCATCACAATCTTTCCGTTCGGTTCGATTTTGCGATCCAGTATCCGGAATTTTTCCGGCTTTTCTTTAGATGTCCACAAAATGATGTTGGTAGTGTCGGATTGCAGGTGTATAGAATCCGGAAGAAAGCCGATCCATTCTTCCGGACTGTTATAGATCCTGTCATTATTTTGTTCTTTTAGCGCATAAATCCTGTAAGAGTCTTCACGGAGGTAGTTGAGTTTAAAATTTCCGCTGGAATCCGTTGTTGCAAATATATTTGCTTTGCGCTTGCCAAACAGGGAATCCTGGCTGGTGGGCAGCAGAATTACCGAAACCAACGGCTCAGGCTCATTTGTTCTTGCGTTTATCACTCTTCCCGAAATACTGAGAGAATCGATCTTGTCCCCGGTCGAAAACGCATAGGTATAGTTGAGCAGGGGGTTCCCTTCATTATTGTCTGTGATAGCTCTTCCGAAATTCATCACGTAAGTGGTATTTTCTGCCAGACTGTCCGACAACTCGATTTCCAGTTGCTTTCTTTTTACTTTGAACTGGGGCAACTTATCCATTTCCGGTGAAATGCTGATTTCCCTTGAAGCATTATTCAATTTGATAAATTCATCGAAGGTCAGCACAATTTTTCTTTCGGAGAAGTTGGTCTTCAGGTTTTGGGGCAATTCATTTAATAAAACCGGAGGGATCGAGTCTTTTGGTCCACCCATTGGCTGTTGTATGTTCGCGCAGCGGAAGGTAGAGCCAAGAAGGATCAAAAAAAGAACAAAAAACGAGGCTTTCCCAAATTTCCGTGTTTTTTTGAGATTTAAGAGAGTTTTTTCGTTTTTGGTGTTCTGCATCGGAAAAATGTTTTTATTGTTTTGTGTGGCTTTATTTTGCGTCGCCGATTTTTTCGATCAACATACTGATTTTCAATCAATTAACGAGTGATTAACTCATGTGGACCATTAATATGGAAATGTCAGAAGGAGAAACCCCTGAAATCCGTGAAGCCTGCCCCAATGTCCGCGGTTTTACTTTTAGTAATTTTTCCCGGGCTTCAATGGACAGAGATGTCAGCTCGTCGTAATTAAATGTCGGGTTGATTTCCTTGTCTTCCATTTTCTTGATCCGCCCGATGATCTCCCGCTCCTTTTCAAAATAACTCTCATACTTGATCATGATCTCAGCCTGCTCGATTTCCTCTTCAGTGAAATGATCCAGATGCTGGTTGAGCAGGTAACTTCCCTGCCTCAGCTCTTCCATGGTGATTTGGGGGCGGCTTAATATATTTGATAGCTTGGCTTTCTGATTGATCGGGCTTGACCCATTTTCTTCCAATATCTTGTTCATCTCGCCGGTCTCGGCCGAAGTTTCTTTCAAAAATCCGATCAGCCGGTCAGTATTCCTAATCTTTTGGGTTACTTTTTCTAATCTTTCGTCATTTACCAAACCCAGTTTGTGTGCCAGGGGTGTCAGTCGTATATCCGCATTATCCTGTCTCAGCAGCAAGCGGTGTTCTGCGCGGGAAGTGAACATTCGGTAGGGTTCGTCTGTCCCTTTTGTTACCAGGTCATCGATTAAAACGCCAATATACGCTTCTGAACGCTTTAGTATTAATTCGTGATCATTATTGATCCGCTGATGCGCATTGATTCCGGCGATCAGCCCCTGGCTACCGGCCTCTTCATAACCCGTAGTTCCGTTTATCTGACCGGCAAAGAACAGGTGTTTGACTCTGAAGGTTTCCAGGGTAAGGTCCAACTGCATTGGAGGGAAAAAATCGTATTCTATGGCATAGCCAGGCCGGTACATTCTTGCGTTTTCAAATCCGGGAATCAGGCGCAGGGCTTTTTGTTGTACGTCTTCTGGCAGGGATGTGGAAAAGCCGTTGATATACATTTCTACGGTATTCCAACCTTCCGGTTCTACAAAAATCTGATGGCGGTCCCTTTCGGCAAAACGGTTGATTTTGTCTTCGATTGAAGGGCAGTAACGGGGCCCCAACCCCTTTATTCTCCCTGCAAACATAGGAGATTTATCGAACCCTTCTTTTAGGATTTCGTGTACCTTGTCATTAGTATAGGTAATCCAGCAGCAACGTTGTTCCTGGGGCAGATCAACATTGGTAAAAGAAAACCGGCCTCTTTTTTCATCGCCCCACTGTTCTTCCATTTTGGAATAATCGAGGCTACGCCCGTCCACCCGCGGAGGCGTTCCCGTTTTCATTCTGCCCGATTCAAATCCCAATGAAACCAATTGTTCTGTCAGACCGGTAGCCGCTTTTTCCCCTGTCCTGCCTCCCCCAAATTGCTTTTCACCTACATGGATGATTCCATTTAGAAAGGTTCCATTTGTGAGAATCACTGCATCCGATTCAATATTCATTCCCAGCGAAGTGATGACACCACAGGCTTTTCCGTTCTTCACAATGATTTCCTTCACGGTGTCCTGCCAGAGATCTATGTTGGGAATAGCTTCCAGTTGCAGCCTCCAGGCCTCTGCAAAGCGCATCCTATCGTTTTGGGCCCTCGGACTCCACATCGCCGGCCCTTTGGACTTATTGAGCATTCTGAATTGGATGGTGCTCTTGTCTGCAATGATCCCCGAATAGCCACCCATTGCATCTATTTCCCGGACGATCTGACCCTTTGCCACCCCCCCCATTGCGGGATTACAACTCATTTGGGCGATTACACCCATATTCATTGTGATCAGGAGGACTTTAGACCCCATGTTTGCGGCTGCGGCTGCGGCTTCACAACCAGCATGTCCAGCTCCCACTACAATGATATCGTATTTATTAAACATATCTTTTTATTGTATGTTCCACGTGGAACACTGGGCTTGACTCCCTATATGTTCCACGTGGAACAATTTTTAGCAAAGCTCGCTTAACTCAAGCCACCGCTCCGATTTTTTATCAATTTTATTTGTCAGCACAGAAATTTCTTCTGCTACACGTGCTATTTCAAGATGGTCTGCAATAGTAGAAAGAAGAAGGGTTTTCTCACTCAGCTCCTTTTCTAATCGCGGAATTTCTGCATTCAATTGCTCAAATTCCTTTGTTTCTTTGTAGCTGGGCTTTTTCCGATCTTGGATCGTTGGCGATATAATTTCCTTTTTGCTTTCCTCTGATGCTTTATTCTCGTTTTTTCTGTTCCGGAGTTCCCGTTCCTCCTCTTCCCTGAAATCCGAATAATTTCCGTTGTATATGCGGATGTGACCACTGCCATCAAATATAAACAATTGATCGGCCAGTTTGTCCACCAGATACCGGTCGTGGGACACAATGATCAAAACACCGGCATAAGACTCCAGAAAATCCTCCAGTACATTCAGCGTGTCAATATCCAGATCATTAGTGGGCTCATCCAGTATCAGTACATTTGGGTTGGCCATCAGGACGCGCATCAATTGAAGCCGCTTCCTTTCCCCGCCACTGAGATTCCTGACAAAACCATGTTGTTTTTTGGGCGGGAACAGAAAGTTGGTCAATAATTGCGAAGCCGTAAGCACATCTCCGTTGGACAGAGTAATGTAGTCTGCAACTTCCTTTACAACATCAATGACGCGCTCTCCCTCTTCAAATTCCAGTCCGGTTTGCTTATAGTATCCAAATACCGTGGTTTCTCCAACCGCTATCTGACCGGAGTCAGGCATAATTTCACCGGTCAGCAAATTCAGGAAAGTCGATTTACCACTCCCGTTTTTTCCTGCCAGTCCGATCCTGTCCCCTTTCTTGAAAACATAATCAAAAGAGCTAATGATGTTCCGGTTACCAAAACTTCTGGATATCTTGTTAAGATCGATGATTTTATTGCCCTGCCTCGAAGTTTGTACATCCAGGGATACCGATTTTTTTGATGGAGCTTCTTTCGCCTTTTTTTCCAGATCGTAAAAAGCAGCAATGCGGGACTTTGATTTTGTGCCCCTCGCCTGGGGTTGTCTGCGCATCCATTCCAGCTCCTTTTTCAGCAGATTTCTGCTTTTTTCGACCAATATCTGATTGATCGCATCTTTTTCCGCCTTTTTTTCAAGAAACCAGGCATAATTCCCCTTATAGCTACTGAGCTCGCCCCTATCCAGTTCCTTGATTTCCGTACAGACAGCATCCAGAAAATACCGGTCGTGTGTCACTAACAGGACCGTCTTCTGCCCTGTGGTCAGCAGTTTTTCGAGCCACTCTATGGTTTCTATGTCCAGGTGGTTGGTGGGCTCATCCAGGATATACACCTCAGGCTCGTCAATCAATAGTTTTGCCAGCGCCAGGCGTTTTCGCTGTCCTCCGGAAAGGGTGGATATCTCCTGGGAAAAGTCGGAAATGTTCAGCCGGGAAAGAATAGTTTTTATCTGATGTTCATATTCCCAGGCATTTTGCAGGCTGATCTCCTCGGAAAGCTTTTCCAACCTGTTCTTGTCGGGGTTCTCCTGAATAAGCAGGCGTTCATACTCCCAAACGAGTTGCTGCCGGGCATTTCCAGTGTTGAATATAAAATCATTAATTGTTTTAAATTCCTTATAATCAGGGTTTTGGTCTAAATATCCTATGCTGATTCCCTTTTCCTTTACCACGCTCCCCTCGTTGGGCGCCAACTCTCCTGCCAGTATCCTGAGCAGCGTCGATTTTCCGGTTCCGTTAATGCCCACAAGCGCGACCCGCTCACCTCTTGCAACCCCGAAAGTCAGGTTCTTAAAAAGCCAATTGTCACCGAATGAGTGACTTATACGTTCTGAAGATAGGATGCTCACCTTTTGTTGAAATCATTCAAATTTCTGCAAAAATACACAAAATTTCGGAGAGGCATCAATTCAGTATTTCTGCAAGCGTTTCATGCAGTTCTTCTCCCCTGAGGTTCTTTGCCAAAATCCTGCCTTCGGGATCCAGCAGAAAGTTTTGAGGAATCCCCTCAATTGCATATAGCTCTACAACAGGACTTTGCCCGAAGAGCAAATCTGACACATGTGGCCATTCTTCCAGCTTGTCGTCATAGATCGCTTTCAACCATGCTGCTTTTTGCCCCGGTCTGTCCAGCGAAACACCAAAGACCGTAAAATTCTTGTCTTTGAACCGATGATAGGCAGCAACCACATTTGGGTTTTCCTGCCGGCAGGGACCACACCAGCTCGCCCAAAAATCAATCAGGACATATTTCCCGCGCAAAGAAGACAGAGCGATCATATTTCCCGCAGTATCCGGCTGCGCAAAATCCGGGGCAACGGCGCCTATTTCAAGCGCTTTCAGATTTGCTATCCGAGACAGCAGCATTTGCCCGGTTTCCGAAGACTTCAGGGACGCAGAGAGCCTATTAAACAGTGGTTCAATGACTTCTGCCAGTGGCTCCGAATCCACATAACCCATCAACAGGTCCAGGCTTACCGGACTGCTGGTATTTTTACCGATAAAGGCCAGTGCAATTTCCTTTTGCTCTTCCTGAATTTTCTGGGCTTGCTCCTGCAATGCCGACATAAATTCCGGATCCTGCTTTTGTTCATCAGAAGAAGCGAGGAATTGTGCCATCAGATTGGCCATTTTTGACTTGGGTCCCTTTATGTCCTGCTGGTATTGTGAAAAAGTCCTGTTTATCGCTCCTCCCTCAATGACCGCATTGCTCAGCGAATCGTTTGTAGATACCTTGATATTGCCTTTTTCCAGATAAATCTCCAGGAGATCCGGATTTTGGGCAGTATGCAGGTCTTCGCCATGGTGCATCATCAAAATCACCCCTCTGACAGGAGCAGCCACACTTCCGTTGAATTTAAAAACACCATTGACCACATCGGCCGAATCCAGAACAGATTGTGAACCAGTACGATAATTGATATATGCTTTTGCGGGCGCATTCAGGTTTCCTGCTTTTCCGCTAATGGTAAAATCTTCCTGTGCAAATACGGAGCCGGAGAATAGGGCAACGGCAACTAAAAGTAGTTTCTTCATAACATTGTTTTTATAGGGAAAATAAGATCAAGCACCATGCCAAGGATTACCAGCGTCCACTGGCCCCACCACCACCGAATCCGCCGCCTCCGAACCCACCAAAACCGCCGCCTCCGCCGAATCCACCCCTGCTGCCCCCACCAAAACCGCCTCTGCCACCGCCCCTGTTCATACTTTCCAGCATGGTCATCCACCAGAGGGCATCCGCAGCACCCCTGCGCCCCATGATTTCCCCACTGTTACCGCCACCTTTTTTGGAAAATATAGCGATAACGACCACAATGATAATGATCAACAATAAAATAGAAACCCCGGTTTCTCCATCGTCCCGGGGATTGGCAGTATATTCGCCCTTGGTATAAGACATCAGAGCGTCCGTGGCCCGGTCAATGCCCACAAAATACTGTTCCTGACGGAAGGCGGGCTTGATTTCGTTTTCAATGATCCGGTAGGCAACAATGTCCGGAACAGCACCCTCCACGCCATAACCGGTCTGAATGGTAACGGCCCGGTCGCCCAGAGCCACCAGCAGCAAAATCCCGTTATCGTGCTCTTTGCTTCCAATGCCCCATTGCTGGGCCAGCCGCACGGCATAATCTGCAATATCATAGCTACCCACAGACTTCATGACGACAACAGCGATCTGTGTAGAGGTGCTGTCATCGAAAGCCACCAGTTTTTGCTCCAGTTGCTGGATTTCAGATGCGCTGAGGGTATTGGTATAATCATTGACCAGACGGTTGGATACCGGTGGAAAATCCCCGCTCTGACCCCGGGCGATGCCAGCGGCAAAAACCAGGGCAAGGGAGAGGAAAAACAGGGCCAAGGGCCCGACCCCGGATCCGGCCCAGCGCACGGCCGGTTTTCCGGCTCCATTCAAACAGGGACTATTCATTTCCAAAAACAATTTCGTCCGGCAGCTCATTGATATCTCCTTCTGCTACGGGAAAGTAAGTGAACAACTGCTCGCCGGCATGGGAAATCCCCGCGATAATTCCCCCGGCAAAATGCCCCTGACGGAAATGGGCGGCCATCCGGTTCCTGGTTTCTTCCCAAAAACCGGCGGGCACCTGCTTATTGATGCCCTGATCCCCGATGATGGCAAATTCATGATCTTCGGTCGCCAGATAGATCAGTACGCCATTCCGCAGACGTGTCCGGTGCATTCCCAGCTTGTTGAAGTAATGAGCCGCACGGTCCATCGCCCCGCTTCCACAACGTTTCTCCACCGCCACCCGGATCTCTCCCGAAGTACGGTTCTCTGCAACAGAAATGGCGTGCAGAATGTGGGCCTGCTCTTCGGCACTAAAAAATCCCATGTGAATTAAAACTGGACTTCCGGAGCCCTTTCAGCACCGGCTTCGGCTGTAAAGTATCCTTTTTGCTTGAAGCCGAAAATACCGGCCATGATATTATTGGGGAACCGGCGGACCGCAGAATTATAGTCCTGGGTGGCCTCATTGAAAGCCCGTCTTTCGGTAGAAATCCGGTTTTCCGTGCCCTCCAACTGCTGCTGCAGGTCCAGAAAGTTCTGGTTGGCCTTGAGTTCAGGATAGCGTTCCACAGAAACCAGCAAACGGCCCAGTGATTGGGATAAAGCATCCTGGGATTGCTGGAATTCCTGTATAGCCTCCGGAGTCAGGTTGCTCGGATCGACCGTGATAGAAGTTGCCTTTGCCCTTGCCTCGATCACCTGGGTCAGGGTTTCCTGCTCAAAATTAGCAGCTCCCTTTACTGTATTGACCAGATTGGGGATCAGATCCGCCCTGCGCTGGTATGCATTTTCTACCTGGGCCCATTTTGACTTGACATTTTCTTCCTTATTTACCAGGGTATTATAACCGCAGGAGCTGAATGAAAGCGTGATGAACAGGCCGAGGGCCAACAAGATTAGTCTTTTCATTTTTTTGTGTTTAGTGATATTCAATTGCAAATTAAACTGTTTAAACCTAATATATTTGACGGCAATCCCTCCCTTTTTGTTACAGACTCCCCCACGTCATACAGGCCATTATTTTACTTTAGCTTTTCCCGGAAGAATTCGATGGTGCGGCTCCAGGCCAATTCAGCCGCTGCTTTATCAAAGCGCGGAGTGGTATCATTGTGGAATCCGTGGTTGGTATCCTCATACATGTACATAGTATATTCCTTGTGGTTTGCTTTCAGCGCCTCCTCATAGGCCGGCCAACCCCTATTGACACCGGTGTCCAGTGCCGCATAATGGAGCTGGAGCGGAGCCCGAATGCTGGGAACGTCTTCAGCCGGGGCCTGACCTCCATAAAAAGGCACCGCTGCTGCCAGATCGGGCACCCTGACGGCCATCATATTCGAAATCCAGCCGCCGAAGCAGAAGCCCACCACCCCAACTTTCCCGTTGCAGGAAGGGTGATTTTTCAGATATTCGGCCGCTGCGATAAAATCCTCCAGCATTTCGTCCCGGTTCCGTTGGCTTTGCAGGGCACGGCCATCATCATCATTGCCCGGATACCCGCCCAACGGGCTTAGTGCATCCGGAGACAGACTGATAAATCCAGCCAGCGCAGCCCTCCTTCCCACATCCGCAATGTGCGGGTTCAGCCCCCGGTTTTCGTGTACGACAACAATGCCCCCCAGCTTTTCCCTGTTGCCGGCTGGCATGCTCAACTGGCCCCGGATGAGACCGCCTCCTTTTGGAGAAGGGTATTCTATAAAGCTACTTTCCACCCTGGGATCATCCTCCCCCAGTTGGATGGCCCCCTTATAATCGGGCATCAAAAAACTCATCAGGGCCGGCACGGTAAGCCCCCCTACTGCATAGGCGGAGAGTTTCTGGATAAAATCTTTCCGGGCCAGCCGGTTGTGCGCATAACTATCATACAGGTCAAAAACCTCCTGACTGATTTGTTCTTTGTTGGGTTTCATCGGCTTGTCTTTTTGTGAACGATCTAACAAATTTAATTAAAAATCGATAGATTCTTTGATCTTGTGAAAATTCATGCTGTTGGCCATCGCATTGAAAATCTCAAAATAGGTGTGCTGGTTTTTATAGAGATCCTCATGGCTTCCGGTCTCCACGACCTGCCCCTTTTCAAGCACAATGATGTTTTCAGCATCGATAATCTGGGAAATACTGTGTGAAACAGTGATGACGGTACGCCCCTTTTTGATAGCATCCAGACTGTTTTTGATGCGTTCGGTCGCAATGGCATCCAGATTGGCCGTAGGCTCATCCAGGAAAATGATGGGGGGATTTTTCAGGAAAATCCGGGCAATCGCCAGCCGTTGCTGCTGCCCGCCGGACATCAGATGGGCCTCCGTATCATAACCATCCGGTAAATCAAGGATCTGATCGTGGATGTATGCCTTTTTTGCTGCTTCCACAACCTCCTCCATGCTTGCCCCCGCAAGGCCATAACGAATGTTTTCGGCAATCGTGCCTTTGAAAATATGGTTCTTCTGTAACATCAGGCCAATATTTTCCCGCAGAAAATTGGTATCATACTCCCGCAGGTCCACCCCGTCCAGCAGGATCTGTCCGGCCGAGGGCTCATAAAACTTGTCCAGCAGATTGATGATCGTACTTTTCCCAGCCCCCGACAGGCCCACCAACGCGGTGCTTTCATTGGGCCGGATCGTCAGATTGATATCGGAAAGGGCCTGATAACCATTGGGATAGTGGAAATCCACATTTTTGAGCTCGATCAGGCCCCGGATGCGTTCGGGGATATAGCGGCCACTCTGCTCTCTCTGCTCCTCATTTTCCAGTATTTCAAAGAAACTTTCCGAATAGATCAGGGCATCATTCACTTCGTCATAAATCCGGTGCAACTGCCGGATGGGTGCGGAGACATTGTTGAAGAGCAGAATATGGAACATGATCGCTCCCAGGGTGATCTGTCCGTCCAATACCAGGTAGGCCGTCAGCACAATGACCAGCACGACCCCGATCTGTTCGATAAAACCCTTGATGCTTTCAAAAAAATAGCTGGTTTTGCGGGTTTCCAACTGATTTTCAGTCATATCGTACTGAATGGTCCGGTGCCGCTCTGCCTCGGTGTCTTCCCGCACATAGGATTTGATGACCAGAATCGATTCGATGAGGTTGATAATCTGATTGTTTTTCCGCTCCCGGTAGCTCCGCATATTGCGGCGAAATCCCGAAAGTTTTTTAGCCTGCAGATTCGACACGTAAAAATAAATAGGTACGATCAGCAGGCCGACCAGCCCCACATAGAAATTGGCCATAAACATCACTGCTAAAGCGACGGTCGCATTGGCAAACAGAGGCAGAATGTCGATGAAAAAGTTTTGCACCAGCCGGGTCAGGCTGCTGATACCTGCGTCGATCCGGGTTTGCAACTTACCGGATTCATTGTCCTGCTGGGTGTAATAACCCATTTTATAGGTCAGGATTTTTTCCACCACCGTCTGGGAAACATCCCTTGCAATCATGATTCTTAGTTTTTCACCATAATATTTTTGTCCGAAAACAACAGCGGCACGTACAATTTCCTTTGCCAGCAAGACAGCGGCGATAAAGCCCAGCAGGCTCCAGCCGGCATTCAGCCCCTCGCCGTCTTCCATCAACTGCTGTATAGAATCAACGGTATATTTGAGAACAAACGCATTCACCTGTGCCGCAAAGGATCCGATAATGGTGAGCAGGAATGCAAAAAAGATGAGTGTTTTGTAGGGTGCCGTGAAGGGCAGGATTTTTTTGAATAGTTGTGCAATCGTCATATAGTATTGAACAAGAATAATTCCTAAAGGTTTAATCTGTATTTTTGTCTATTCAAAAATGCAAAGTTTTGGGATAAAACCCCAACCGGATTAATATGCAGCAAGAAATCGAATTGGCCGTTGTGCCGGAAAAAATCAATGATGAAGCGCACATTCTGCATCAGGGTGCGGCGAAATTAAAAATCAAAGAATCCCGTATCACCGGGTTCCGGGTGCGCAAACGGTCCATTGACGGGAGAGGCCGGCAGGTACTCTACCGTATCAAAGTTGTGTTTTTTATAGATGAGGAACCGGAACCGGAAAAATTTGGTTTTCAGGCCGGGAAGGTGGCAGATGCCGGGCCGGTGGTCATCATCGGAGCCGGCCCTGCCGGTCTCTTTGCTGCCCTGAGATGCATTGAGCGTGGCATTAAACCAATCATCCTTGAAAGAGGAAAAGATGTGCAGGCACGGAGAAGGGATCTGGCAACCCTCAACAAGCTGGGCCTGATCCATCCGGAATCCAATTATTGTTTTGGGGAGGGCGGTGCCGGAACCTATTCAGACGGCAAGCTATATACGAGATCCGACAAGCGGGGGGACGTGCAGAAAGTATTGCGCCTGTTTATTGCCCACGGGGCCTCACCGGATATTATGGTGGATGCCCGGCCCCATATTGGCACCAATAAATTGCCCCATATCATCCGGAATATCCGTCAGACCATTCTTGAAAATGGAGGGGAAGTACATTTTGAAAAGAAAGTAACGGATATCGTGATCCAAGCGGGGGCTGTCGGGGGCGTCAGGCTGGAAGATGGCAGCGACATTCCCTGTTCCAGTGTGATCCTGGCTACCGGTCATTCCGCCAGGGATATTTTCCAGCTTTTCAGGGAGAAGAACCTCCTGGTAGAAGCAAAACCCTTTGCGCTGGGAGTGCGCATCGAACACCCCCAGTCGGTCATTGACCGGGCACAGTACCACTGTGAGATCCGCAGCGAGCATTTGCCCCCGGCCTATTATAGTCTGGTGGAGCAGGTGGGTGGCCGGGGCGTGTTTTCCTTTTGCATGTGTCCGGGAGGAGTGATCGCCCCCTGTGCGACCGCTGAAGGGGAGATCGTGGTCAATGGCTGGTCTCCATCCAAAAGAAATAATCCCCACGCCAATTCGGGCACAGTGGTACAAATCAATCTGGAAGATGTCCCCGGGGCCCTGGAAAATCCTTATGCACTGCTTGATTTCCAGCGCAGCATCGAACAGCGGGCTTTTGTGGCAGGAGGTGGGCAACAGGTGGCCCCGGCCCAGCGGATGATCGATTTTGTGCAGGGTAAAATCTCTGCGGACCTGCCAGACAATTCCTATAAGCCGGGCACCAAAAGCGTTCAGTTGGGGGAGGTGTTGCCGGATTTTGTGACTGACGCACTCAGGGAAGCCCTTCCGGTTTTTGGGAAAAAAATGAAAGGCTACTATACAAATGAAGCCCTGCTGGTCGGGGTAGAATCCCGTAC
This sequence comes from Parapedobacter defluvii, assembly GCA_040392005.1. Lineage (GTDB taxonomy): Bacteria > Bacteroidota > Bacteroidia > Sphingobacteriales > Sphingobacteriaceae > DASRQK01. Next base: position 47,798 of record JBEBWT010000007.1, read on the forward strand.
ATCTTCCCCTATACGTATTCCCCGGGACAGGGACACGCTGCAGCACCCGCAGGTCCGGGGTCTTTTCCCCTGCGGAGAAGGGGCCGGTTATGCGGGCGGAATTGTTTCTGCGGCCATTGACGGTATGAATTGTGCGGACAAGATTGTTTAGCCGAAACATTTGTTGTCAGTTTTGTTGGATTAACAAATAATATTTTATAGCTTCACCCCGAAACAAACCAATTATAGAGAGGTGAATCATCACTGGAACAAGGAATGAAATGTCTGAAGCGAGAAATTTATTGAAACGGGCTTTTGGTTTTTTGGTGACTGCGAAGGCTTTGACGGAATTGTATGAGGAGAACCGGGTGGAAACCAGCAAATATGTGCATGCGACCTCCAGAGGACACGAGGCGGTGCAGATTGCGCTGGGGCTGCAGCTTTTGCCGGAAGATTACCTGAGCGCCTATTACCGGGATGACGCTTTGCTTTTATCCATCGGTGTGACCCCCTTTGAGCTGATGTTGCAGCTCCTGGCAAAAAAGGACGATATTTTTTCGGGCGGCAGAACCTACTATTCCCACCCCAGCCTCCGGCGGGAAAGTATGCCCAAAATCCCCCATCAGAGCAGTGCGACCGGCATGCAGGCCATTCCCACCACCGGGATCGCAATGGGCCTGCAATACCTGGAAACCCAGGGGCTGGCTGAAAACGGGAAATCCCCGGTTGTCGTCTGCTCCATGGGAGATGCAAGCTGTACGGAAGGGGAAGTGGCCGAAGCATTCCAGATGGCGGCCCTCCGGCAATTGCCCATCCTGTTTCTGGTACAGGATAATGGCTGGAATATTTCTGCAAAATCAGCGGAGTTCAGCGCACAGGATGTGGCCCATTACGCCAGTGGATTCAAAGGGATCGAGATTTTCAGGATGGACGGCACGGATTTTCAGGAAAGTTATCAGACGCTGGAGCAAGCTATTTCCCTGATCCGAACGGAGCGGCGGCCGGTATTGGTACAGGCGAAAGTCCCCTTGCTGAACCACCACACTTCCGGGGTGCGCAAGGAATGGTACCGGGACGATCTGGAAGAGGCGCGAACCAGAGACCCCTATCATAAACTGAGAAATAAGCTGCTTTCGGAGGGCTGCCGGGAAGATGAGCTGGATGAAATGGAATATAGCGCCCGGGAGCAGATCCGCCAGGATTATCAGCAGGCCCTGAAAGCGGAGGATCCAACAGCGGAGGATCTTTATACCCATGTGTTTGCTCCCACCCCGGTGACCGAGGAGAAAGGGGTGCGCGCACCGGAAAGCGGAGAAAAAATAGTAATGGTGGACGCCGCCCTGTTTGCAATCCGTGAGCTGATGGCAGAGCATCCCGAGGCGTTGTTGTACGGCCAGGACGTGGGAGCGCGTCTGGGGGGCGTTTTCCGGGAGGCCGCAACTTTGGCCAGACAATTTGGGAACGACCGGGTGTTTAATACTCCGATCCAGGAAGCATTTATTGTGGGTTCCACGGTGGGCATGAGTGCTGTTGGGCTGAAACCGATCGTGGAGGTACAGTTTGCCGATTACATCTGGCCGGGACTCAACCAATTGTTTACTGAAGTCTCCCGGAGTTATTACCTCTCCAATGGAAAATGGCCGGTCTCCATGATATTGCGGGTTCCGATTGGGGCCTATGGCAGCGGAGGACCCTATCACTCCAGTTCTATCGAAAGTGTACTGACCAATATCAAAGGGATCAAAATTGCGTATCCATCCACCGGAGCAGACCTCAAAGGCTTGATGAAGGCCGCCTATTACGATCCGAACCCGGTGGTGATGCTGGAACACAAAGGGCTCTACTGGAGTAAAATGAAAGGGACCGAAGACGCAGCATGTATAGAGCCGGATGAAAATTATATCCTTCCGCTGGGCAAGGCAAGAATAGTACAGACTTGTGACCAGCAGGAGCGGATCAGTACAGCCACGATTATTACCTACGGAATGGGGGTTTACTGGGCCAGACAGGCCGCTCAACAATTTGAGGGTAGAGTTGAGATCATTGATCTCAGGACCCTGGTGCCGCTGGACGAAGAAGCGGTGTTTGGCAGCGTGAAAAAGCATGGTCGCTGTATAGTCCTGACCGAAGAGCCCAAACAGTTTTCTTTTGCCCAAAGCCTGGCCGGAATGATCGGAGAAGGCTGTTTTGAACATCTGGACGCCCCGGTACGGGTGATGGGCGCCAAAGATTTACCCGCTATTCCGCTGAACGAGGCGCTGGAAAAGGAAATGCTGCCCAATGCAGAGAAGCTGACAGAATTGCTGGCGGAGCTGCTGAACTATTGATTTTTTGTATATTTGTTTGATAAAGACCAGATTATAAATAAATGAGCCCGGGGTTTTATAAATTGAAAGTCAAGGAACTGAGGCGGGAAACCGAGGACTGTGTTTCCGTGGTCTTTGATGTGCCGGCCGCACAGCAGGAATTGTTTGCCTTTGCGCCCGGGCAGCATCTGATTTTCAGGGTCCGGAAGGAAAATGGCGAAGAGATCCGGCGGAATTATTCCATCTGTTCATGCCCGGCGGAAAACGAACTGAGAGTCGCTGTCAAGAAGGTAGCAGGGGGCTGGTTCTCTACTTTTATCAATGAGCGGGTCCGGGAGGGCGATGAACTGGAGGTGATGGCCCCCCAGGGCAACTTTATCCTGCGGCCGGCCGGGGGGGAGCGGCAGAAAAATTATGTAGCTATTGCCGCCGGATCGGGGATCACACCGGTTATTTCCATTATGAAAGCCGTTTTGGGCCAGGAACCGGAGAGCCGCTTCGTCCTGGTGTTTGGGAACCGGAACAAGGGGTCCATTATTTTCAAGGAAGAGATCGAAGCACTCAAAAACCGTTATATGGACCGGTTGAGCATCTATCATGTGCTTAGCAGGGAAAAGGCGGATGCAGAGATCCTGGCCGGCCGGATTGACCGGCAGAAAACGGCCCTGCTGCTGGCAAAGCTGATCGCTCCGGAAACGGTGGACGAGGTGTTCCTGTGCGGCCCCGAAGAAATGATATTTGAAAGCCGGACAGCATTCCTTGATGCGGGAGTGGATCCGAACAAAATCCATTTTGAATTGTTTTATAGTGCAGGGGCGGAAGCAAAAAGGGCGGAGCGATCCCTTACTGCGGCTGCCGGCGGGGACGTCGGACCAGTCAGCAGGATCCGGCTCAGAAGGGACGCAAGCACTCTTGAGTTTGACCTGCCCTACCAGGGAGATTCGATCCTGGATGCAGCCCTCAAAAATGGAGCAGACCTTCCCTATGCGTGCAAAGGGGGCGTTTGTGCCACCTGCAAATGCAAATTGGAGGAAGGCGAAGTCCTGATGGATGTAAACTATGCGCTGGAGCCTGATGAACTGGAACAGGGATTTATTCTGTCGTGCCAATCCCACCCCGTTTCTCCCCGCGTCGTAGTCAATTATGATATAAAATAACAACACGGCCCGAGAGAAGGCAGCAAAAAAACGAAAGGGAACAGATCATGACAGCAAAAGAAATAGATTTCCAGCAAAGTTTCGACGAAAAAATCGGGCAGGAGATCCGGATCGAGCCCAGGGACTGGATGCCGGATGCTTATCGCAAGACCCTGATCCGGCAGATTTCCCAGCACGCCCATTCCGAAGTGGTGGGCATGCTGCCAGAGGCCAATTGGATCAGCAGAGCACCCACCCTCAACCGCAAAAAGATTCTGCTGGCCAAAGTACAGGATGAAGCCGGGCATGGGCTGTACTTATATTGCGCAGCAGAAACCCTGGGGGTGAGCAGAGATCAGATGATTGCCGACCTGCTTTCCGGAGAAGCAAAATATTCCAGCATTTTCAATTATCCTACCCTTTCCTGGGCGGATATCGGCATGATCGGCTGGCTGGTGGACGGCGCGGCCATTCTCAATCAGGTGCCTTTGTGCCGCTCCTCTTATGGCCCCTATTCGCGCGCCATGGTCCGGGTCTGCAAGGAGGAGTCCTTTCATCAGCGTCAGGGATACGAGTCGCTGATCAGGCTGTGCGAAGGTTCGCAGGAGCAGAATGAAATGGCCCAGGATGCGCTGAATCGCTGGTGGTGGCCGACCCTGATGATGTTCGGCCCCAAAGACGAGGATTCATCCAACACGGAACTTTCCATGAAATGGCGGATCAAGCGGTTTTCCAATGACGAATTGCGCCAGCGTTTTGTAGATATGACGGTGCCGCAGGCTGAATATCTGGGCCTGCGCATTCCGGATCCGGAGCTGAAATGGAATGCGGAGCGGGGACATTATGATTTCGGGGAAATAGACTGGGAGGAATTCTGGAGAGTAGTGAAAGGTGGCGGGCCTTGCAACAAACAGCGGCTGGATATCCGCAATAAAGCTCACGATGAAGGGGCCTGGGTACGGGAAGCCGCAATGGTTTATCATGAAAAACGCAAAAAACGCCGGGCATAATGCGAGAGGCATCGTGTTGAAGGCGCAATGTTGAAGGAATAATGCGAAAGGCATAATATCAAAGCAGAACAGCAATGGAAAAGAAAGAATGGCCCCTTTGGGAAGTGTTTATCAGGAGCAGACAGGGTCTGGACCACAAACATGTAGGCAGTCTGCATGCGGCCGATGAAAGAATGGCCATTGAGAACGCCCGGGATGTCTATACCCGCAGAATGGAAGGTGTCAGTATATGGGTTGTTGAATCCAGATATATTCACGCCTCCAATCCCGAAGAGTCTGAAGCATTTTTTGATCCGGCCGAAGACAAAGTTTACCGGCACCCCACATTCTACGAAGTGCCACCCAGCATCAAAAACATGTAACATGGAGGCAATGTTAAGGGACAACCCGCACTTTAAGGATTATATACTGCATCTGGCAGATACCAGTCTGATTCTGGCCCAGCGTCTCTGCGAATGGTGCGGGCATGGCCCTATACTGGAGCAGGATATTGCTTTGTCCAATATAGCTCTCGATTTATTGGGGCAGGCCGGCAATTATTATGAATATGCGGCTGGGTTGGGAGACAATGGAGAGACGGCAGACAGCCTGGCCATGCTGCGGAGTGAGCGGGAGTACAAAAACCTGTTACTGGTCGAGTTGCCCAACGGGGATTTTGGCCGGACGGTGGCCCGGCAATTCTTTTTTGCTTCCTTCCAGGATCTGTGGTTGCGGCAATTGTTGCAGGCGAAAGATCTGAAGCTGCGGGCGATCGCCGAAAAAACCCTGAAGGAAACCAGGTATCATTTGCGCTGGTCTTCGGAATGGGTGATCCGCCTGGGGGATGGTACCGAAGAAAGCCACCGGCGCATGCAGGAGGCGGTGGATTACTTGTTGCCCTTTTTGGGTGAATTTTTCCTGCCGGCGGATTATGAACAGGCATTGGTCGGAGCGGGTCTGATCCCCGATCCGGCAAATGTGAAAGTATTGTGGGAGGAAAATGTACTGGCCGTTTTGGAAGAGGCCACCCTGGAAGCAAATTTGACAGACGCTCCGGTACAGAGAGGAGGGAAGCAGGGGATGCATACGGAGTATATGGGTTATATCCTGGCGGAGCTGCAGTTTATGCAGCGGGCGTATCCCGGATTGCAGTGGTAGGATTGGCGGACATTTGAGGCGGTAGGATTGGCACACGGTTGCATTGGTGGGATTGGCACACGGTTGCAACGGTAGGGTTGTAAGTTGGAGGAAATAGACAATAGGAAACAATACAGAGAAGCGTGAGCACAGAGGAGAGCAAGGTATGACAAGCGAGGAGGACATCTGGAAATACCTGGAAGAAGTGCCTGATCCGGAAATCCCGGTGATCAGCGTGATCGACCTGGGCGTGGTGCGGGCCGTTGAGGTGGGTGAGGACGGTGGAGTCCGGGTCACGATCACACCCACTTATTCCGGTTGCCCGGCAATGAATGAGATCGCCACCGGTATCCGCTTAAAACTGCTGGAAAATGGTTTCAGGGATATTCAGATCGTAGAACAGTTGAGCCCGGCCTGGACGACCGGATGGCTCAGTGAAGCGGGTAAAGAAAAAATGAAAGCCTATGGGATTGCGCCGCCATTGGCCGTTTCATCGGGAGCGGGACTTTTTGAAGAAGAGCCGGAGATTGAGTGCCCGCAATGTGGTTCGACGGACACAGAGCCGGTCAGTCAGTTTGGTTCCACGGCCTGCAAGGCATTGTACCAGTGCCGGACCTGCCGGGAACCGTTTGATTATTTTAAATGCCATCAGTAATACAGGGGCAACGGTTAAGACATGGTGCCATCATAAAAAACGAACAAATTAAAAAGGGCCAGCGGACAGAAGCATATGAAGCAAAACGATAGCGGAACATTACGGACTGAAACGGTCCTGTGCCGGCAGACAGACGGCGTGGCATGGATTACCCTGAACCGTCCGGAAGTTTACAATAGTTTCAACAGGGAAATGATCCTGGGTTTGCAGGTCTGTCTGGATCAGGTTGCCGGGGACCCATCGGTCCGGGCCGTGGTCCTGACAGGGGCGGGCAAGGCATTTTGTGCAGGACAGGATCTGGGTGAGTTTCTGGATGCTGATCACAAGCTGCCGGCGGGAAATGACCTGGATTTCAGCCGGGTTGTGGATGAGCATTACACCCCCCTTATCCTGAAGATCAGAACCATGGAAAAACCGGTGCTGGCAGCGGTCAATGGGGTCGCTGCGGGTGCAGGGGCCAATCTGGCACTGGCCTGCGATCTGGTGGTTGCCTCCGGATCGGCTTCGTTTATACAGGCATTCAGCAACATAGGTTTGGTGCCGGATAGCGGCGGAACTTATTTTCTGCCCCGGCTGATCGGCCGGCAGCGGGCATCTGCGCTTATGCTACTGGGAGAAAAGGTTCCGGCTCCCGATGCAAAGCAAATGGGTATGATATATGATTGGTTTCCTGCGGATGAGTTTGAGGAGAAAGTGGGGGAGCTTGCCGGACGATTGGCCAATATGCCGACAGTTGGTCTGGCCTATACCAAACAACTGCTCAACCAATCAGCGGACAATACGCTGGAACAGCAATTGAAGGCCGAGGGCCTGTTTCAGCAAAAAGCGGGGCAGACCCAAGATTTTGCCGAAGGGGTGGCGGCTTTTCTGGAAAAACGGACTCCGGAATTTAAAGGACATTAAAAAAAACAGAATACGCCAGGAAACGACATTAAGCAGCACAAATGAAAAAAATCGGCATATTGGGGAGTGGTGCCATGGGCATAGGTATCGCACAGGTATTTGCATCCGGGGGATGCGAAGTGATTATGTACGATCATGATGCGGCGGCACTGGAAAGGGCCCGGGAGAACCTGGAGAACACGCTGAATAAGCTGGTTTCGAAGGGAAAGATGAGTGACCTCCAGGCCGGCCGACTGCTGGGAAACATTCAGTTTGAACAGGGCTTGCAGGCGTTTCATGACCGGGAGCTGGTCGTGGAGGCCATCATTGAAAATCTGGCCGCAAAGCAGCAGATTTTTGAAGATATAGAGCTGATCGTACCGGCCGCTTGTATTTTGGCCAGTAACACCACTTCCCTCTCCATTACGTCTATTGCCGCTGTTTGCAAGCGGCCGGAGCGGGTCATTGGCATCCATTTTTTTAACCCGGCCCCGCTTATGGCGTTGGTGGAAGTGATTCCGGCGATCCAGACAAGGACGGGGCTGGCCGGGGAGCTGCGGAGCTGGTTGTCCGCGATCGGAAAGCAGCCCGTCATTGTCCGGGATACTCCTGGATTTATTGTCAATCGGGTGGCTCGCCCCTTTTACGGGGAAGCGCTCCGGATACTGGATGAGGGGCTGGCCGATGTGGCCAGTATTGACCGGGCGATGGTTTCCAAAGGAAAATTCCGGATGGGGCCGTTTGAATTGATGGATTTCATCGGGAACGATGTCAATTATCAGGTCACCCTGTCCATATTCGAAGCCTTTTACTATGATCCCCGCTATAAGCCATCACTGGCTCAAAAGCGATTGGTGGAAGCAGGTTATCTGGGCAGGAAATCGGGAAAGGGTTTTTATGAATATCCGGCAACGGATGGACCAGGGCCAGGGAAGCCTGCTGAGGACAATTCCACCAGCAGTTCGGTAATTGGTCCGGCAGGCAACCCGGCAACGGATCCGGTAACTGACGAAGCCACCCTCAACCTGATTTTTGAGCGGATTCTACTGATGCTGATCAATGAGGCCGCAGACGCCCTGTTTTTAAAGATTGCCAGCAGGGAAGATCTGGAGCTGGCCATGACCAAAGGCGTGAATTACCCGAAGGGATTGTTAAAATGGGCAGATGAAATAGGTATCGCATATATCCGGGACGAAATCGACCGGCTGTATGATATTTACCGGGAAGACCGGTACCGCCTCAGTCCGCTGCTGCGGAGCATGGCCGGGGAGGGCAAAACCTTTTATTGAAGTCATTGAAATAAAAAGAAATTATGGAAAGGCAAAAAGTAGTCAAAACAATGTTAGAAAGAGACCAGTTCAGCAAATGGCTGGGTCTGGAGCTGCTTGAATTCCGTGCAGGCTATGTGCGTTTGCAGGCAGTGATCCGGCCCGAAATGATGAATGGTATCGGGTCCCTGCATGGCGGGGTCACCTTTGCGATGGCCGATAGTGCTTTTGCGTTCACTTGCAATATGGAAAACAATATTTCTGTGGCACTGGAGGCCAATATTTCATTTACAAAGGCCGGTTATGTGGGAGATGTGTTTACGATCGAAGCGACAGAGGTCAATACTACCCGGAAAATCGGAGTGTATGAGGTGAAAATCACCAATCAGCAGGACGAATTGATCGCGCTTTTCAAAGGCACCTGCTACCGGATCGGCAAACCATTGATCACAGAGTAACAACTAATCTCAGAAAACTATTGATCACCGAATAATCACTTAATCTAAGAACAACCGTGAATCAAGTATATTTAATAGACGGCATCCGCACGCCGATCGGGAAACTCAAAGGAAGTCTGGCCGGGATCAGGACAGATGATCTGGCCGCAATGGTCATTGCCGAACTGATCCGGCGCAACCCCGCAGTGGACTTTTCGGAGGTTGGTGATGTGGTGTTCGGTTGTGCCAATCAGGCGGGAGAGGATAACCGCAATGTGGCCCGCATGGCCGGGCTGCTGGCGGGACTCCCCTTTTCCGTGCCCGGAGAAACCATCAACCGGCTCTGTGCTTCCGGGCTTTCTGCGGCCATCAATGCCGCCCGGAGCATTCAGGTGGGAGATGCGGCACTGATGATCAGCGGAGGAGTGGAGAGCATGACCCGCGCTCCACTTGTGATGGGAAAGTCAGACAGCCCCTACGGAGGGAATGTAACGGTTTATGATTCGACATTTGGCTGGCGTTTCGTCAATCCAAAGATGGAAGCCCTGTACGGGGTGGATGCTATGGGAGAAACCGCCGAAAATCTGGCAGAACGCGACAGCATCAGCCGGGAAGATCAGGACCGGTTTGCTTATTGGTCCCAGCAAAAAACGGCTGCCGCCCAACAAAACGGTCGTTTGGACAGGGAGATGATGGCGGTGGAAATCCCACAAAAAAAGGGGGAGGCCACGCGCTTTGATACGGATGAATTTGCAAAGAACAACACAACTCTGGAAGGACTGTCGGCGCTGCGGCCGGCCTTCCGAAAGGATGGCACGGTGACGGCCGGAAATGCTTCCGGCCTGAATGACGGAGCTGCCGCCAATCTGCTGGCCTCCGAAGAGGCCGTCCGGAGATTTGATCTGCGGCCGATGGCCAGAATGGTCAGCACCGGAGTAGTAGGTGTGGAACCCCGTTTTATGGGGATCGGCCCGGTGCAGGCATCGGCCCGGGCCCTGAAAAAAGCAGGGCTGACCCTGGATCAGATGGATGTGATCGAATTGAACGAAGCATTTGCGGCCCAATCGCTGGCCTGTACCCGTGCGATGGGCCTGGCCGATGATGACCCCAGGGTCAATCCCAATGGAGGCGCCATTGCTTTGGGCCATCCTCTGGGAATGAGTGGTGCCCGGATTTTGAATACCGCAGCCTATGAACTCCGGGAGACCGGCAAACGCTATGCCCTGGTGACCATGTGCGTGGGGTTGGGGCAGGGATTTGCGGTTGTAATTGAGCGGGTATAGCAGATTGAAAAACGACAGAAACCATGTTTTACGAATTCAAAGGATATAAACCAGTCGTCCATCCGACCGCATTTGTCCATCCGCAGGCGGTGGTGACCGGCAATGTCATTATTGGCAAACAGGTTTATATAGGACCCGGCTGTGCCCTGAGGGGAGACTGGGGCCAGATTATCATAGAGGACTATTGCAATGTGCAGGAAAACTGTACGGTCCACATGTTCCCGGGGACGACCGTCCGGCTGAGAGAAAAAGCGCATATTGGCCATGGTGCCATTATTCATGGTGCCGAGATTGGCCGGAATGTGCTGGTAGGCATGAATGCCGTGGTGATGGACCGGGTGGTGATCGGCGATGAAAGCATTGTCGGTGCTCTGGCCTTTGTTGCTGCCGACACGATCATCGCGCCCAGAAGTGTGGTGGTGGGCAATCCGGCCAAAACGGTGAAATCCGTGACGGATGAAATGCTGGAATGGAAAGACCGGGGCACCCAGCAATACATGCAATTGCCGGCAGACTGCCAGGCAACCCTGAATCCCTGTGAACCCCTGACCGAGGCCCCGGAATATTATAATGAGCCGATGGAAAGCAATTATAAAACCTGGAAAGAAACCAAAAGCAGGAGCGGAAATAACACGGGCGGAGAATAAAAAATAATAGAATGACAAAGTACGTAGAGAATTATGCGTTGGGCCAATGGGTCCGGGGAAAAACCGGGGGCCAGATGCTTTATCATGCCATCAGCGGAGCAGAGATTGCCCTTGCTTCCTCGGAAGAGCTGGATTTCGGCGAAATGATGGATTATGCCCGCACGGTGGGTGGCTCCTCCTTGCGGAAAATGACCTTTCAGGAACGGGGACTGATGCTCAAACGGCTTGCGCTGTATCTGATGGAACGGAAAGAAGAATTTTACACCGTTTCCTGGGCAACCGGAGCCACCAGGGCTGATAGTTGGGTAGATATAGAAGGCGGAATCGGCAACCTGTTTGCCAATGCATCTTTGCGGAGGCAATTTGGTGACGAATCTTTTTATATAGAGGGCGATACCCATAAATTGTCCAAAAACGGTACGTTCATCGGCACCCATATCATGACTCCCAGACGGGGAGTGGCCATCCATATCAATGCGTTTAATTTTCCCGTTTGGGGAATGCTTGAAAAGATTGCGGTCAATCTGCTGGCCGGGGTGCCCGCCATTGTCAAACCGGCCACCCTCACTTCCTATTTGACCGAGGCTGTGGTACGGGCCATTGTGCAATCCGGCATTTTGCCCGCAGGAGCCCTGCAATTGATCGCCGGTTCGGCCCGTGGTATCCTGGATCATGTGCAGACAGAAGACGTGGTGACTTTCACCGGATCGGCCAGCACCGGCCAGCAACTCAAAGCCCATCCCCGGCTGATATCCGAGGGTGTTCCCTTCAATCTGGAGGCAGACTCCCTGAATGCATGCGTGCTTGGAGAGGATGTCAGGCCGGGATCAGCAGAGTTTGACCTGTTCATCAGGGAAGTGGTGCGTGAAATGACCACCAAAGCCGGACAGAAATGTACCGCGGTCCGCCGGGCACTGGTGCCGGCCCATCTGCTGGAGGACGTGCAGATTGCCCTGGGCCAGCGACTGGCCGGTACCACGGTCGGGGATCCTCAAAAAGAAGGGGTGCGCATGGGCGCCCTGGCCGGCCGGGCCCAATTGGAAGAAGTCCGGGAAAAGGCGGCCCAGCTTGCCGCCTCGCAGGAAATCGTTTTCGGTGATCTGGAGAAAGTCGAACTGACCGGAGCAGATCCGGGCAAGGGCGCGTTTATTTCACCCATTTTGTTTCTCAACACCGACCCCTTCGGGAAAACCGATGTCCACCAGATAGAAGCATTCGGCCCGATTGCGACCCTGATGCCTTACCGCAATCTGGAGGAAGCCATCAGCCTGGCCCGGATGGGCAGGGGTTCACTGGTCTGCTCTATTGTCACCGGGGACAATGATATTGCCCGGGAATTTGTGATCAATGCGGCTTCCCTGCACGGGCGGATCGTGGTGCTGGATACCGAGTGTGCGAAAGAATCCACCGGACACGGCTCTCCATTGCCGTTGCTGGTACATGGCGGGCCTGGAAGGGCCGGGGGAGGCGAGGAAATGGGCGGAAAAAGAGGAGTCCTGCATTATATGCAGCGCACGGCTATTCAGGGTTCTCCCAACCGGCTGACGGCCATCAGCTCCCAGTATCAGTATGGTGCGGACTACCGGGAAGACGTGCGCCACCCTTTTTCCAAGTATTTTGAGGAAATCCGGATAGGCGATACCCTGATTACGGCCAAGCATACGCTGACCCAGTCCGATATCAACAATTTTGCAAATCTGTCCGGGGACCATTTTTATGCCCATGTGGATGCAACTTCTCTGGAGGGCACTTTGTTTGAACGCAACGTCGCACACGGATATTATTTGCTATCCAAAGCAGCGGGATTATTCGTTCAGGCCAAAAAAGGGCCGGTATTGCTCAACTATGGCCTCGACGAATGCCGGTTTATCAAGCCCGTTTATCCCGGTTCGACCATTGGGGTACGCTTTACCTGCAAGGAAAAAATTTCCCAGGAAAAAAGGGATGCGGAGGATATCCCCAAAGGAATCGTGCGCTGGCTGGTCGATATATACGATGAAACGGGAGAAAGTGTGGCCATTGCCACCATTCTGACGATGGTCCGAATGAAAGACAGCTAAATGGTAACCCCGGGAGAAAACAACGAAAAGAAAACAACCGAATTTTATAGATCAACAGGAAAAAGATGCAGGCAACTATTCATTCAAAAATAAAAAATGGAGTGGGGACCATTGAATTTTTTCACCCACAGAGCAACTCCCTGCCAGGAGAACAACTGCGGGAACTGGCGGCAGCCCTTGAGACATACGGCGCCGATCCGGAGGTCCGGGTCATCGTCCTCAGGAGTGCCGGTGACCGGGCTTTCTGTGCGGGCGCATCCTTTGACGAACTCATCTCGATCGGGGATAAAGAAACCGGACGCATATTTTTCTCCGGTTTTGCGGCCGTAATCAATGCCATCCGCAGATCCCCCAAATTTGTACTGGTCAGGGTGCAGGGCAAGGCCGTCGGTGGCGGCGTGGGCATTGCGGCTGCGGGAGATTATACCTTTGCGACCAACCATGCTGCCATCAAGCTCAGTGAGCTGGCCGTCGGGATCGGGCCTTTTGTCGTAGGCCCGGCGGTCGTCCGGAAAATCGGGGTTTCGGCATTCAGTCAGTTGAGTATCCAGGCTACTGAGTTTCAAAGCGCCCATTGGGCCCGGGAAAAAGGACTGTATGCAGAAGTACATGATTCCATTGTAGAGATGGACAGCGCACTGGAAAGACTGACCGAAAAACTGGTCGCCTCCAGCCCCGCAGCAATGGAACAAATCAAAAAAGTCGCCTGGGAAGGTACGGAACACTGGGATGAACTGTTGGCCGCGAGGGCGGAAATCAGTGGAGAGCTTGTGCTGTCCGATTTTACCCGGCAGGCAATCCGTCAGTTTAAGGCGAAATAAGAAAGCAAGCACCAACAGAGACCTATTTAAACAAATTCAGGTATTGTTTAAATAGATAAACTTTTCCTCTTTTTGATCCGGTTACCTCTTTAATTATCCCCATATTTTCAAGATCATGAATAATATGATAGGCGGTTCTTTGAGAGACGTTTGTTGTGTCCATGATCCCCGGAACATCGATGATGGGTTTGATGAAGAGGTGATTCAGGACCTTCAGAAGATTGGTTGCCCTTGCCCCGAAACGCTGTATTTCTGTTTCATATTGTGCCTTTAGCTTTAGAATTTCGTCAAAGGTTTTTACTCCGTCCTGAGCCGTTTCGATCACGCCGACCAAAAAAAACTTTAGCCACTGTTTCAGGTTATGGTGTGTTCTTGCGCGCATTAAATTATCATAATACAAAGACTTATTTCTTTCAAAAAAATCAGACAAATACAGAATAGGTTTTTTAAGAATGCCTTTGTCCACCAGATATAAGGTAATTAGTAAGCGGCCTACCCTTCCGTTTCCGTCCAGAAACGGGTGGATGGTTTCAAATTGGTAGTGGATGATTCCGATCTTTATCAGATCGGGCAAGTAATAGGTGTCATTGTGTGTGAATTTTTCCAGATCGCCCATGAGCGCTCCTATGCTGGTATGAATAGGAGGCACAAATACAGCGTCACTGATAGATGCCCCGCCTATCCAGTTTTGACTGGTTCTGAACGTTCCGGGGCTCTTGTGTTCACCCCTTACTCCCTGTAACAGGACGCGATGGGTTTCTTTTATTAAACGACTGGAGAATGGAATATTTTTAAGCATGGCAATGGCCTGGTTCATGGCAGAAATATAATTTTGTACCTCCTCCCAGTCATCTCTTTTTTCGCTGCTGATCTCTTCTTTGCTCAAAATGGCCTCTTCTATCTTGGTTTGTGTGCCTTCGATACGGCTGCTTTGGGTTGCCTCCTTTAAAACGTGCATACTAATAAACAACTCAATATCGGGAATGTGCTCGCTGTACATATCTAACCGCCCCAATTGCCTGTCAGCTCTGGAAAGCAGCGAGAGCAACTCCATATCCTCTAACAGCCATTCTCTGTTGATTTCTTCGGGTTGAAAACTTTTGTAGTAACCCTGGCTTATCGATATTCCGGCTTTGAAGTTTTTCATCTGGATTTGCAATTTAAAATGCGCAATTGCAAATAACGGTACATTTTTACAAAAAGACAAATCTTATTGCAAAAAACAGACAGTTTTTGCAATAACGGCGTTGGTTTTGTCATTAATAATGAAAGTTGAAGTATAATTTCCCTTACCTTTGCCAAATGGCCGGCATCTATTTCCACATTCCTTTCTGTAAACAGGCCTGTCACTACTGTGATTTTCACTTTGTGACCTCCCTGAAATACAAAGAAGATATGCTGCTCGCCATGGAAAAGGAGCTGCGATGGCAACATGATGCCGGGTTTTTTGCCACCGGCACACCTGTTGAGTCCATTTATTTCGGGGGCGGGACCCCTTCCCTACTGGAGCCGGGAGAAATCGCAGATCTGCTGGCGCTTTGTGGTAAACTATTTGATACTTCGCAGTTGCGGGAAGTGACCCTGGAGGCCAATCCGGACGACCTGACTGCGATCAGGATCGCTGGGTTCCGGGAGGCCGGCATTGACCGGCTGAGCATTGGGGTGCAGTCTTTTTTTGAAGAAGATCTGCGCTGGATGAACAGGGCGCACGGGGCCGGTGAGGCAGAAACCGCCATCCGGCTGGCACAGGAAGCAGGGCTGGACAACATCACTGCTGATCTGATCTATGGCTTCCCTTTATTGACGGATGCGAAATGGGAGCACAACATCGCTACCATGACCGGACTTGGCATTCCCCATATTTCCGCATACAGCATGACGGTGGAGCCCCGGACCGCACTGGGAACCTGGGTGCGCAGGGGTCAGGAACCCGCCATGGATGAGGAGCAGAGCGCCCGGCAATTTGAGCTATTGATGCAGCGGCTGGCTGAAAAGGGTTATGAACATTACGAAATTTCCAACTGGGCCTTGCCGGGCCGGGAAGCCGTCCATAACGGAAATTACTGGAAAGGACAGCCTTATCTGGGTATTGGCCCCTCGGCCCATTCCTACGATGGGCAGTACCGGCATTGGAATGTAGCCAATAATGCTAAATATATGCAGAGCATCCGGGAGTCGGGCCGGCCTGCGGCAGAAAGAGAATTGCTGAGTGTATCCGATCGTTTCAATGAATATGTGATGACATCGCTGCGGACTTCCTGGGGGCTGGACCTGAATTGGGTAAAGCAGCAGTTTGATCCGGTTTACTGGCAGCCACTGGAAGAGGGGCTCCGCAATTTTGAAAGTCAGGCCCTGATTAGCATAAAAAATCAGGATGCTGAAAATCCCGGAGAAAGCGGTGTATTTGTCCTGACCCCCGCGGGCAAACTCCTGGCGGACCGCATTGCCTCCGATTTGTTTTTCACATAGGGTCGCTCGGGTTTTGCAGGGGGAGCGTTCGGCTTATTTTGGGTCGGGCTGGATTTGCAATAAAATTGGCGTAACTTTGTCTTTAATATGGAAATAGACTTTGTAGTGACCTGGGTGGACATGAACGACCCCCGATGGCAAAAGGATTTTGGCACCTATTCCGGAAAAATCGACAACACGAAGAACGAGGTTTCAGTAGCCAGGTTCAGGGACTACGGACTGCTGAAGTATTGGTTCAGGGGAATCGATAAATTTGCACCCTGGGTCCGCAAGATCCATTTTGTCACCTGTGGCCAGAAACCGGACTGGCTGGATGCTTCCCATCCCAAACTGAACCTGGTCCATCACGAAGATTACATTCCGGAGCAGTTCCTCCCCTGCTTCAATTCCAGCGTGCTGGAAATCTATCTGCATAAAATCCCCGATCTGGCCGAGCATTTTGTGTATTTCAACGATGATTTTTTCATTATCGACCATCTTCCAAAGGAACGCTTTTTCAAGGACGGTATCCCCCAGGATATTGCCGCATTCCGCATGAACCTGGGCATGTCTCTCTGGAGCAAGTGCCTGAAAAACAATATCCGGATCATCAATCGCCGTTTCGATAAAAAAGAAGTCTTCAAACGAGATCACGACAAATGGTATTTCCCGGAATATGGCAGCAAAGCGAGATTGACCCGCCTGCTTTCGGGCTACCCCAGATTTGTCACGCTGAGGACGCCGCACAATGCACAACCCTATACCAAAACCACTTTTGAGGAAGTGTGGGACTATGCCGGGGAAGAATTGACCGAAATGTCCAAAAACCGCTTCCGGAGCCCCAATGACCTGACCCAGGAACTGTTCCGTACCTGGCAGATCTGCCGGTCCAATTTCCTGCCGTACAATACCTATCAGGACACCAAGATGTTTCCGCTGGTTTTTCGCTCAAAACCGGCCATCCGGGCCATCCGCGACCAATCGTATAAATTGGTCTGCATCAATGACAATGAGCACATCCGCAATTTTGAACAGGTGATGGAAGGGATCCAGGCGTCATTCAATCATATCATGCCCGAAAAATCGGCATTCGAGCTTTGATTTGATTGTCACTATCATAAACTTTTTTTGACCCTCTTGTAGCGTTTTGCCCGGAACACTCGTTATAATATATAAAGAGTGATTTTGTTGTGATTTGCTCCTGGGTTACAAATCCAATTCTCCAAATTTCAATTCAAAATTCAAGGCAATCCAATAGAGGTATTGATGCCCATTTTCACGACTGGTAAGCGTGCCCTTGTATTGTTTCATTAAGGTACCTTCGAGGCAAACAATTTCAGCAAGGGTCAATGAAGATGTATTGTCAATCATAAAACGCACAAAAATCAATTCTCCATCGGGCCTCAATGTAAATTCTCCTCTCAATCGCTCTTTATTCTGTTTCAATATTTTTACCCGTTCCTTTCCCAATGTCCGTTTGATGATCTCCTTCCACTCGTCCTCATTAGTCAGTGTTGAATTGATAAAATTCAAAGGAATATTATTGACTACCTCTCGATTGGGCTCAAGGGTTGGTTTATCCGTTTTCCAAACCGAGTAAAAAGAACCTTGGTGGATCTTGGCGATCACAAACGCTTGCCCGTTTACAGTCAATGTGTCTGTCACGACCTCCTGAGCTGACAGCGTTTTGCGCATATTGATTTCTGCTCAGTAAAGCCCTTATAACATCTCTGCACTTGGTAAAGAATCTATAGATGAAGCGAGTTTTGTTTTAAATACTCAATGGAATGATCCTTGTATTGAAATAGCGACGATCATCTTTTACTGATCAAAATTCCATTCGTAGTTAAAGCTGATATGATATAGGTGCTGATGCAGGTTCCCCACACTTTCCAAATTTGCTTTGAAACGTGTCTTAAAAGTTTCTTCAATTTTGAAAAGATCATTCAGCGTCAGCTTTGTGTGATCTATGACTTTAAACACGATATTGATCACTGAGCCATCTCCCCTATAATAGATCCATCCTGATATCTTTTCCTTCTGTGTGGATAGCTGTGCTCTTTTTTCTGCACCTAATGCCTCACAGACAACCTCCATCAACTCATTTTTGTTGGTCATTTTAGTATTGGCCAGCTCCAGGGGAATTCCGTTTACCATCTCCCGGTTCGGCCTCAATTCAGACCTATCCATATTCCAGACCAAATAATAAGGACCGGAGGATGACCTTGTAATTTCATAAGTATTCCCATCTATTGTCAGTTTACCTTCCCGGATTTGCTGCTGGGCCTGTACATGGATGACAAGTAATATGCAGACAATGGTTGTCAACAGTTGTTTAATACGGTTTTTCATGATGGTATTATTTAGTTGTTACAGTCAAGGTTGTTGTTAAATAGTTGTTTAAGGGCACTGGGTAACATGTTCTGGATGACATTCGATGAGATATAAGAACTATGCCCATAAATTTTATAAACATTCAAATGGGCCATATACGCTGCATCAAATCCAGATATGCTATTTAGATCTGGATAAGCAGCTCCGTTGCTAGTTAATGTATCTATCCATAGTTTATATTGATCTTTTGCATCCGTAAACCCCGCTATGGTAGTTTGCTTAAACATATCTCCCACCTCGCTTGGGCCATTTGATATTCTTTTGACAATATCTTGAAATACAATTTGTTCAAATTCTATATTGATGTGGTTGGGACTTAAACCCTCCATCGTTGCACCATATATAAGCTGATGCTGATAGACATGAAACAATTCGTGTGCCAGAGTGCCAACGTTAGTCAATGTGTATTCCGGAATGTTCTCATTGTATGTGATTGTCTTGGTGTCAGGGTTGTAAACAGCAATTGAAGTGACCCCCATTCGAATTTCGACATTTGCTTCTGTCATGACCTTATTATAAATGGTTTTGAAGCCACATTTATTATCCAGACTGTCAATCGCTTCCTGTAGGAGTAACTTTTCGCTAGGACTCAAAGTGGTGGTTTTAATTCCATCCGTAGAACCATTTCCTCCACTTCCGGGGTCATCATTTCCTTCACACATCCAATACATTGAAGGATCGGAGCATGGATTTGGGTCATAAGGAGGATCGGGATCGGGATAATCTGGGGGTGAATCATCACACACATACTCATAGTTACAATAGTCAGACTCATACCAATCACAATCCTCGTCAGGATTGTCACCCGCTTCCATATACCCAGTACAGATCAGAACCATTTGCGGCACGCAAACCCAGTCACAATTCGCTCCGCCCCCATATGCACTTACATCCATTGAACCTAGACTGCCAGATAACTGCTGCCACAGCCGGGGTGAACTGGGAGGCCCCTGGCCGGACCTATCCTTGACACTGTACCGTCGATTAAGCTGACCATTTTTGAACAGCAACACGGAGAGCTTTTTACCGTTGAGCTCCCGGTACTCCACATAACCAGAATAATTCAAACTAGCCAGAGACCTTAATTGTATGTTTTTTTTCTGATAGCTATCTTTTTTATCCATTATGTATTCATATTCCGGCACATAAGTCACTAATAATTGGCGACCAGTTTTATTACCCTGCTTGTAATAGAGCAGGCGTGTAAAGCTTTTTTTTGCCCGAGCCAAATTGATTTCTGAGCTGGCCTCTTGTTGGTCCAGATTATAAATAGAAATTTCACTCCTTGTTTGGACAATTGGGACCTCGATAGCTGTCAGTTTGGGAGTATTGGCATTTTTATATAGATTCCAGAGCGGCATGATTTTTTGCGGGGTGTTATTTCGATTTTTGGATGATGTAGTGGTACCCATATTTAGATTCAAAGACGCCTGCAACTTACCGTATTCTTCAGCGAAGGCCTGTTTGGCTTCAGCTACAATCGGATCATCTGTCTTCTCATAATTCCGACACCATATCCATGATCTTTTCCTTCCGGCATGAAAAGATTATTGAGAGCGACAATAAAAAAATGATTACATGGTTCTTTTTCATAATTCATTTAGTTTATATTGTACTTTATTTCTGATATCTTCCACTAAATTAGAAGGCACTTTTATTGGAAGTTTCATAATCTCCTCCCCTCTCTCTTTGGCTTTGTCGTATTTTCTTTCTTTCAAATAAAAATCAAATAGTCGCACTCTGGTAAGAAATCGATTGGGGACGGCATATACGGCTTTTAAATAATAATACTCCGCCAGTTTTTTATTGTTCAGTTTTTCATAAATCTGGCCTAGCTGTGCGTAAGATAGATGAAAAGGCTTCTGATGTATTAAAGATTCAACGCTCTGTTTTGCCTTATCCCATTCTTCTTGTTGCATATAGAATTCTGATTGGATTTGTAATATAGGAACTGGATCTGTGTACCAGCTTGGTTTAAGTTTTTCAAATCTTTGTACAATCTCTAGAACCTCGTATTCTCCAGATCGGACTTCATATTTCAGGTTAGTTAACTCCTGTTTAGTTTTATAAATTGACACTGCTGCAAAAATAGTTAACAATGTTAATAAAATATTTCCATACAGGCAAGCCTTGTTTTTGTTAAGTTTTATTAGCCACAAAGAAATCGCACTTTGAAGTACCCATAGATACCAGTAAAACGACTTTGAAAATGTATTGCTGAATAGGGATGCTACCAAAATAGAGATTAGTACGGATGCGAAAAGGTACGCAAAGCTTTGTCTTGTAGAGATCGCTTGTATGGTCAATCTGATAAGTACCACGAACAGGATAACCAGAGGGATCAAGATCCCTACCCCCAGTTCGATCAGTAGCCTGTAATATTCATTAAATACATAATGTGTATTATCCGCAAGCAGTAGTTCTTTTTCGGTGTAGGGCTGGTACGCAAAATAGGCTGCCTGCTCATTCAGATAGGTCTTGCCCAGATTTCCATAGCCAATACCGGTAAGCCAATGATCCTGAAAAATAGAAAATGAAATCTTGTAGATCAACAGTCGACCCAATGATGAGTCTAGTTTCAACCAAAACAATACTGCCAATGCAACAAATATACCGAACATGGCAATGACTTTAATTTTCCGTGTCGGTTTATAGATCACGGCCATCAATAACACCCAGGCACAAAGGGCACCTAATACAAAGGATCTGTTCTGATCCTGCAAAGCCAGCAGGAATATTACAAGAGGAAAGATTGATAATCGGATAAAGGTTTGCATGTCATTAGAAAAAAGGTTGTGTAATGTAAACTGTGCTATTGAATCAACTTAACCCAATAACTCCCCTTGATTCAGGTGTAGCCTAATGCCAAATCTAATATAAAGTTGTGAAATAGTCAAGCTCCATTTCTGGAGGGGCATGGTCCTCTTCTTTGTAATTTCCCCCCGGATCACCAGATATAACAGTTTCTTGTCCTTGTCGGGGATATACCGTATACTGCTATGGATCTGGCGCATGATGTAGAGCAGCATACGTGTTTTCGAAAAAAACCGTCTCTATCACCTCCGGGAAACCCTTTAGACCATCGCGATGCAGGCGATCAAAATATCCTCAAATGAGCGAATCTGCTGGTAAATTTTATGGAAAGTAACTGATCCGGCCCAAAGCTCAGCCCCGTTGGCCTAAAGCTCAAAAGGAGATCGCTCCGGAAAGTGTTTTTCAAGTAGGTGGCCGATGAGCATACGGTGATGGTCCCTGTTTCGCTGACTGTCATTGAGGCAGAATAGTTTGGGATTGTATTTTTTCAGATAGGCATCAAAATCATGTTTGTGCAACAGAATCCGGCTGGATGTTTTGCGCCCCACATATTGCAGGTGCGCCCGGCCCTGGCTCAGCCCGTAAAAAGAAAAGGCTGAGCGGTGCAGATCTCCGTAAGTCCGTGTCCGGTTGTGCTGCGAGGCCCTGACCTGATCAGCGAATACTTCCTCGACCGATTTCTGAAAATCGGATTTCAGATAGCTGTCGATATTGTGATGGGGCGTGCCGGAAAAATACGCGCCAAACTTCTCTTCGACCAACGTGGCCGCGTCGAATACCATCTGGGCATACTGACCCACTCCCTTTGATGTCAGCCTTTTCAGTGTATAATAGAACTTTCCCAGTCTGTTTCGCTTCAGGCGGACAATGGGGTAGCCGCCTTCTTCTGAAAAGAAAAATTCAGGGGAAAGGTCCGCATTGAAGAACATATCGTCATTCGAATACAGGAAATGCTCGGCCAGATCGGGGATTTTATACAGAAAATACTCGATGACACTGGAATTGTAACAGGGCAGCACCCCCTCGGGGAAAATATCCCGGTGGTCCACGATTTGGATCCTGGGATGGGAGATGTCCAGCCAGGACGGCCGCTGGTTGTCGGTGACAATAAAAATCTTCCGGATCCAGGGGGCGTGTTTATGTGCGGACCGGAGGGCGTATTTCAATTCGTCATTGTCCGCATACCTACCCTTATTGTGGGTTTCGGAGTTGTCATATACCTTGTTGGTAAAGCGACCCTTTTTTTCCAGCCATACAGGATCTTCCCCATCCACCCAAAGGTAAACAAGGTCGATCTCCAATCCATTGATTCCCATGTAGTGCAAAAGTAAGAGATTATTATCCCAATTTGAAATTTTTGTTAATTAATTGAGAATATGAGTCCAATTGGTTATTTTTGTTGAGACCCATCGGGAATGAGATTGCCCGGAACCAAAAAGCACAAGCATGCCGGGAAAAAAGATACTTATTACAGGAGCTGCCGGTTTTCTGGGATCCCACCTCTGTGACCGTTTCATTGCGGAAGGGTGCCGGGTTTTGGGGATGGATAATCTGGCTACCGGGACCATGTGCAATATTGAACATCTGTTTGGGGACAGCAGGTTTAAATTTAAAAATCACGATGTTTCAAAAACTATCCATGTTTCGGGGGCACTGGATTACATTCTGCATTTTGCTTCACCTGCAAGCCCCGCCGATTACCTGCGGATGCCGATCCAGACACTGAAAGTAAGCTCTTTGGGGACGCACAACCTGCTGGGCCTGGCAAGGGCCAAAAATGCACGCATACTGATCGCTTCTACGTCCGAAGTGTATGGCAATCCGGAAGTCAATCCCCAACCCGAAGAGTATTGGGGCCATGTAAATCCGGTAGGTCCCAGGGGGGTGTATGATGAAGCCAAACGTTTTCAGGAAGCACTGACGATGGCATACCACAATTTCCACGGGACCGACACCCGGATCGCCCGGATTTTCAACACTTATGGCCCCAGGATGCGGTTCAATGACGGGCGGGCATTCCCCACATTTATCCGACAGGCCCTGACCGGCGAAGCCCTGACTATTTTTGGTGATGGCTCCCAGACCCGCTCTTTTTGTTATGTGGAGGATACGGTGGAGGCCGTGGTGCGCTTGTTGCACAGCGATTATCATCTGCCGGTCAATATCGGCAATCCGGAGGAGATCTCTGTGCGGGAGCTGGCGGAGGAGATTCTTGCGCTGTCAGGCGGTGACGGGAAGATCGGGTTTTGCGAACTTCCCCAGGATGACCCCATCAGGCGGAAACCGGACATCCGGAAGGCACAGACAATACTGGGCTGGGAGCCGAAAACATCCCGTGCGGAAGGAATGAGGAAGACCTACGCATATTTTGAGCGGATTTATCTGCAAACACATAATTGACGATATTTGACATATGAGTAAAGTTTTGGTCACCGGAGGAATGGGCTATATCGGATCACATACCGTGGTCGAACTGCAGTTGGCGGGCTATACACCGGTCATTGTCGATGACCTTTCCAATGCGAGCTTCAAAATACTGGATCAGGTCACACAGATTACCGGTGTGAAGCCGGTTTTCCGACAGATCGACCTCTGCGATGCCAGAATGGTGGATCAACTCCTCTCGGAATTTCCGGATATCCGCGGGGTGATCCATTTTGCGGCTTTCAAAGCGGTTGGCGAATCGGTGCAGCACCCCCTCAAATATTACAGAAACAATTTTTACTCCCTGATCAATCTGCTGGATTCCTTTGCGGAGCGGCCGCTCAATATGGTGTTTTCTTCCAGTTGCACCGTTTACGGACAGCCTGACCTGCTGCCGGTCAGCGAATCGGCGCCAGTGAAAAAGGCAGAATCGCCGTATGGCAATACCAAGCAGGTGGCCGAGGAAATCCTGAAAGAAACGACCGGCGCACGCCGGGATATGCAGACGATCTCCCTCCGCTATTTCAATCCGGTGGGGGCCCATGAAAGCGGTTTGATCGGGGAGCTCCCGATCGGTGTGCCCCAGAACCTGGTACCGTTTATCACGCAGAGCGCCATCGGGAAAAGGGGCCCGATCACCGTATATGGGGACGATTACGATACACCGGACGGCACGGCCATCCGGGATTACATCCATGTGGTCGATCTGGCCAAGGCCCATGTGGCCGCCATCCGGCTGATGGAAAAGGGCAATCCCAATGGCAGTTATGATGTTTTCAATGTGGGTACGGGTACCGGCTATTCGGTCCTGGAAGTGATCCGGGCCTTTGAGCAATCTACCGGTGTCCGCCTGCAGTACCATATCGGTGACCGGAGGGCCGGTGATATTGTAAAGGTCTGGGGAGATGTCCGCAAATCAGAAAAAGAACTGGGCTGGAAGGCTGAACGCGGCCTGCCTGAAATGATGTCCTCCGCCTGGAAATGGGAACAATATTTAAAGGATCATCCGCTTGATTGACAAACTGTCCGCCTGATTGACCGAATTATTTGATACAATTTTTCCTTGAAAAAATGCGCACGAGAAAGACCATTGTAGTGACCGGAGGAGCAGGATTTATCGGATCCCATGTTGTCCGCCGTTTTGTCCGGCAATATCCGGAATACAAAATCATCAATTTTGACAAATTGACCTATGCAGGCAACCTGACCAATCTTCGGGACATAGAGGATGAACCCAACTATCTTTTTGTCAAAGGGGATATTCTGGATGCCGGTCTGGTCCAGCAGCTATTTGAACAGGAGCAGCCGGACGGGATCATCCATCTGGCGGCCGAGTCCCATGTGGACCGGTCGATCAGCAATCCACTGGACTTTGTACAGACTAATGTACTCGGCACAGTAGTATTATTGAATGCCGCCCTCGCATTGTCAAACAAGGAAAAAGACCCAAAGAGGAACTGGAAAATAAACAGCACCGGGATCCGGTTTTACCATATTTCCACGGATGAGGTCTATGGCTCCCTGGAAGCCAAAGGTCTGGTTGCCGGGGAGACCTATTTTACCGAGGAGACCCGCTATGATCCGCATTCCCCCTATTCCGCTTCAAAAGCGGCCTCCGATCACTTTGTAAGGGCCTACCATGATACCTACGGACTGGATGTGGTGCTGTCCAACTGTTCCAATAATTATGGTTCCCATCATTTTCCCGAAAAACTAATCCCGTTGGCGATCAACAATATTAAGAATAACAAACCCATCCCGATCTATGGCAGTGGTGAGAATGTGCGGGACTGGCTCTGGGTCGAAGACCATGCAAAGGCGATCGATCTGGTTTTCCATCAGGGAGAAAGCGGGGAAACCTACAATATCGGAGGAAATAATGAATGGAGAAATGCTGATCTCATCCGTTTGCTGTGCAGGATCATGGACGGGAAACTTGGACGCCCCCCCGGAACCTCGAAGCAGTTGATCACTTTTGTGGAAGATCGCGCGGGGCATGATCTGCGTTACGCCATTGATGCCACCAAGATCCGGACAAAGTTGGGCTGGCAGCCCAGCCTGAAATTTGAAGAGGGGCTGGAGCGGACGGTAGATTGGTTTTTGGCCAATCAGGACTGGCTGGACGGAGTCACTTCGGGCAGCTATCAGGATTATTACGAACAACAATACGGTGGGCGGTGACGGGATGAAAGGAAACGGGCTTTCGTGATCGCTGACACCGGACTATTGCATTTACAGCCGATTTTATCTAAGTTTGCGCATGATAAAATCCATGACCGGCTATGGGCTGGGCGCAGCCTCCAATCCACAGGCAAAATATATTGTCGAGATCAAATCCCTGAATTCCAAGTTTCTGGAGCTGGGCCTGCGTTTGCCCAGGGTTGTTGCGGACAAGGAGCTGCAATTGCGGAATGCCTGTACAAAACTGATCGAAAGGGGCAAGGTCAATCTGAATGTCACCGTTGAATATACAGATCAGGCCGCTCATGCCGCCCATATCAATACCGCTCTTTTTGAGAAATACCTGGAGCAGCTCCGGTCGCTGGCCCTGAAAACCGGTGTGGAGCCGGCCCCTCAGGATCTGTTCAAACAGGCTTTAGCCATGCCGGAGGTCATCAGTCAGGGAGAGGAAGAGGCGGATGAAGCGGAGGGCAACCTGTTGATGGAAGCCTTTGAGCGTGCTGTGGAAGCCTTTGATACCTTCCGAAAAGATGAGGGTGCGGTGCTCCGCAATGAACTCTCCCAAAGGGTGACCGGGATTCTGGATCTGCTGACAAAAGTAGAATCCGAAGAAACGGACCGCATCCCCCTGATCCGGGAGCGCATTGCCCAGTACCTGGACCGAACGGTGGGACGTGAAAATGTAGATATGAACCGCTTCGAACAGGAGTTGATCTATTATATTGACAAATTGGATATTACGGAGGAAAAAGTCCGTCTCCGCAGCCATTGCCATTATTTTCTGAAAGCACTGGATGCCGAGGATGCCAACGGCAAAAAGCTGGGATTTATTTCGCAGGAAATAGGCAGGGAGATCAACACCCTGGGTTCCAAGGCCAATCATGCGGAGATACAACAGACCGTGATCCGTATGAAAGAAGAACTTGAAAAGATCAAGGAACAGCTTTTGAATGTGTTATAGGCCCGAATAGTTGATTCAATAAGAGCGATTCAAAACATGGAAGGAAAACTCATCATATTTTCGGCCCCTTCGGGTTCAGGCAAGACCACCATTGTCCGGCATCTGCTCGGCCGTTTTCCGGATAAACTCGCCTTTTCGATCTCGGCCAGTACCCGGCAACCGCGCGGGACCGAGACCGACGGCAAGGACTATTACTTTATTAGCAAAGAGGAGTTTCTGCACCGGGTGGCCAAAGAACAATTTATCGAATTTGAAGAGGTGTATTCAGGTACTTTTTATGGTACATTGCGGTCGGAGGTGGAGCGGATCTGGGCAACCGGCAAGCATGTCATTTTTGATATTGATGTCATCGGCGGCCTGCGTCTGAAGCGCAAGTTTGGTGACCGGGCAATGGCCATTTTTGTCAATCCCCCTTCTCTGGAAGTGCTGGAGCAGCGTTTGCGCGGCCGGGGCACGGATTCGGAGGAAAAACTGAAGGAGCGGGTGGCCAAGGCAAGAAAGGAACTGGACACCGCCCCGCAGTTTGATGTGATCCTGACCAATGATGATCTGGAGAAAGCATTTCTGGAAGCTGAAAGGTTAGTGACGGATTTTTTGTCCGGTGGGACAGCATAAATATAAATCATGGAAGGAAAAAGAGAAATAGGCCTGTTTTTCGGATCTTTCAACCCTATCCACACGGGACATCTGATCATAGCCAGTTATATGGCTGACCATACCTCCCTGGGGCTGGATGAGGTCTGGATAGTGGTCTCCCCTCACAATCCCCTAAAAAAAAAGAGCAGTCTGGCCAATCATTTTGACCGTCTGGAGATGGTCAATCTCGCACTGACTTCCACCGAAAACATCCGGGCCAGCCAGGTCGAATTTTCCCTGCCCCAACCGTCCTACACGATTGATACCCTGATCCACCTGAGCGAACGGTATCCCAAATATCGATTCACGCTGATTATGGGTTCGGACAACCTGTTTTCTCTGCACAAATGGAAAAATGCGGACATTATCCTGCGGGATTACCGCATTGCGGTCTATCCGAGGCCCGGTTTTATGGGGCATGAACTGGAACAGCATCCCTCCGTCTGGATGACTGACACGCCCCTGATGGAACTGTCCTCGACTTATATCCGGGAATCCGTCCAGAAAGGGAAAAGCATCCGTTTCTTTGTGCCGGATGCTGTGCTGGATTTTATTGACAAAAAGGGACTTTACCGCTGAGGAATCCGGGAAGCAGTGATCCCGGGAACAGGCCTTTTGTGCCGCAGAAGCTTTACTTTTTGCCCAACAGGCTTCCCAAAGTTCCCAAAAGTCCTCCGAGTCCACCGGCGCTTTTCTTTTTCCCTGCTCCTCCGCTCTTTCCTCCACTTGTTTCCCCACCCAGCAGGCTTCCAAGTAGATCCGCTCCTGATCCGCCTCCGATCAATCCGCCCAGCAAATCGGTCAATCCTTTTTCATTGCTGACCGAACTTTTTTTCGTTTCCCGACCCAGGTATCCCATCACAATGGGTGCGAGCAATGCCAGAATCTTGCTAACGGTAGTAGCCGAAACACCGGATTTCTTGCTGATCGCTTTCTGGATCGAGCTTTGGGATCCACCCAGCACGTGTTTGAGAATTCCTTCCCCGTCCGAAGCGGCTCCGGAACCCAGTGCGCTGGCCAGATTGTCCAGAATACTGCCATCGTGTTTGCTGTTGATGGCCTGGAGAATGCCCCCTGCCCCACCGCTGCCCGCATTGCTCTGCAAAGCACCGAGAAGGGCCGGTAAAGCAGCCGTTACTACCGTTTGGGTATCCTTTTTTGAAGCCCCCGACTCTTTGGAGATGCTGTCGATGACCTCTTTGCCCAGGCCACCATTCAAAAGTGCTAAAATATTATTCATGATTTCAGGTGATTAAGTTATTGATTTCCTTGTTTGTCCGCATAGTTAAAGACTTTTTGCAGCAGAGGGGTAGAGCGGCTTCCACCCAGATTGTTGCGGATATTCCGTTCCTCTTTGGCCACCATCAAAAACAGACCCTCAATGGCTTTATCCGTCACATATTTATTGAGATCAGCCTCGACTTTATCATTGACCAATGGCAATTGATTGTATTGGGTCACCAGAGTGGACCAGTAACGCGCTATCTGGTGTTCACCGATTGCCTTTTCCACAATGGGGCTGAAACGGGCGACCAGTTGATCAGAGGTAGTCCGCCTGAAAAAATTAGTGGCAGCATCCTCCTGACCGCCCAACAGGATATTGAATGCATCGGTAATGGTGAGTTGGGAGAGTGCGGAAACAAAAACGGGAGAAGCCTCCTTTACGGCAGACTCGGCCGCCCGGTTGAGGTTGGTGATCAGATCATCACACAGGGATCCCAGGCCCACACTCCGCAGCGTGCGTTCCACTTTCTGTGCTTCGGGCGGCATCAGGATCTTGACGGCAGCATTCCCCAGGAAACCATCCTTCACGGCGAGGGTCTGAATACTTTTTTCCAGGCCCTGTCCCAAAGCCTGCTTGATCCCTGAAGCGGCCTCCATGCCACTGATCCCCGGGGTCCCATCAGCCCCTCCGACAGGCAGGCTGGTCAATACATCACAGGAAGCCATCGTCAGCGAAGCGGCCACAACCATCCCGATTCTCCGGGCAAAATTCAATTGAAAGAAACGCAAACTCATATTATTATGTTGGATTAGTTGAAAGCTCGAAATCGGGTATGTCTGATTTTTCTTTTCAAAAGTACTAAACCTATTCTTATTTCCTGTTGATCCGCGCCACTTTCCGGATCAGCAGGCCATTATCGGCCACCCCTTCGA
Source organism: Parapedobacter defluvii (assembly GCA_040392005.1). Taxonomy (GTDB): domain Bacteria; phylum Bacteroidota; class Bacteroidia; order Sphingobacteriales; family Sphingobacteriaceae; genus DASRQK01. Next base: position 77,413 of record JBEBWT010000007.1, read on the forward strand.
TCACTACGGTATAAGTGGTTCTGGTATCGGCGGAGTAGAAATCAAATCCGGCCTGTCCGTTGGATGGGATTTTGACGTCGGGATTCCAATAAATGGTGGTGCGGAGATCGGGTTCCTTTCTGTTTCGCTGTTCAGTAGTTTCATATGTGGGCGAATAAAACTCAACCGGTTCCTGTAGGCCCAGAGGGTTCACTACGCGAATATTTTCCCGTTGATATTTCTGGAATCGGCTTGGGGTCAATCCTTTTTTGGTGGTGATCACGATAGCTCCTCTTGGGCCATCTCTTCCTAACAATACGCTTGCGGCTCCCCGCCCTTTAATGATTCCTACTCGCTCAATATTGAACGGATCGATAATATCGTCGATGTTGGTTACATTGTTGATGATGATGTCATCGATGATCAATACCATATTATTGATCATCTCCTGGTTGAGGTTGAGGTATGGTATATATTTCAAAGCATCCGACAGGTTCATGGGCTGGAGTTCTTCGAGTTGTTCGGAAGTCAGTACATCTCTTTTTTCCTTTGGCATGTAATAGGAGAAGCTCTGCCCCGCCAGCGGGTCTCGTTTGGCATCGACCTGTACCTCTTCGATCTCTATTTCCCTCAGCCCGTACCTGGAGTTGTGCCGTATGGCCTTTTCGATCAGGTAGGCCTGCTGTGCCAGAGTCTGCCCCGCAGATTGGAGGGCCCCTCCGTCCGCATTGGCCGCACCGGTTCCGGGCGGACGCCTGGGCGGCATGAAGGCTGCTGCTGTACCGGGGGCGGGCGGGAAAATTTCCTTTTCGATGGTGAGCCGTGGATGGTTGCGCCATTTGGGCGTCTCTGCCTGTACGACAAAGGTGAGGCTGTCGGCGAACTCGAGCCCCCCAAAGGCAAAGCGGCCCAGGGAGTCCGTGACTGTTTCATCCGAGTAGTCCGTCTGCCAGGAGAAGATGGATACCTTTCTGTCCGGGATGGGCCGTCCCCTGGATCCATCGGTAGTGACCGTGCCCCGGATGGTCAGACCCGGCAGGGCTATGGCGGCAGGTTGTTCGTACCGTTGCCGGATCACTTCGGGGATATTGTACCGTCTCCATCCGTGGGTCATCATGAGGATGTCCAGAGCCTGCCTGTTTTCCTCTTTGAGGTAATATGCCGGATCGGGAATGTACCCCCTGAGTTCGGACCCCAGCAGGATGGTGGCCAGAATGTCCTGCTCCCTGTCTTGCGCCACGTCCGTGTCGTCGGTGACCGCCACGGAGAAAGCTCCGGACAGAGGGTTTCCTGCGTCATCGGTGAGCTTAACGGAGGCTTTCACAGGGCTTCTGGGGCCGTAAGTGTCCTTGTCGGTGGAGAAGGCCAGCCTGGCATCATCGTTGCTGCGGCAGAACACCAGCCGCTCGCTCAGCGGATTGGCACCCGCATCCAGCAGCAGTACCTGCACCACCCCGGAGGGGAAGTCCGTGGTCTCAAAGGCGATGCCCTCATAATTGTCGTCCCAGGGTTCCATGTAGTGTACCATCCCCCTTGTGTGCAGCAGCAGGTACAGTGGGGTACTGGTATCGGTGCCCGGGGATCGCAGCACGGATACCTGCAGTTCCCCGGCAGTCAATCGGGTTTGCAGGGCAACCGCTCCGGTCTCTGCCTCCGGCAGGGCAAACTCTCTGCCGGCCCCGTCAGCACCCGTCCCAGCCGTACCGTCAGCAGGCTCTCCCACCAGGACATACTGCCTGTCCTTTAGCGGGGTGAATTCAAAGCGGCCCATGCCGCCGTGCAGGGTTTCTACGGGTCCATAGTCCCGTCCCTGCCGGTCCATCAGCCTGCCTTTGACCTCGGCCGGGGATCCGTCCGGGTAGAGGGCCTTGAATGCGACCCTGTTCTCCGCTCCCTCCACGAGGTACCCACCTTCGGGAAAGAAGGAGAGGGCATAAGTATCCCCGGGGGCTGTCCCGGTCATATCTCTGGTTCCCGGCTTTGAGGGGGCGGAGCCTAACAGTTGGATCTTTTTGTGAAAAACCGGGCTGCCGTGGTTCCCCATAGTAGCCGCCGCTGATTCCCTGTCCGTATAAGCTCTAAGGACGTAATCACCGCCAGTGAGGCCCGGGTCCAGATCGAGCCTTCCGCTGAATGCTC
>JBEBWT010000008.1:0-70136 GCA_040392005.1 Parapedobacter defluvii
CGTGGATAAATCAGCCTTGCAGGATGCTATTGATGATGCAAACGACCTGACCGAGAACGACTGGTCGCCAGCGAGCTGGTCTGCGCTTGAGTCTGCACTGAGTGATGCACAGGATGTGTTTGCCGACGCCACTGCCACGCAATCCGAGGTGGATGCTGCCGAGCAGGCGCTCCGTGATGCGATCGATAACCTTGCTGTAGACAAATCAGCCTTGCAGGATGCTATTGACGATGCAAACGACCTGACCGAGAACGATTGGACGTCTGTGAGTTGGTCCGCACTTGAAGTTGCCTTGGACGATGCACAAGATGTCTTTGCCGATGCCAATGCGACGCAGTCTGAGATTGATACCGCAGAGGAGGCTTTACGTGAAGCAATTGCCAATCTCATGTCAAGTGATGTTGGTTCGGTACTCCAGACATTGGTCAATTTGATCAATGAATTGAATGAGGATGATTATACATCGGGAAGTTGGGGAGATATGTTGGAAGCATTGGTCAATGCACAAGCTGCATTGTCAGCAATGCCACAAGTACAATCTGATTTAGAAGCAGCCTTGGATTTGCTTGAGCCGACTTATCAGGCATTAGTTTATATTGGAAACCTCAGAGCCGCTGTGAAGAGCGCTACTGCCATCGAACCGTTTGAGGCCGAATATACAGTGGCGAGCTGGACTGCATTTGAAGTCGAATTGCAAATGGCCCGTGAGTTGTTGGCTGATCCACGGGCAACCCCTGAACTGGTAGAGCAGGTTACTGTTTCGTTGATTGATGCTCAGGCCAAATTGATACGTATCCAGCACAGCAATGCACCGACCGGACTCCATGCAGAACCAGGGGATAAAGAAGTTGCATTGACCTGGATTGCACCAACGGAAACTGAAGGATCGGGGATCACATCTTATGAAATCCAGTATTCGATCGATAATGGGGTCACTTGGGAAACCTTTGGCAATGTCCCGTCATCAACTACTCAGACTGTTGTAGGTGGTCTCGAGAACAATAGACCTTATGTTTTCAGGGTTGCAGCCATCAATGAATCGGGTACAAGTCCTTATAGCAATATTTCCAATCTGGTGATTCCGACTGTTCCAATGCCGGAAGATACAGGTGAATTGCCTCAACCTCCTCCAGGTGGTACAGTGGTCATGGAAGATGGAAAAATCATGGAGATTTCTTTGACAGTAGTAGAAAATCAGTACATCCGATTGTCAGGCCAGGATTTCTACATGGACTTGTATTCATTGAATGTCAATGGGCAATACATTACCATTTGGGATATTGATGCTGTGATCCGTATATTGCGGGGTGATGGTGGACAGGTACAGATCAAAGGACATGGATTTGAGCCCGGGACGGTGATATCTGTTTACTTATTTAGTACGCCACAACTGTTGGGGCAGATTCCGGTAGATGAGAATGGGGATTTCGACGGAACACTTGAAATACCAAACAACCTGGAAGTCGGCAATCATACCATCCAGGCCAATGGTATCGTGAGGGGTGTGACAGGAGAACGATCTGTGTCGGTTGGGGTGTTGGTTGTGGATTACCTGGATCAGCAGATCACGTTTGAGCCACAGGAAGAAGTGGTGTACGGAACGACTGATATAGTCTTGGATGCCACGTCTAATAGTGGCTTACCTGTCTCTTACCGGATCACGGATGAACAGGGCAATGAAACACAGCTTGCCCGCATTGTGGATGGTAACAGATTGCGGATAGAGGGAGCCGGCACTGTACGGATCATCGCTTCACAAGAAGGTGGAGAGTCGTATAACCCTGCGGCCGATGTTGTAAGGACTTTGGTGATCAAACGTGCTACACAACAAATACAATTTGTCGATCCGGGCAGCTTTAAGCTCAGTGATGGTCAAGCCATATTGAACGTCAGCACCACCAGTGGTTTACCGGTACAATTGAAGATTGATGATCAGAATGTTGCTCGATTGGAAGGGAATGTGTTGCATATTTTGCGGGTGGGTACAGTTGTGGTGACCGCTGAACAACCGGGCAATGACAATTACCTGCCGGCTGATCCGGTACTCGTGACCATTGATATTGTGGATGAGGGTTATTTACCGTTAAGGGTGCATAAAGCAGTTTCTCCAAATGGGGACGGCATCAATGAATTCCTGATGATTGAGGGGATTAATAAATATCCTGAAAACCGGGTGACTATTTTCAATAAAAATGGAGTGATTGTCTTTGAAAATCAAGGATATGATAGTGTTGAACGTGTGTTTAGAGGGATTTCTTCCCAAGGGGCGAGGTTGCCTGCCGGCACTTATTATTATATATTGGAAATAAAAGATAATGGTGTTTGGAAGAATGAAAAAGGATTTTTTGTCATGCGTTATTGATCGATCGAGTAAAATGAGATAGGCTATGGGAACTGATAATTTTATAAATAGTTTGCCGAAATTAAAACGAATTTGTTTTGTATTACTGATCGTTTTTGGCACTCCGGCTCTTCTTCGGGCTCAACAGGGGATTTTTTACAATCAATATGCTCACAACAGTGTGGGGATCAATCCTGCAACGAGCTTACTTCGGCCAGGTGGGGAAGTGTTCTTTGTAGGAAAACAGCAATGGATCGGTATGGATGGTGCTCCTACGGCATTCTGGGGGAATGTGAATATTCCTCTCAAGTCATTCCAAACGCAAGTGGGTTTGAATGTTCGCCATGAGAATGTTGCTGTGGAACGGGCCAGTGAAGTCAGTGCATTCATCGCAAAATCGATCCGATTGTCTGAACAGACTTATTTTGGCATGTCGCTAAATTTTGGCTTGAGCTATTATGATGGCCGGTTCTCTGATATTGATCCACAAGATCCGGCTTTTCGGGATGATGTTCGTGAATTGGATAAGTTGATCGGGGCAGGTTTTATGTTATATAACCCCAACCGGTATTACATTGGTTTTTCTTTGCCCCGTTTGATGTTTTCTAACTTGGGGAACGAGGATCAAAAACAGTATGATTTCCACAACCAATATCACTTGATCGGTGCAGGGTTGGTGCCTCTTTCCGATGGATTTGAGTTGCGCCCCAGCGTGATGGTGAGTTATTCGAAAAATTTCAGATTCCTGGCAGATATGACGGCCATGCTGTTTGTCAATCGGACGGTGGGGGCGGGTATTAGTTTTAAAACCAACAATGAAATGGCAGCCAGTTTGCAGTTTAACGTCGAACGGTTTTCGATCGGCTATGCCTATCAATTTAACTTAAACAATCAATTGAATCGTTATATACGTAATAACACACACGAACTGGGTTTTAGTTTTCGGTTTTCGGACACTAAAATGTTGTTGTAATCGGGTATTGCAGAACACCTCTTGTACAACGAACATTTCTTTGTAGCAGATGTTTTATTGGGACAAGAGGTGTTTTACAATCTCTGCAATGGTTTTGCCGTCCGCCTGTCCGGCCAATTTCTGGTTGGCCATGCCCATGACCTTGCCCATGTCCTTGACACTGGAGGCACCAGTCTGGTCAATGATCTGCTGGATCAATCGGGCGACTTCATCCCGGTCCAATTGCTTTGGAAGGAATGACTCGATCACCTCAATCTCTTCGGCTTCTACTTGATACAGGTCTTCCCGGTTTTGCTGTTTATAGATATCAGCAGACTCCCGACGCTGCTTGACCAGTCTTTGCAAAACTTTGATCTCCATATCTTCCGTCAGGGTATCTGCTGCACCTTTTTCTGATTTTGCCAATAGTAAAGCAGCCTTGATTGCCCTTAGTCCCCTAAGTGTCGCATTGTCTTTTGCCAACATGGCAGCTTTGATCGCTTGATCGATGGTATTCTGTAAAGCCATTGGTGTTATATTTTGAGAAAATAGACCTATTTCAAACCTATTCTAAATAGTCGGCCTATCTTACAAAGATACTGAAAAAAATTAGTATATCCAATTTCCCGATTTCTCAATTCCCGAATGGTTATAACTATTCAGGATTTGGGTTTTTGAGGAAGTACTATATATCCAATTTCCGATTTCCCCTATGTCCGTTATGCATTCTACCCATTATACCTTGCACTATGCATTCCGCTTGATCTGCACGGAATTGGCCTGGATCGTCGGCATGATCAGCAGATCATTGATATTGACATGCCGAGGCCTTGATAGCGCAAACCAGACAGCCTCAGCAATATCTTCGGCCACCAGCGGCTCCAAATTGTGATACACGGCATTTGCCCTTTCCTCATCACCCTTGAACCGAACCACCGAGAACTCGGTTTCTACCATGCCCGGGTGGATCGCCGTCACCTTGATCCCATGCTGTAAAAGATCAATCCGCATTCCTTTGGAGAGGGCATCCACCGCATGCTTCGTTGCACAATAAACATTCCCATTGGGATAGACCTCCTTGCCTGCAATGGACCCGATATTGATGATATGGCCACTATTCCGTAAGGTCATGCCCGGCACAACCGTGCGGGTGACATACAACAATCCTTTGAGATTGGTGTCGATCATCCGATCCCAATCATCGAAGTCTCCGGTCTGGATGGGATCCAAACCCTGGCTCAGCCCCGCATTGTTGATCAAAACATCAATTTGTTTCCACTCATCGGGTAGGTTTTGGAACATTTCCTGCACTGAAACCCGATCCCGCACATCCAATGTCACCGCCAGCACTTTGATCCCATATTGATGTTCCAGTCCGGTGGCCATTGTTTCCAATCGATCGGCCCGGCGGGCCGCCAACAGCAGATTAAAACCTTCTTTTGCCAATAATTTCGCACAAGCTGCTCCGATGCCTGCACTTGCTCCTGTGATGAATGCGGTTTTTTTCATAGTTGCTCGTTTTATATGATATATAGTCTAATTTTTTCTTTCAAAAATCAATAATTCCAAGTAAATTCCTCTGTCCTTAATATCGATACTTTCATTTCAAAATCAGGATGCCTGGTGTTTATCAGAAAATTATATTCCTGTGGAATTAATACTGAAGGAACCCTCAGCAAAAGCTTTTCACATTTTTGATACCAATCTGATCCAAGTTGCTGAGTAGTGCCATAATGCTTTAATCGTTGCCAGTCCTGAGGCAGGGAGTTGGAGTCTATATGTTGGACCATGCTATTTTTTTCGTTTGTATCATGTAATTCGGTCTGTCCGGTTTCAACGGCTATCTCCAGCATTTTGTAATCACTATACAAATTGATATTGTTGTGGAGAACCAACGATTCTAAGTAGGCCAATGCCCTGGTACTTCTTGCATAAATTACAAATTCATCTTCCCTGTTCCAGCGGTTGGATACGCCTGAAGCCACTAATTCCTTAGCATATTTTGCTTTACGAAGGTTGTAGATGTGCATAAGAATTAGATGATATCTCCGTATTTAATTACTGTAAGCATATGATCGACCATACGAATTCCCGAAAATGTAACCAAGACATCTTTTGGAGCTTTTTGTTCTAAGTAAACATTTTTTGTAGAAAGCCATTGTTCGAAGTCCTCTTTATTTCCAAAGGTTCTTATGCCATTTCTATATAATGAGAGCAATAAAACAATATGTTCTTTGGTGATTGGTTTCAGCGCGACAGATTTTGTACGGTAATTGTGCAGGGTACGGGTGGTAATATTTAACCAATCTGCCAATACTTGATCGCCTAATCCTGTTAATTCATCCAGGGCTTTGAAAAAATCGAGTTTTGATCCTTTATCTAACGCGCGAAGATAAACTTTTGCAAAATCCTGAAGCATGGGGATATCCTCCAAATCGGATTCGAGATTTTTGTAATCAACAATTTTTGCCATAGCTTTTCCTTTCTTTTTGGCAAGATACGAAAAAGTTCTTATTTAGAAAAGAAAAAGTTCATATTTTTACTTTTTGAATATTTTTGCAAAAAGATAGCAATATTTAAAACTTTTTGAATATTTTTGCAAAAACTTTTTTGAATGAGATACGTAAAGAGAGAACGATATACAACTGTTCTACATGCGTTGAGGGACAAGCATGTGATTAAGGTCATCACGGGTATCAGGCGATGTGGTAAATCCACATTGCTCGAAATGCAAAGAGATACACTGAAGAAGCAAGGTGAGAATACAATTTATTACAACTTTGAGGATGCTGATGTCCTGCAGTTAAATGATTGGCAAGCTTTATATAGAGCCATCATGGAGCAATGTCAATCCAAAAGAATGAATTATGTTTTTTTGGATGAAGTACAGGTGATCAATGACTTTGAGCGTTTGGTGGACGCTCTTTTTGTTAAGAAGAACATAGATGTTTATATCACAGGATCAAACGCTTTTATGCTTTCTTCCGGTCTGGCCACCTTGCTGTCAGGACGGTATTTTGAAATCAATGTATTACCGTTTTCCTTTGCAGAATATAAACAATATTTGCCAGATGCTACATTGAATGACTACATCCATACCGGCGGTATGCCCGGGGCTATGGACATGCTTTCGCTCGGTGAAAACTATTCTTTGAAATATCTCAATGATGTATATAATTCTGTTATATTACAGGACGTCATCACGCGCAGCAATATTTCCAATCCTCAGGAGTTGTTTGCTGTGACTCGCTTTGCATTCGATTCGGTTGGCAGTCCGCTTTCTCCCAATAGCATTTCCAAATTTTTGAAATCCGATCATAAAGCTGTGGATAGTCGTCTGGTTTTTAAATTGTTGGAAGCGCTGAAAGATGCATTTGTGCTGTACGAAAGCAAGCGCTTCGACATTAAAGGTAAAGAACAATTGCGTACCATCAGCAAATTTTATCTCGTGGATTTGGGGTTCAGGCGAATGTTGATCGGAAAGCCCAAAGCATCCGATGTCGGGCACCTGCTGGAAAACATCGTTTACTTTGAATTATTACGCAGAGGCTATAGGGTGTGGACTGGGAAATACAACGAAAACGAAATCGATTTTGTAGTACAGAATGAAAAAGGCGTTACCGAATATTATCAGGTAGCTTATACGGCCAAAGAAGAAAGTACCCTGCAAAGAGAATTGGCGCCATTCAAAAAACTGAATGATCATTACAGAAAAGTATTGCTTACCACCGACGACTTGGAATTTGATGACGAAGGGATAGCGATTCTGAATGTGGAAAAATGGCTGCTTTCCGGACAATAAGCCGATTTTCTTATAATTTTTTTTCCTGTTTTCCTCGCTTGGTCTCCCAAATAAAAAAAACTATAATTGATAATCAGTTAGTCATAGTCGAAATGGAGAAATTTGAGAAAAATCGAGGACAACAAGAAAAATTTCACAATCTTATTTTTGGTGGTTTTTGAAAAGCGTCCATAGGACTTTTGGGTAATTTTGGTAGAATATTCTCCATTTCTTCAAGCCACTTTTCATACAATCTCCTTGCAGTTGAATGTGGTTCTAATTTTCCATTATCTGCATCCTGAATCCCTTTTTCAATCGATAATTTCTCCTCTGCAGAAACAGAATCCCACCAATCTCTTGATTCTTTTTGTCTGAATTTAAGCAACTTATCAATGACTACGCTGTCTTCCAATGTAGAAAGCCACTGAATCAAATCAATCTTTTTATCCAATACTTGACTATCCATAATGCCGATATTAGCTATCATAACTCAAATATACATATTTTTTGAGATTATTCAATAATGATGCTGAATTGTATTCCGCGAATCGACAACTTGTCAATGACACTCATATAAGGATTCGGGCTGCTTATATAGTTTTTATGTTTTTTGTTTAATAAGTCACCCAAACTTTGCGAGTAACGAGCTTCAAAAGAAAACTTACTGTATTTCGAATGAATATCTAAACCTAATCCTGTATCAATATTAAATTGCCTGTTCTTGAATATGAGAGGAGGGTCTATTTTGCTACCTGTAAAGTTCTTAGTCTGATTATAGTATTCGTTTGACCCGAAATTACGAATTAATTTTGACCCACCTAATAGGTATATTCTGTATGGGTATTCACTTTTTTGTGAAAAATATTTATAATCCGAATATAATTTAAAAAGTAGTGGCAATTCAATGGTTGAAAAATTCTCTCCCCCATCATTATCCCCCCGTTGCATTCGAATATGCTTCTCATCTTTGTCGTTCGAAAAAGTATAATTGATTCTTGGGCCATAGACAGAATTTTTAGTATACCTGCCCCTCTCAATTGAGAAAAAAACTCCTGTCGAAAAACTCAAATAATGATTAATTCGAATTCGTATTGGTAGTCCGAAGCCAATTTCAAGACCACCTGGATTGCTTATTGAAGCAAATTGATCAGGGGAATTTTCTGCAACAGGCATAGCTACTGGTATCGTATTCCAATCTTTTGATTTTTCGATAAAATAATGAGAATATGATAAATGTGTAAAAGGAGACATTCCAATGTATATCACTTTATTGTCATCGAATTCCTCTTTATTTTTTCCAGATCCCTGCCATGCTCCTCGAGAGTTGTTTCTAAAATAATCCAGAATTTTTGACTGTGCCTTCACTTCCATTACGCCTCCAAAAGAAAACATAAATAGAAGAAATAATACAATATTAGATCTCTTTGTCATAATTCGGTTGCTTAACGGTCATTTCACCCCAATATAAATCGTACAAACTCCGAAAAATTGTGGGCGGGCGATGGCCTCGCTGAAGCCGACTTTTTTCAGGATATCCGTAAATTCCTTGCCGTCGGGGAATTGGGCCACTGACTCGGGCAGGTACTCATAAGCCCGGCTGTCTTTGGAAAAGACCCGTCCGATAAAAGGCGTGATTTTATGGAAATAAAAATTGTACAATTGCTTGACCGGGAAAACACGGGGTTTGGAAAATTCAAGGATTACGGCCCGGCCACCGGGACGGGTCACCCGGCAAATATCTGCCAGTCCCTTCTCCAGGTTTTCAAAATTCCGCACGCCAAAAGCGGCGGTGACCGCATCAAAAACACCATCCTCAAATTGCAGGCCCTCCGAATCGCCAAGCTGCACCTCAAACTGTCCCTCCAGCTCTTTTTTTGCAATTTTTTCGCGGGCAATCTCCAGCATTCCTGCGGAAATATCCACCCCGATGATTTTTGCAGGGTTCAATTGACGGATGGATTCAAGGGCAAAATCACCAGTGCCGGTGGCTACATCCAGCATCAGTTGGGGATTGTGCTTTTTCAGGGAACGGATGGCTTTTTTCCGCCAGAGAATATCAATGCCCAGGGACATAAAGTGGTTCAGAAAATCATAGGTGCCCGAGATATTGTCAAACATATCAGCTACCTGCTGTTTCTTAGCCTTTTCCGTTTCTTTATAAGGTTTTATCTCCTCCATTATTGCCATGCCCACAAAGGTAAGTTATTTTGCATTTAATTTATATCTTAATAAAGTTAAAGCCAGTTTATGTATATTTGCTCATTGGCCATCATGTTAAATAGACCAAAATGAACAAACGAATTATTTTGACTGCAGCCGTTTTCGGCCTGACCGCAGTAGGCCTGGGTGCTTTTGGCGCTCATGGATTGGAAGATAAAATTTCGGACGATCAGTTGGAGACCTGGGAAACCGCCGTTGATTACCAATTTTACCACACGCTGGCACTGCTGTTCCTATCGACCTTTTCCAGGGCAAAGAATGATTTTATCCGGGTTTCGTTTATCAGTTTTGTCACCGGTATCCTCTTGTTTTCGGGATCGCTGTATCTGCTGAGCACCTACTCGCTTACCGGATTTTTGAAGCCGGCCATTCTGGGGCCGGTGACTCCTATCGGAGGTTTGCTGTTCATTGTGGGCTGGGCTGGTCTTTTTGTAGCCACCATGAAGAACAAATAGGGAGTATAACCTTCAAGAACAAGTCAGGGAGTATAATAAAGAAATAAATTCAGGAGGGATTGATCGAATTGACCACAGGGATTCGGATTGACCGCAGGACACTCTTTGTGGAGGTAGTCCTGCCACTGGCGATCCAGGGAACCTATACTTATAGGGTGCCGCTGGAAATGGCCGGTCAGGTAGAGGAGGGCAGGCGGGTCATTGTTCAATTCGGAAAAAACCGGATCTATTCTGCGTTGATCTATAAGATCAGCGAGAAGGCTCCGGAACGCTATGAAGCCAAATACATACTGGATGTCATGGATGAGGAGCCGATCGTCACTCCCGGGCAATTCAGGCTCTGGGAATGGATGGCTGATTATTATTTGTGCGGTTTGGGCGAGGTCATGCAGGCCGCACTTCCCGCAGTGCTCAAGCTGGCCAGTGAAACACGGATTACCATCGGTCCGGAAGCTGCCGGAGACCGGGATCACTTACATGAAAAGGAGTACCTGATCCTGGATGCCCTCGATCTGGTGCCCGAACTGAAAGTGAGTGATGTGGTCAAGCTCCTGGGCCAGAAAACGGTTTTCCCCCTGCTCAAAAGAATGTTTGATAAGGGCCTGGTGCTGATTTCGGAGGAACTCGCTCCCAAATTCAAGCCCCGCAGACAAGTGTTTCTGGAGCTTGCGCCTGAATTTTCCGATGAGGAAGGCAAACGCCTGCTGCTGGATTCCCTCAACCGTGCACCCAAACAGCAGGATGCGGTGTTGGGTTTTCTCCAGTTGCGCAGACAGACCGCCAAAGTCAGCAGGAAAGCAATCATGGAGGCTACGGGTGCAAATGCACAGGTTATCAAATCACTGGTGGACAAGGAAGTGTTCGTGGAGCGGGAAGAAATTGTCAGCCGGATCGGTGGGGAAGATGTGGCCCTGACCACCGAATTTGTACTCAATCCCGATCAGGAACAGGCGCTGCTATCGCTGCGGGAATCTCTGCGGGAGAAAGATGTGACCCTGCTGCACGGAGTGACTTCTTCCGGCAAGACCCAATTGTATATCAGGCTGATCGAAGAGTACATGGCAAGCGGAAAGCAGGTGCTTTATCTCCTGCCCGAGATCGCCCTGACCACCCAGATGACGGAAAGGCTGCGGCTGCACTTCGGCTCCAGGCTTGGGGTTTATCATTCCCGCTTCAATGACCAGGAACGGGCCGAAATATGGAATAAGGTGCTGCATGGAGAGGTACAATTGATCATTGGTGCGCGTTCATCTGTCTTTTTGCCCTTCCGGTCACTGGGACTGGTCGTGGTGGATGAGGAACACGAAACTTCTTTCAAGCAGTTTGACCCGGCACCCCGCTACCATGCCCGTGACACGGCTATTTTTCTTGCCCATATGCATGGAGCGAAGGTGGTCCTGGGATCAGCGACTCCATCTTTGGAGAGTTTTTATAATGCCCGCTCCGGGAAATACGGGCTGGTGCAATTGACCAGGCGCTTTGGAGAGTCCCAATTGCCCCTTATCGAGGTGGTGGATGTCCGGGAAGCCGCCCGTCAGGAACAGATGTTCAGCTATTTTAGTGGCAAGCTACTGAAAGTAATGGAGGAGGCTTTGGCCAATAAACAGCAGGTCATTCTTTTCCAGAATCGCCGGGGACATACCCCCGTATCCCAATGTAAAACCTGTGGCTATATTGCCAAATGTATCCATTGCGATGTGAGCCTGACCTACCACAAGAGTTCCGGCAAGCTGCATTGCCATTATTGTGGTTATACCGAGGATCCCCTGCAAATCTGCCCGGCCTGCGGTTCTACCCATATAGAAAGCAAGGGCTATGGCACTGAGCGGCTGGAGGAAGAATTGGAATTGCTATTGCCCCAGGCACGGGTCGGACGGCTGGATCTGGATTCCGCCAAGGGAAAGCATGGCTTTGAAAGAGTGTTGTCTGCCTTTGACGATCATCAGTACGATGTGCTGATCGGTACCCAGATGGTGGCGAAAGGGCTGGATTTCGGGAATGTCAGCGTGATCGGGATTATCAATGCGGATGCATTGATCCATTACCCTGAGTTCAGGGCCTATGAGCGCGCCTATTCTCTGCTGGCACAGGTGGCCGGCAGGGCCGGCAGACGGGACCGGCAGGGCCAGGTGATTATCCAGACTTACAGCCCGGGCCACCGGGTGATCGGGCAGGTGGTTTCCCATGATTATGAGGGAATGTTCATGACCGAGATCAATGAGCGGAAGAGTTTTTCCTATCCGCCTTTTTACCGGATGATCCGGCTTGAAGTACGCCACAAGGAGCTGCCGGTGGCGCAGGCCGGGGCTGAAAGGCTCGCTTTTTTATTCCGTCAGCAGTTGGGTGAAAGGGTTCTGGGCCCGGAGCAGCCTCTGGTTTCCAGAATCCGCAATCAATATATAGAAACCATTCTCCTCAAAATCGAAAGGCAGGGCATCAGTATGGCCAAAGTGCGGGATCTGATTCGTCAGACGGTATTGTTTTTCGGGACGGAGAAGCCCTTCAAGTCTGTGCGGGTGCTGATTGATGTGGACCCGTATTAAGTGGAGTCCGGGATTATTGGATCTATGGTTAATTGTTGATGATTTCGATTGTGTAAGTAGCGGGATTTCCCTAAGTTTACAACCAAATGGCTTATAAATTTATTGATAATTACAGGGAGCAGGGAGCCCGGAAGAAATTGGTGGCTACCCTCAGGGAAAAGGGGATTTCTGACCGCCGGGTGCTGGAAGCGATCGGTAAGGTGCCGCGGCATTATTTTTTTGATGAAACCTTCTGGCTGCAGGCGTATATGGATAAGGCTTTCCCCATTGGGGACGGGCAAACCATTTCTCAGCCTTATACGGTGGCCTATCAGACCGAATTGCTGCATATTTCTCCTGGGGACAAGGTGCTGGAAATCGGGACCGGTTCAGGCTATCAGACCTGTATTCTGCTGGAGTTGGGTGCCGAGGTCTATACCATCGAAAGACAGGCCAATCTGTACAATCGTACCGTCCAGGTGTTGCCCTATATGGGATATCATCCTCATTTTTTTCTGGGTGACGGATCAAAGGGGAAGCCTGAATTCGCCCCATATGACAAGATTCTGGTGACCGCCGGTGCGCCCTTTGTACCCGAAATCATGCTTCACCAGCTCAAAATCGGAGGAGTACTGGTGATTCCGGTAGGAGATGAAAAATCACAGAAGATGGTGACCGTGATCCGGACCGGGGAACAGGATTTTGAACGGATCGAACTGGATACATTCCGTTTTGTGCCGCTCGTCGGGAATCAGGCCTGGTGAAAGTACATCCCGGAGGCTACACTTTGTTTTTCAGGTTCACAACTTCCCCAAATTAATGCAAATTTGGGGAAGTTGTGAACCTGTGAAAAAGGTATTATAAAATTTCCAACAACCCAAAATGTAGGATGTAAACCCAATTTAAATGGAGTATTATTATAAAAATATAGAACAGGCCGGGACCATTCTGGCGGGACTGAACCGAAGGATCAACCTGCTGGCACTTTCCCGGCTGGGGGTTATTCTGCTGGGGGCCGCCTTGTTTTTCTGGATTGTACAGACTGAATCATTCTGGGCTTTGATCGCCCTGTTTTTTGTCCTGCTGATCACCTTCGCCCTGTTGGTCTGGAGGCAAAGCCGGCTGGAGGAGCAGCGGGTCCGCTGGCGTGCATTTGCCGCCATTAACCAAAATGAAATACAGCTCAAAGAGGGACAGTCGAACCATTACGATGACGGGGCTGCTTACCGGGATCCCGCGCACCCCTATTCGGATGATCTGGATATTTATGGAGATCGCTCGCTCTATGCACGGATCAACCGGTCGGCCACCCGGCAGGGGAGGGATCTGCTGGCTGCTTATCTTGCCGCACCAGCCGCAGCGCCAGCCACTTCGGAGGTGCCCGCCGCGGCGCCAGTCACTTCGGATACATCAAACACAGCCCGGGAGACTTTAGGTACCCCTGCACTCATCTCGCTGCGGCAGGAGGCTATCCGGGAAATGGCGGCTGACCGGGAATGGTGCCAGCAGTTGCAGGTCGATCTTTTCCATGCCCGTCAGGACGGCAGAGATCTCAAACAGGTACTGGAACATTATGTGTCCGGAAAACGGGCAGAAGCCGGCGGCCAACCGTCGAAGTCTGACGGTTCAAATGCAGATTTTGGAAACAAACTGTTGTCCTATTATGTGAAGCTTGCGCCTTATCTGGTGATTACCGTTTTTGCATTATCTTATTGGATCCCCCTGATGGCCAATCTCGGACTTTGGCTGATGATTGCCCATTTGCTGTTCAGCCTGGGTTATGCCGGCAGAGTCAATCAGATCGGTGGGAAATTCGATAAAATCAGTGCCTTGCTACGGACGATTTCCGCAGCGCTGACCAGCATTGAAAATAAGAACTGGCAAAGCCGGATGATGGTCGGCCTCTCTGAACGAGTCCGTTCCGGGGGGACTTCGGGGCTCAGCATATCCCTTGCGATCAGGAGGCTTGCCGGCTTGCTTGAAAAACTGGATTACCGGCTGAATATGCTGGTGGGTGCCCTGATGAACATGATCTTTCTGTGGGATTTCAGACAGGTGCTTGCCCTGCAGGAATGGCGCAGGTTACACGGCCGGGAAGTGATTGAAGCATTGGATGTGGTGGGGGAAACGGAAGCCCTGATGAGTTTGGCGGTGCTGCGGATCAATCATGCGGATTGGTGCTTTCCCGGTATTCATCCGGAAACCGATCGTGTGCTGGCCTTCTCTGAGATGAATCACCCGCTTATTGATCAATCGGTCGCCATTGCCAATAGCTATTCAAAGCAGGATCACCGGATCGCATTGATTACCGGTTCCAATATGGCAGGTAAAAGCACTTTTTTGAGGACAGTGGGGGTCAATACGGTGCTGGCATTGGCCGGCGCACCTGTTTGTGCCAAAAACATGCAGGTATCGGTGATGCACCTCATTACCTATATGAGGATCCGGGATTCCCTGCAAGAAAGTACTTCTACCTTCAAGGCTGAACTGGATCGTATGAAAATGCTGTTGCAAATCATTCAGGAGCAGCCGTCTGCCTATTTTCTGATCGATGAAATGCTGCGGGGAACCAATTCGGTAGATAAGTACAAGGGTTCCAAAGCCATTATTAAAAAGCTGATAGCAGCACAGGCATCGGGTATGGTGGCCACCCATGACCTGCAATTGTCTGTGCTGGAAGCCGAACACCCGGATGTGATCCGGAATTATCATTTTGATATTCAGGTAGTCGATGGGGAAATGCTGTTTGATTACCGGCTTAAAGAAGGGGAATGCAAAATATTCAATGCTTCTCTGCTGCTCAGAGGTATCGGGATTGAGGTGGATCCGGCGTAAAGGGTTCCTCAGCGAACGGGATCCGGCTTAGGGAAGTCAATCATCAATCAGGAACCAATCAGATCGAGGCTGGTTTTAATCCTTATGTCCCTGCCCTGACACCCACTGCTGGCTGAAAGATTGCTTGCTCACCTGGGGAAGACTTCGTTTTTCCCCCCATTTTTTCCTGAAAAAGAAACGCAGTAGAAAATTTTTGGTTTTCGAACCCAAGAAATCCATCCATTTCCGTTTTCCGGCCCCGGTGGTATATATCTTCCACAACATTTTTTCACTGGCAGGCATGTGTCCGGCCCGGACAGCATCCCGGCGATTGAGCAAAAGCATTCGGCTGATATCGATCCGTACCGGACAGACTTCGGTGCATTTCCCACAAAGAGTGGAGGCTTCGCTGAGATGTTTGAAGTTTTTCATTCCCTGAGTGTGGGGAGTGATCAGCGAACCGATCGGCCCGCTGTAAGTTGTTCCATAGCTGTGTCCCCCGATATTTTGATAGACCGGGCAAACATTGAGGCATGCCCCGCAGCGGATACAGTACAGGCCTTGCCTCTGTTCCGGGCTCGCCAGTAGCTGGGTGCGGCCATTGTCCAGCAGGATCACATACATTTCCTCCGGCCCATCGGATTCCCCGGCCTGCCGGGGCCCGCTGATCACTGAATTGTAAGCCGTCAATCCCTGCCCGGTACCATGACTGGACAACAGGGGCCAGAACAGATCCAGATCTGTCAGGGAAGGGATGATTTTTTCGATGCCGGCGATGGCAATATGCACTTTTGGAAAGGTAGTGCTCAACCGTGCATTTCCCTCATTTTCAGTTAATGCAATGCTGCCGGTATCTGCGATCAGGTAATTGGCCCCGGTAATTGCCGCATCAGCGGTCATAAACTGATCCCGGAGGAGTTCCCTTGCTTTGAGGGTAATGGTTTCTGCATCTGCATCCGGCGGAGTGCCGAAGCGTTCATGGAACAAGGTGGCAATGTCTTCCCTTTGCAGGTGCATGGCGGGAGTGACGATATGGTAGGGTTTCTGTCCCAGCAACTGCACGATAAATTCGCCCAGATCGCTTTCTACCGGGTGAATCTTTTTTTTCTCCAGAAATCCATTGAGCCCTATTTCCTCGGTCACCATCGATTTGGATTTAACAATGGTCTTTGCATGGATCCCCTCCAGAATACGGGCGATTTCCTGCAATGCCTCTGTCGCATCATTGGCCCAGAGTACTTTGATCTTTCTCTTCTGAGCATTTGCCTCAAATTCCGGCAGGAGTTTGTCCAGATTTTCTATACTCCGCCACTTGATCAGGTGGGCCTTCCGTTTGGCATTTTCCAGATTGCGGAATTGATCCAGGCTGGAAGAAACGGCTTTGGAATACTGGGCAATATTGTGGTTCATGATCCCACGATGGCGAAGATCTGCAGTTTTGACCTTACTTTCCTTCAGAAATTGTTGCTCGTAAGTACTGCTCATGTTGCTCCGTATCTGATTGATGCCTCTCCCTTTGATTAGTGCCTGACTGATTTGCTTCTTCCCGGATGCTAATTTTTGACGATCAGTGCCAGTTCATCCAACTGTTCCTGTGAGATAGTGGATGGGGTGTCGATCATCACATCCTTCCCGGCATTGTTTTTCGGGAAGGCGATCACATCCCGGATGCTGTCCAATCCCGCAAAGATGGAAACCAGACGGTCAAATCCCAATGCGATCCCACCATGTGGGGGCGCACCGTATGTAAAGGCATCCATCAGGAAACCAAACTGCTTCTGGGCTTCTTCTTCGGAGAAACCGAGGTGTCTGAACATCAGCGATTGCAATTCCCGGTCATGGATCCGGATGGAACCTCCTCCGACCTCGCTGCCATTGATCACCAGGTCATAGGCATTGGCCCGGACTTCCCCGGGTCTGGAGTCCAGCAAGGGGATGTCTTCCGGTTTCGGAGAAGTGAAGGGGTGGTGCATGGCATGGTAACGCCCGCTTTCCTCATCCCATTCCAGTAATGGGAAGTCGATCACCCACAGGGGCGCAAATTTATTTTTGTCCCGCAGTCCCAGCTCAGATCCGAGATACAGGCGCAACTCATTCAGTTGCTTGCGTGTTTTATCTGCCTGTCCGGCCATTGTCAGGATCAGGTCCCCCGGCTTTGCATCAAAGGCGGCAGCCCAGGCAGCCAACTGTTCCTCGTTATAAAACTTATCCACGGAGGATTTGATTGTCCCATCTTCATTGTAGCGCAGGTAAACCAGGCCGGTCGCACCGATCTGGGGACGCTTGACAAAATCGGTCAGTGCATCCAGTTGCTTGCGTGTATAACCGGCACAGCCCTCCGCTTTGAGGCCCACCACCAGCTCTGCCTGATCAAATACCGGGAAGCCTGCCCCTTTCAGCACAGCATTCAACTCCACAAATTCCATCCCGAAGCGCAGATCCGGTTTGTCCGAACCGTACAGACGCATGGCATCCGCATAATCCATGCGGGGTACCTCGCCCAGATCGATGCCTTTGACCGTCCGGAACAGATGTTTGACCAGCCCTTCAAAGGTATGGAGTATATCCTCCTGTTCCACAAAGGCCATTTCACAATCCACCTGTGTAAATTCCGGTTGCCGGTCTGCCCGCAGATCCTCGTCCCGGAAGCATTTGACGATCTGGAAATACCGGTCGAATCCCGAGACCATCAGCAACTGCTTGAAGGTCTGCGGTGACTGGGGGAGTGCGTAAAACTCACCGGGGTTCATCCGGCTTGGCACCACAAAATCCCTTGCTCCCTCCGGAGTTGATTTGATCAAAACCGGTGTTTCCACCTCCAGAAAATCCAGCCCGTCCAGATACCGTCGGATCTCCTGGGCCAGGCGGTGCCTCAATAGCAGGTTGTTCCGCACCGGAGCCCTGCGCAGATCCAGATAGCGGTACTTCATCCGCAGATCATCTCCGCCATCGGTTTCATCCTCAATGGTAAAGGGGGGCAGTTTGGAAGCGTTCAGAATCTCCAGGGAAGAAACTTTGATCTCAACTTCACCCGTGGAGATTTTTGAGTTTTTGCTCGCCCGTTCAATGACGGTGCCGGTCACCCTGATCACAAATTCCCTTCCCAGTTCCCGGGCCTGTCTGCGCAGGGACTCATTATCCTGTTCATCGAAAGTCAATTGAGTAATTCCGTAACGGTCACGGACATCAATGAAAGTCATTCCGCCCAGATCTCTGGATTTCTGTACCCAACCGCTCAACACCACTTCTTTGCCAATGTCTGCCGGGCGCAATTCCCCGCAGGTATGTGTTCTATGCATATTTTTTGTTATCAAAAATCATTCATGAACCGCAAAAATACGAAAATAATCTGCTGGGTGCATTTATACTTTATATTTTGGTTCTTGTTACTTTTTGAAGAATCTGATTGACCTTCCGTCAGTTTTGTCAATTTCAATAGTTGGTAGTATAAACCATTTATAATCAATAAAATATATCCTATTTATGCGGTAATTTTTCACCCAGATAGTAATGTGGAAAACTTTTTAGTGGGTAAAAGTGGGGGAAAGTGGGAAATTTATTTACTTTTACTACCTAAAATCGATTTGAACGTAAGAATGGGACAGCTCACAGGAGAATTTGAATGTAAACTGGACGCCAAGGGCAGAATGGTTCTTCCGGCGGCTCTCAAAAGGCAACTGCCTGATGTAGAGCTGGAAGGATTGATCGTCAATCGGGGTCTGGATAAGCATTTGGTTTTCTATACCAAGGCGGAGTGGGCCAAGATTACCAAACGATTGAGCAAGCTAAACCGCTATAAGGCCAAGAACCGGCAGTTTATCAGGACCTTTACCAGGGGACATACAGAACTGTCATTGGACGCCGCAGGCAGAGTCCTTTTTCCAAAAACCCTGTTGGAATATGCGGGCATTGCATCGGAAATTATTTTGCTCTGTCAGTTTGATCAGATTGAGATCTGGGCAAAAGAGGCTTATGTAAAATTGTGGGACGGAGATGCGGACGACACTTTTGCAGCTCTTGCCGAGGAAGTGATGGGGGGAGTGGATTTGGATGATGATGAATAACAACTTTTTTTACAATTATAATGCAGACCAATACGTACCATATTCCAGTTATGCTTTCAGAATGTATGGAAGCGCTGGCTATCAAGCCGGACGGGATCTATGTGGACGTAACCTTCGGTGGGGGTGGTCATTCTAAGGAAATCCTGTCAAAGTTAGGGCCTCAGGGAAAATTGTTCGCCTTTGACCAGGATCCGGATGCGCTTCAGAACGCATTGGATGACCCCCGATTTACTTTGATTCATCAGAATTTTCAGTTTCTGAAAAACAACTTGCGCTTGCACGGAGTGAGGGAAGTGGATGGAATCCTGGCGGATTTAGGCGTCTCCTCTCATCAGTTTGACGACGCTTCAAGAGGTTTTTCCATCCGCTTTGATGCGGAACTGGATATGCGGATGGATCAGTCCAGATCTCTGGATGCAGCAACAGTACTCAATACATACAGTGAAGAAGATCTCCACCGGATCTTCGGTATGTATGGAGAGTTGCGCAATGCCAAAACACTTGCCAAAACTATTGTGGCTGCCAGAAGCCGGGAAGTCATCCGGTCGGTGCAGCAATTGAAAGATGTAATAGCGGATCTGGTGCCACGTATGAAAGCCAACAAGTATCATGCACAGTTATTTCAGGCAATCCGCATTGAAGTAAACCGGGAGATGGAAGCCCTGATGGATTTATTGCAGCAGAGTGCAGAAGTGCTGAGGCCGGGAGGAAGACTGGTGGTGATGTCCTACCATTCGCTGGAGGACAGGCTGGTCAAGCATTATATATTAAAGGGAAAGTTCAGCGGAGAAGTCGAGAAGGATTTTTTCGGGAATGAAATAAAACCATTTTCGGTGCTGGGCCGGAAACCCGTTGAAGCAGGTGAGGCAGAAATCGCCCGGAATGGCAGGGCAAGGAGTGCAAAATTGAGAGTAGCGGTAAAAAACTGATTATGGCCAGAAATGCATATAAAAAGGAACCGCTGAGTGAGGCACAGATCGAAGAGTTGCAGGATGCGGTCAGTGAAAAAGAGGAAGTGACCCGAAATTTTTTCCGGGACCTGCTTTCTTCAGATTATTTGTCATCCGGAAACTTTGTGAAGTTTCTGCCGTTTATAGCCTTTGTCGGTCTCCTGGCCATTGTTTACATCGCAAACCGGCATTATGCCGAAAGAACAGTCAGGCAGATCGACCGTACCAGTAGGGAAGTAAAGGAGTTGAGCTGGGATTATAAATCATTGTCCGCAGATCTGATGAAAATGTCCACGCAGACAGAGATTGCCAAAAAGGCGGATGCCCTGGGTTTGAAAGAACGCACGGCTCCTCCCATGAAAATAGTTGTTGAAAACAGTAAAAAATAGCTTTTGAATCTATGAATATCAGGACAGACATACTCAGGAGGAGCTACCTCGCATTCGGTCTTGTTGTACTGTTTGCAATTGCCGTCCTGGCACAAATGTTTCGTGTGCAGTATGTTCAGGGAGAACGCTGGAAAGCCATGGCGGACAGCATGTCCACCCGTTATGTGGATGTAGAAGCCGTGCGCGGCAATATTTATTCAAATGATGGAAGCCTGCTGGCCTCTTCCATTCCCGAATATGACCTGCGTATGGATCTGTATGCCCCCGGTATTGAGGATGATGAAGTTTTTGACAGTAAAGTTGATTCCCTGGCCATCCGGTTATCGGGGTTTTTCGGGGATCGCTCCTCTACGCAATATGTAGCAGCCCTGCGGGAGGCCCGGAAGAAACACAACCGGTATTTTCTGATCAAACGGAATGTGGGACATCAGGAATTGAAAGCCATCCGTGAGTTTCCGATCTTCAATCTGGGCAGGTATAAAGGCGGATTGATCGCAGAGCGGAAAAACAGACGGATCCTGCCTTTCAAAAATCTGGCGGCCCGTACCATTGGGTACAAAATTCAGGAGGAAAATGTGCATGTGGGGCTTGAGGGAGCGTATTCTTCCTATATAGACGGAACCAATGGCAAGCGGTTGGTACAGCGGATTGCCGGTGGCGTATGGATGCCGGTGAATGCAGAGGAAGAAATAGTGCCGATCGATGGCTCAGATATTATTGCCACCATTGATGTCAATCTGCAGGATATGGCACAGCGAGCACTTGAAAAGCAATTGATCGCCAGTGATGCGGACAATGGTTGTGTGATCCTGATGGAAGTGGCCACCGGCGAAATCCGGGCAGTGGCCAATTTTACCAAAGATACAGATGGAGTATATCGGGAAAAATTCAATTATGCCATTGCACAGAGTGCGGAACCCGGATCCACTTTCAAACTGGCCTCCTATTTAGTGGCGCTGGAAGATGGGGTCATTGATACTAATACCATGATCGAAACCGGGAACGGTACCTATCAGGTGCACAGGCATACCATCCGGGATACCCATGCTTATGGTACGATCACTGCGAAACATGCTTTTGAGGTATCTTCCAACACCGCTATTACCAAGATTATCAACAACAATTACCGGGAGAATCCGGCCGCATTTACCAAAAAATTACACGCACTGGGCCTGAATGAGCCCCTGGGCCTGCAAATACCGGGAGAAGGAAAGCCTTTGATCAAAACACCGGACAGCAAATCCTGGAGCGGACTTTCCCTGCCTCAGATGGCTTATGGATATGAATTGAAAATGACCCCAATGCAGATGCTGACACTGTATAATGCGGTGGCCAATGACGGGGTCATGGTAGCACCCCTTTTTGTGAAGGAGATCCGTCACCTGGGCAATACCGTCCAGCTTTTCGGTACAAAAGTATTGAATAACCGGATTGCTTCCCCCAAGACCATTGCCAAACTGCAGGATATGCTGGAGGGTGTCATGCTGAACGGTACCGGCAAACGGATGGTGACCCCACAGTATTCTATTGCCGGGAAAACGGGGACCGCACAAATGGCGGACGGGGCTGCCGGCTACCGCAATCGCAAATACCAGTCTTCCTTTGCAGGTTATTTCCCGGCTGATAATCCCAAGTATTCCATGATCGTAGTCATACAGAACCCCAGAAACGGGTATTACGGAGCTTCCATTGCCGGTCCGGTCTTCCGGGAGCTGGCCGACATGGTATTCGCCAATGATCTGCAGATGCATGACAGCTTTATGAAGCTGCAGAGTGCGGGCCTGCATATCAGGAACAAGAAAAATACAGACACCGGTCAGGAAAGTGCGACCCTGACCTTTGCCAGGCATCAGCAGCAACTGGAAGAAGAAAGCACTTTTGACCAGGAGGCAGTCATGATGCCAAACGGAACCGTCCCCGACGTAAGGCAAATGAATCTGGCCGATGCCTTATATGTACTGGAAAATGCGGGTTACCGGGTGGCAGCAGAGGGTAAGGGTAAAGTGGTGGAACAATCCATTCCACAGGGATCAATGGCAAAAGAGGGTACAAAAATCAGGATCACATTGCAATGAGGGGATTGAAGGACATATTGCATGGAATTCCGGTGACGGAAGTCAGGGGCTATCTCGATTGTGTGATCACCCAGATTTCTTTCGATTCGAGAAAAGTTGCGGAAGGCAGCCTATTCGTTGCTGTTTCCGGTACGCATACAGACGGAGCCCGCTTTATTGCGGATGCCATTGCTTCCGGCGCCATTGCTATTATGTGTGAACAATTGCCAGATGAACAGGATGAAACCATCACCTATATTCTGGTTAGTGATTCCGCTTTTGGGCTGGGAGTCGCCGCGGCCAATTTTTACGACAACCCCTCCGGGCAACTGCGTCTGGTCGGGGTGACCGGAACCAACGGAAAGACCACCGTTGCCACGCTTTTGTATCAATTGTTTGGTGAATTAGGTTACGCCTGCGGTCTGTTATCGACCGTAGAGAACAGGGTGGTGGACAGAATAGTATCCGCTACCCATACCACTCCGGATCCGGTGCAATTGAACGGATTGCTGCGGGAAATGGTCGATCAGGGCTGTGATTATTGCTTTATGGAAGTCAGTTCGCATGCTATTGTGCAGCAGCGGATTACCGGTCTGGTATTTGCAGGAGGCATTTTTACCAATATCACGCACGATCACCTGGATTTCCACGGAAACTTTGATAATTATATCAAGGCAAAGCAATCCTTTTTTGACGGGTTGGGCAGGTTTGCATTCGCCCTGTATAATCAGGACGACAGGAATGGTGCGATCATGGTGCAGAATACCTTTGCGCACAAGAAATCCTATGGCCTCAAGAATATGGCTGATTTCAAGATCAAAGTGCTGGAGACCCATTTCGATGGAACATTGCTGCATTTTGACGGACAAGAAGTCTGGGTCAATCTGATCGGTGAATTCAATGCCTATAATTTACTGGCCGTTTATGGAGCTGCGGTATTGCTGGAGCAGGAAATCGTCAAGATTTTGACGGCCATGAGCAGGATTACGGGTGCAGAGGGGCGTTTTGATGTGCAGATTGCCGAAAATGGTGTCATTGGAATTGTGGACTACGCGCACACCCCGGATGCAGTCAAAAATGTACTGGAAACGATTGCCAGGTTGCGGAAAGGCAATGAGCAGGTGATCACGGTCCTGGGCTGCGGAGGCGACCGGGACAAGACCAAACGTCCTGAAATGGCTGCAGTGGCCATAAAGAACAGCAATAAACTGATCATTACCTCAGACAATCCACGGACTGAAGATCCGGCCGCAATTATCCGGGATATGGAAGCCGGGGTGCCGGCCGCCTCCAGACGCGATGTGTTTTCGATTGCGGACCGAAGGGAAGCCATCCGGGCCGCCTGTCATCTGGCCCAGGCCGGAGATGTGGTACTCGTAGCCGGAAAAGGACATGAAAAATATCAGGAAATCAATGGTGAGAAACTGCCCTTTGACGACAAGGAAATTTTGAAACAAACATTCAACGGACAATAGGACAATAGATTAAGCTTATGTTATATCACCTCTATACCTGGATCGAACAACACACCCATATACCCGGAGCGGGCTTGTTCCAGTACATTTCCTTCCGTACGGCTATGGCGGTGATCGTTTCCCTGCTCATCACCACCGTGTTCGGAAAGCAGTTGATCAATCTACTCAAAAAGAAACAGGTGGGGGAAACCATCCGGGATCTGGGCCTGGCGGGTGAAAAGGAGAAAGAAGGAACCCCGACAATGGGGGGACTGATCATCATTGCCGGTATTCTGGTGCCTACTTTACTGTTTGCGAAACTGGACAATATCTATGTGCTGATCATGATCGTGACGACGATCTGGATGGGGGCCATCGGATTTACAGACGATTATATCAAAGTATTCCGTAAGAATAAAAAAGGCCTTGCAGGCAAATTCAAAGTAATAGGCCAAGTAGGTCTGGGCATTCTGATTGCCTTTACCATGTATTTCCATCCGGATATTCTGGTTCGCAAGCAGGTTCAGCAAGTTGAAACCGCCGGCTCCACTTTAAAGGCACATGTGCAGGAATCCACTGGCACCATTTATTATACGGAGGACGTCAAATCGACCAAAACCAACATTCCATTTTTTAAGAACAATGAACTGGATTATTCCAAAGTAATAAATGCCTTTGGTGGAAACGGGGAAGGGCTGACCTTTATTGTATTCCTGATCGTCGTGGTGTTTATCGTCACGGCTGTTTCAAACGGTGCGAATATTACCGATGGGATCGATGGTCTGGCGACGGGGACCTCGGCCATTATCGGGGGGACGCTGGCCATACTTGCTTATGTGTCGGGTAACGTGATTTTTTCGGATTACCTCAATATTCTATACATACCCGATTCGGGAGAGCTCGTCATTTTTGCAGGAGCCTTCGTGGGAGCGTGTACCGGATTTTTGTGGTACAATTCCTTTCCGGCACAGGTTTTTATGGGGGATACCGGAAGTCTGGCGATCGGAGGGATCATTGCGGCATTTGCCATTCTGATCCGCAAAGAGCTGCTGATTCCCATTTTATGTGGTGTTTTCCTTGTTGAAAACCTATCGGTCATTATGCAGGTTGCCTATTTTAAATATACGAGAAAAAGATTCGGTGAGGGGAAACGGATTTTTCTGATGTCCCCTCTGCACCACCATTATCAGAAAAAGGGATACCACGAAGCAAAGATCGTCATCCGGTTTATGATTGTCGGAGTGATTCTGGCAGTATTGACCATTGTCACTCTGAAAACGAGATAGAAAAAGCAGAAGCAGAAAGATTAAATGAATAGCAGAGCACCATATCCATACCCCCAACAGGGCAAGCTACTGATCCTCGGAGCAGGGGAAAGTGGTGTGGGTGCCGCTATCCTGGGTCAGCAAAAGGGTTTTGAAGTGCTGGTGTCCGATGCAGGAATGATCGCAGAAAAGTACAAGGAAGAATTGCGCTCCCTGAATCTGGCTTTTGAAGAAGGGGGCCATTCCGATGAGGCACTGGCCGGAGCTGATCTGGTCGTCAAAAGTCCGGGAATCCCGCCGACTGCCCCGGTGGTGCTGCGCCTGAAAGAACAGCAGGTACCGGTCATCGGTGAGATTGAATTTGCGGCCCAATATACCGATGCCAGACTGATTGCCATCACCGGTTCCAACGGAAAGACAACTACCTCCCGCCTCACCTGGTACATGTTGCAGAACGGAGGGCTGAATGTGGGGCTGGCAGGAAATATAGGGGCCAGTTTTGCCAAACAGGTAGCCACCGAGCAGTATGATTATTATGTATTGGAAATCAGTAGCTTCATGCTGGATGATATGACCTATTTCCATGCAGATGTAGCGGTGCTGCTCAATATAACACCCGATCATCTGGACAGGTATGGCTATGATCTGTCAAAGTATGTGGATTCCAAATTTGGCATCACCCGCAACCAGGGCCCTGAAGACCTGTTTATCTATTGTCAGGATGATGAGGAAACACGAAAAGGACTGGAAAGGCATACGGTGACTGCAAGGCGCCTGCCGTTCAGCCTTACAAAAAAGAACATTCCGGGGGCATACCTCGAAAACGAAATTTTAACGATTGATCTATTGGATAACGATGTTTTTACTATGAATATTTACGATTTGTCATTAGCGGGAAAGCACAATGTGTATAACAACATGGCTTCCGGATTGATTGCCAAAGCACAGGAGCTGCGGAATGCAACCATGAAGGAAAGCATGGGTTCCTATCAGAATATCCCGCACCGGCTGGAATTTGTCAGTTGCATTGCCGGGGTCAATTATATCAACGATTCGAAGGCTACCAATGTCAATTCGGTATGGTATGCCCTGGAGAGTTTTGCTCCCGGAATCGTGCTGATTATGGGAGGGGTGGATAAGGGCAATGATTATGGCATGATCCGGGACCTGGTCCGGGAAAAAGTCAAGGCCATTGTCTGTATCGGCAAAGACAATTCCCGGATCTATGATGCACTGGAAGGTGATGTGCCGGTGATACTCAATAGTGCCAGCATATCCGATGCCGTTGAGATTGCCTCGCACCTGGCCAAAAAAGGGGATACTGTATTGCTTTCTCCTGCCTGTGCCAGTTTCGACTGGTTCAAAAATTATGAAGACCGCGGTGATCAGTTCAAGGCAGCGGTCATGGAATTATAAGAAGGGATTATAGGATTTTGTTCAAAAAGGAGTGTAACGATGGACTCGGTATTTTCAAGATTGAAAGGTGATCGCTGGTTGTGGATCATTATTATTATTCTCTCCGTCTGGTCCTTGCTGGCTGTTTACAGCTCGGTGGGAACGCTGGCCTATAAGGAAGGAAAAGGTACGGAAGTCTATCTGATCAAGCATACCCTGCTGATCGTGGGTGGTTTTGCCCTGATGTATTTTTCCCATAAGCTGGATTATCAGTGGTATGCTGGTATTTCCAAGATCCTGATGGCCATCACCATTCCTTTATTGTTTTATACGCTGCTTTTTGGAAATACGGTCAATGAGGCCAGCCGTTGGGTCACCATTCCAGTGATCAATCAGACGTTCCAGACTTCCGATCTGGCGAAACTGGCCCTGATCACTTTCCTGGCCCGAACGCTGACGCGCAAACAGGAAAATATCAAAGATGTCAAGAAAGCCTTCATCCCTATCATGGGCTCTGTTTTTATTATTTTTGCACTGATCGCGCCGGCCAATCTCTCCACCGCCCTGATGTTGTTCGGAGTGAGTGTTCTGCTGCTGATCGTAGGGAGGATCAGTATCAAGCAGATTTTTTATGTGTGCACGGGCGTCTTCATCATCTTGCTGTTCGTGGTCTTTCTGGGACCCCGGCGTCAAACCTATATTTCCAGAGTGCAGACCTATATGGGCTGGCAGGACGAGACATTGATCGATAGGGGAGATAAATCCTATCAGGCGGACCATGCAAAGATTGCCATTGCTTCAGGAGGAGTGTTTGGAAAGGGGCCGGGTAATAGTACCCAGCGCAATGTGCTGCCTCACCCTTATTCGGATTTTATCTTTGCTATTATTATTGAGGAATATGGTACCATCGGAGGAGTCGCACTGGTCGCCCTGTATGTCGTGCTGATGTTCCGGTGCATCCGCATCGTCACCCAGAGCCCGAAGGCTTTTGGTGCCCTGCTCGCAGCAGGGCTGGGATTCAGTCTCACCTTGCAGGCCCTGGGCAATATGGCCGTGGCGGTAGGCCTGGGACCGGTCACCGGAATTCCCCTGCCGCTGGTCAGTATGGGGGGGACCTCGATTCTCTTTACCAGTATCGCATTTGGAATTATATTGAGCGTCAGCAGGAATATAGATGAAATGAAAGCGCGGGACCGGCTGGGTTCCGAAGAGATGGCAATGGGCCGGCCGGGGCGATCCGGCAACAAGATCGTGGTTGGAGAAATTCCGGCCATGTAAAAAAGGAGAATTGTAGTAGTATTGATTAACGCAGCAGAAATGGCAAAACGAGTGATTATCAGCGGAGGAGGAACGGGAGGACATATCTTCCCTGCCATTGCTATTGCCAATGCACTGAAGCGAATGGCGCCCGATACGGAAATCCTTTTTGTCGGTGCCAATGGCCGGATGGAAATGGAGAAAGTGCCTGCGGCAGGATACCGGATCATCGGACTGGACATTCAGGGGATTGATCGCAGTTCCCTATTGAAGAACCTGGGTCTGCCATTTAAATTGATGCGCAGTATATTCAAATCCAAACGTATTCTCCGGGAATTTAAACCGGATGTAGCAGTAGGGGTAGGGGGTTATGCTTCCGGTCCGTTATTGCTGGCAGCCAGGCGTGCCGGCATTCCTTATCTGATCCAGGAACAAAACTCCTTTGCTGGCATTACCAATAAGCGGCTGGGTGCGAAAGCTTCCAGGATCTGTGTGGCTTTTGAACATATGGATCGTTTCTTTCCAAAGGAGAAGATCATGCTGACTGGCAATCCCATCCGCCCGGAAGCCGTGCAGATTGAAGGAAAAAAAGAGGAGGCCATCCGGTTTTTCGGATTGGATCCCACTAAAAAAACGATACTGGTGACCGGAGGAAGCCTGGGTGCCCGGACACTGAATCAAGCGATGCAGGCCGGGTATCAGCAATTGGCTGCTGAAGGGATCCAGTTGATCTGGCAATGCGGATCCTATTATTATGAAGGATTGAAAGGTATTCAGGCAGTGGGGATCCGGGTGTATCCCTTTCTGCAACATATGGATCTGGCCTATGCTGCCGCTGATCTGATTATTTCAAGAGCAGGCGCCGGCACCATTGCTGAATTATGTGCTGTGGGAAAGCCGGTCATGCTGGTGCCTTCCCCGAATGTGGCAGAAGACCACCAGACCAAGAATGCACAGGCACTGGTTGAAAAAGGAGCAGCGGTGATGATCCGGGATACAGAGGCGGTGGACAGGTTGATCCCGGCTGCGATTTCCCTGCTTTCAGATCAGCAGGGATCGGCAGAACTGGGACGGAATATCAGCAAACTGGCCTTGCGGGATGCGGATCGTGTCATTGCAGAAGAGGTGTTGAAACTGGCCGGAATGAAGATGGATCAGATGAAACAGGTGTATTTTATCGGTATCGGTGGCATCGGAATGAGCGCCCTGGCCCGGTATTTCAATCACATTGGTTGTGAAGTCGCCGGTTATGACCGCACAGAAACCCCGCTCACCATGCAACTGGTCAATGAGGGCATAGGGGTGATCTATGAAGATGATTTCAACCAGGTGCCGGCCATGTTCAAAAATCCCGGTTCACTCATCATCTATACACCGGCCATTCCCAAAGAACTGGGCCTGCTGGCCGGCTTCAAAGCACTGGGCCATGAATTGCACAAACGTTCAGAAGTCCTGGGCCTGCTCAGTCAGGGTAAATTTACCATCGCAGTGGCCGGTACCCATGGAAAAACCACTACCTCCAGTATGGTTGCCCATTTGCTGACCGACAGCGGACTGGGATGCTCTGCGTTTCTGGGTGGAATTGCCAGTAATTACAACACTAACACTCTTTTTGGGGACAATAACCTGCTGGTAGTAGAAGCAGATGAATATGACCGTTCTTTTCTGACCCTGCACCCGGATATTGCGATCGTCACCTCGGCCGATGCGGACCATCTGGACATTTATGGGGATCACGACCAGTTGCAGGATTCCTTCCGGGAATTTTTGGAACAGACTCATGCCGGAGGCAAGCGCATTGTCCATGAAGGATTGCCATTCCCGGCAGATCTTTATTATTCCGCTGAGGGAAAGGGACAGGCTTATGCGGAAAACATACGAATAGAGCAGGGCTATTTCCTTTTTGACTATGTTTGTCCCGATGCAAGGATCAGTGACATCCGGATGGGTATTCCAGGCAAACACAATGTTTCCAATGCGGTGGCAGCCATTTCAGCCGCCCGCTATCTGGAGGTTCCTGCCGGAAAAATCAAAACTGCCCTCGCTAATTTTGCCGGGGTCAAGCGCAGATTCGAGTATATAGTCAGGGACGACAACCACATTTACATTGATGATTATGCACATCATCCAGCCGAACTCCATGCTTTTCTGGGGGCTGTCCGCGCGCTTTATCCCGACCGGAAACTGACAGTTGTGTTCCAGCCGCACCTGTTTACCCGGACCCGTGACTTTATGGATGGATTTGCGGAAGCCCTCTCCAATTCGGACACGTTGATCCTGATGGAAATTTATCCGGCCAGAGAGTTGCCGATACCGGGAATAGATGCTGCCGCTCTTCTGGAAAAAATAGCCGTAGAAGACAAGTATTTGCTGGACCAGCAGGGCGTATTGGAATTTGTGGCCGCTCACAGTCCGGAGTTGCTGGTCACGGTGGGAGCAGGAAATATTGATCAATTGGTGAAACCGTTAAAGGAGGTATTGGCACATGGCTAAAAAAAGATTCCGTTTCAATTGGGGCATCTTCCTTTATGTGATCTATCTGGTCGCAGGGATCAGTGGTCTGGTATTGCTGATGGGTACGGTTTCCGTCAAAAGCAGCGAACAGGCCTGTACCGAAATGCGGGTCATAATTCTGGGTGAGGAAGCCTTTGTGGAGCAGAAAGATATTGTGCAATTGGTGGAGACTTCATACGGCCAACTGGTAGGCCGGACCCTCAACTCGCTGCCGATCCATGATATAGAAGGGGATCTCAAGCAGATTCCCTATGTGTCCCATGCGAGGGTCAGTATGGATATGAATGGTCTGCTACTGATCCGGATCGAACAGCGGAAAGCGGTTTTACGAATTGTTGATGCAGAAGGAGAAGGGTTTTATGTGGATGAACAGGCACTGAAAATGCCGGTTTCCACCCGGTATATTCCCAAAGTGGCCATTGCAAATGGCCAGATTGCCGAGCGTCTCGGCCAGCCGCTCGACACCATCGCCTCCGTAATGGTCAAAGATCTGTTTGCCATTGCCAATTTTATAAAGGGCCATCCTGTATGGGAAAAGCAGATCGTCCAACTGTATGTAAACGAGCAGGCCGACATTGAACTGATCCCCCGGAATGGCGATTACCGGATTATATTTGGAAACGGGAGGGATCTGGAAGAAAAATTTGAGAAATTGATGATCTATTATCAGGGAGTTGTGCCACAAAAAGGCATTGAAGCCTATGCGGTCGTCAATTTAAAATATAAAGATCAACTGGTCTGTCTGCAAAACAGCCATCTGCCTGCGCAGAAACTGCCGGTTGAATTGTTTGATACGCTCAAACTGACTGTGGATACGAACGTCCGGGTACTGGATACCCTGGTACAAATGAATAATACTTTAAATATGGAATAATTATGAAAACAAGGACTACTTCAGAAAATGATTCACCGATTGTCGTTGGCCTGGACATCGGTACCACCAAAATCTGTGTGACTGTCGGTCGCCGCAACGGCAAGAACAAGATCGAGGTCCTGGGAGTGGGGAAAGCCGAATCTTCCGGTGTGAGCAGAGGTGTGGTTGCCAATATTCAAAGGACGGTAAACAGCATT
Source organism: Parapedobacter defluvii (assembly GCA_040392005.1). Classification (GTDB taxonomy): domain Bacteria; phylum Bacteroidota; class Bacteroidia; order Sphingobacteriales; family Sphingobacteriaceae; genus DASRQK01. Next base: position 31,499 of record JBEBWT010000008.1, read on the forward strand.
GTGCAGGCAGTGGAAGAAGCGGGTGCCCAATCCAATGTCGATATCAAAGTAGTCAATGTGGGTATTGCCGGACAGCATATCAAAAGCATACAGCACAGGGGTATTCTGACCCGTAAGGAAGATAACGAAATCGACCGCATGGACATCGAACAATTGATTGAGGATATGTACAAGCTGGTATTGCCTCCGGGTGAAGAGATCATCCACGTATTGCCACAGGAATTTACCGTGGACAATGAGCCGGGGATCAAAGATCCGATCGGTATGGCAGGACGCCGGATGGAAGCCAACTTCCATATTATTTCCGGACACGTCAGTGCGGTGAAAAACATCAAAAAATGTATTGATAATGCCCAACTGGAGGTAGAGGACCTGATTCTTGAACCGCTTGCTTCCTCCGAGGCGGTGCTGGATGAGGCAGATAAAGATGCGGGGGTCGTATTGGTGGATATTGGCGGAGGCACCACCGATGTAGCCATCTTCCATGAAGGTATTATCAGGCATACGGCTGTCATCCCACTGGGGGGCAATATTGTAACCGAAGATATAAAACAGGGTTGTTCAGTGTTGCGGAACCAGGCCGAACTGCTAAAGGTTCGGTTTGGATCTGCTCTCGCTGCCGAGAACAAAGAGAATGAGGTCATTTGTGTTCCCGGGATGCGCGGACGTGAACCCAAGGAGATTTCTGTGAAAAACCTTGCTTTCATCATCCAGGCCAGGATGGAAGAGATCATTGAACACGTTTATTATGAAATCAAATCATCCGGCTATGAGAATAAACTAATTGGCGGGATTGTGGTGACCGGAGGGGGAGCACAGCTCAAGCATCTGGTCCAATTGGTGGAATACATCACCGGAATTGATTGCCGGATCGGTTTTCCAAATGAGCATCTCGCCAAAAATGAGCTGCTGCCCAAGAATGTTTATGAAGAGCTGACCAGTCCGCTGTATGCGACCGGAATCGGGTTGCTGATCAAAGGGGTGCAGGCCGAGGAAGAACAATTGGAGCTGGAAGAAAAAATGAACTCCAGGGTTGAAACTGTGAAGGATATTACCGACAAGAGAAACAAGGATAAAGGCCTTTTCAAATGGTTCCGGGACATTATCCGGGATGGAAACGAAGAAATTGGGAACGATCAGTATTTGAAATAACAATAATTTTCCACAAGCCCCTGTTTTTTCCACATTATTGACAGTTGTGGATAACGTTTGTGGAATAAATATTAATATTACACTGCCAAAGCAGGTATTTTTAAGGAGAAAGCTATGTCATTCAAATTTGAAATGTTAAAAGAACAGTCGTCGATCATTAAAGTGATCGGTGTGGGAGGTGGTGGCGGCAATGCGGTCAATCACATGTACAAACAAGGTATCAGCGGGGTTGATTTTATCATTTGCAATACAGATGCCCAGGCCCTGGAGCTGAGCCCGATTCCCAACAAAGTGCAACTGGGCGCAAGCCTGACAGAGGGGATGGGTGCGGGAGCAGATCCTTCCGTTGGAGAAAATTCGGCAGTCGAGAGTATTGAAGACATCAAGCGAATGCTGGGTTCCAATACAAAAATGCTTTTCATCACCGCCGGAATGGGGGGAGGTACCGGTACCGGAGCCAGCCCTGTATTGGCAAAAGCGGCCCGGGAGATGGGTATCCTGACCGTTGCGATTATTACGACCCCTTTTACATTTGAGGGCAAGCGCAGGCGTATGCAGGCAGAGGAAGGGCTTGCGGAACTGAAAAAATATGTGGACTCCTACCTGGTGATTTCCAATGACCGGTTGCGGGAGATTTTTGGCAACCTGACCATGACCGCAGCATTTGCCAAAGCAGATGATATTCTGACCACGGCCGCCAAAGGCATTGCCGAGATCATCACCATTCCCGGTTATGTCAATGTGGATTTCAAGGATGTCAAAACAGTCATGAATGACAGCGGTGTATCCATCATGGGTAATTATACTGCAAAGGGCGACCATCGGGCACTGGAGGCTGTACAGGGAGCGCTGGCTTCTCCATTATTGAAGGATAATGAAATTGAAGGTGCCCGTTTTATCTTGTTGAATATTACCTCCGGAAAACAGGAGGTGACGATGGATGAAGTGTCGGTCATTACGGACTTCATTCAGGAAAAAGCCGGATTATCAGCGGATCTGATTTGGGGAAATTGCATTGACGAATCCCTGGAAGAGGAATTGTCGGTGACCATTATTGCCACCGGATTCCAGACAGCCGAGGAGCGAGTCAAGGAAAGGGCCAATGAAAAGATCGAAATCCCCTTGATAGAGGAAAAACCGGCGACCCCGTTTGTCCGGCCGGCAAATCAATTTATCCAGCCGGCGCCTGCACAGGATCAGACCACGGAACCCTATCTGTTCCAGTCACCGGCCGACCCGGTAAACCCTGCGACTTCTGAACCCGTGCTCGTTGCCAGACAGGCAGACCTGTTCAGCACGGAAGCGGCACCGGGCAGACCATCGGATGTCCCTGCTTCAACGAATTATACCCTGCAAAATAACACCCCCGAAGAGGATGCCATGATCAGATTTGATCTGGAACCATTTGCAGAGGCCGGTTTGGAAGGGGACAACGGGCCAGATCAAGACCATGACGGATATGAACTAAAGACCAGCGAACCCGCATTTCATTTTGAGATCCCCAGAGCAATGGAAGATCTGGCCGAATCCGAGCCAGAGCCACAAGCCACAGGGACTCCGGCCCCATCGGTGGTGGATCACATTCTGGATGAAAAGGAGTTTGATGATCAACTGAGCAAGACGAAAGAACGCATCATGCGCCTGAAAGAACTGAGCCTCAAACTCAAGAGCACGAATGGTTTGCAGGAGCTTGAAACCGAGCCTGCATATAAGAGAAAGCAGATGTCCCTGGACAATACGCCACATTCATCGGATTCGCATGTGTCCAAGTTTACCCTGTCGATGGAGGATGGTGTTACTCAGATCAAGCCAAATAATTCGTTTTTGCACGATAATGTAGATTGATGGGTTTTGCCGGAATCAAGATGTGCTTGTGCGCAGGATTTTGTTTAAATCATTGGATTTCAGTATGTTCGGTAATTTATGTCGTTTTTTTTCTGTCTCATTCAAGTAAAATGTGGAAAAAAAACATGCTTTTAATCACCAGATCAATGATTTAATGTTTTTTTTTTCAAAAAAAGGTTCTACATTTAGACCGCAGTAAATTATTATTAACTTAATTAAACGAAAAGGAGTATTTATTATGGCAAGTATTGCAAAATTCAACGAACTAAAAAGTTTAATCGACGGTTTGGAAGCCGACGCAGACAAATTCTACAACAAGGGAAATAATGCAGCCGGTACCCGTGTACGTAAAGGCCTACAAGACGTCAAAAATCTGGCACAAACCATTCGCCTGGAAATTCAGGATGCTAAAAACGCAAAATAATCTTTGCGTTTTCTATTAGATCAACCTTGATATTATTTGCCCTTCTTTGTTTAAAAACAACAAATTAGGTATTGAATATTAAGATGCTGTAAAATCTTAGCCCTGAATCTTTCAGGGCTATTTTTTTGAATAGTTTGGGCGCATGATGGAAATTGGGCGCATGATGGAAATGACGATGGAATCGAGGAAAGAAAAGAACAATCCGATTTGGGTAATGAGCTCGGCTTTTGAACGCCTGGGCCTGCAGGAATTAATAGAAACAACGGTTGCCATCGGGGCGCAGGGGATCGATCTTTGTGTTTTCCGCCGGGACGGGAGCCGTCAGGATCATACGGCCACCCATTTGGATTATGAGAACTTCAGTGCGGATGATGCCAGCCATTTGCTTGATCGTTTCAATCAGGCCGGACTCCGCCTTTCTCTTGGCGCTTTTGAAAATATGATAGGGGGTGATCCCTCGCACCGGGTGAAGAATCAGAACCACCTGCTCCGATTGATCCGCATTGCGCACCTGCTTGGTGGGGATGCCAATGATGTGAGGGTGGGGACCTTTGTGGGATATAACCACGAGCTCGGGATGCAGGAAAATGGATTCCAGAAAAATCTGGACGAGTATCAGCGGGTTTTTGCGCCGATTATCCGGTACGCGGAGGATCTGGGAGTCACGATACTTTATGAGAATTGTCCGATGGAGGGCTGGCGTTCCGCCAATTTCACCAATACCTTCAATAATCTGCCCGGTGTGCTGGCCGCACGTAAACTAATGTACGCCATGATTCCCAGCCCTGCGCATGGCGAGATTTATGATCCGTCCCATGATGTCTGGCAACAAACCGATCCCGTAGAGGTGATACGTCAGACCGATCCATCCCGCCTGCACCGGATCCATGTCAAAGCCACCCGCAACCTGGGTGGACAAGCGAGAACACAGTGGGGAGGAATGTATCCCATGCAGGCAGTAGATCCTGCACTGGCCCAGCGGGCTGGTGTTGCGATTCCTGCCCATGATTGGGATCGCCACCACTATGAAGCGATGCTGCCTGGCTTTGGCGGATCGGATAGTATGGATTGGCGCAGTTTTGTGGATGTGCTGCACGAAGTCGGTTTCCGCGGACCTTACGAGATCGAGAACGAAGCAAAGAATTCCAAAGACACGGGCAACTTAGCCGCCATTATCCAGGGATTTAAAGCCACCACTTCTTTCCTGGCCCCGATGCTTTGGGAACTGGACACTCAAAAAGGGTATAGTTTTCAAAAGGAAAAAGGGGAAGGCCCCTTACAAACACCTTCCGTGAAGGATATTGCTGTCAGGACGGTAGATCAACTCTGATTTTCACTCAATCTGATTTCGTTTAATCCATTGAATGCAGCCGGAAAACTTCGATCAGATCAGCAATATTGTCCAGTTGGAGCTTCTCAAAAATCCTTGTTTTATAAGTGCTGACCGTTGAATTTTTCAGATTCATTTCCTTGGACACCTCAATGATGCTCATTCCCTTGACCAGGAATTTAGCCACATCCATTTCCCGGTTTGAAAGAGAGTTCAGGGGATTGGCCTTCAGTTTGGATGATTTGCCCTGCGTAATATTATCTAAAAAAAGATTGCTGACTTCCGGACTCATATAACGCCCTTTTTCAATAATACTTAAAATAGCATTCTTGAGCTCGTTTTTGCTGCTGTTTTTGTTGATAAATCCACTTGCCCCAGCCTGCAGGTATCTGAGTGCGTAGATGGACTCTTCGTAAGATGAGAAAACCAGAATCTTGATTGCCGGTTGAATGGCCAATACCTCATCGATCATTTTGATGTTGTTGCCTCCGGGCATATTGATGTCCAGCAGGAGCAGATCATAGGTGCTCTCTGACAGCATCTGGATCGTTTCACCGAAATCCGTGGCCTGGTGGATCGTTGCACCGGGCATAATCTCATGTATCACAATGGAAGCCCCGAGGCGCACTATGTCATGATCATCTGTGATCAATACATTCATAATCGCAAAGTATTTGTGTGGTTATTGACAAAGTTACAAAATTTTTCCATAATCATACTTTAAGATACCGAATACGTAAAAAAAAATTTGTTTATCCGGTTTTAATTTCGATTTTTGGTTTAACTAACATAGCAAGTTTAACTAACTGATTTTTCACTTAATTTTCTTCACATGGGTTTTGTTAAAGAGTTTAAAGAATTTGCCATGCGTGGCAGCGTGGTCGATCTGGCAGTCGGTGTTGTGATCGGTGGTGCATTCGGGAAGATTGTGTCATCGATGGTGGATGATGTGATTATGCCGCCGATCGGTTACATCACTGGAGGTGTTGATTTTGGTAGCCTGAAATACGTACTCAAAGAAGCCAACGAAGCAGCAGGTGTGAGCGAGGTCAGTATCACTTACGGCAATTTTATCAATACCATTATCCAGTTTCTGATCATTGCGTTTTGTATTTTCCTGGTAATCAAAGGTCTTAATTCTTTGAAACGGAAAGAAGCGGCAGCACCGGAGGCTCCGGCCCCGCCATCCAATGAAGAGGTGTTGCTGGGAGAGATCCGTGATCTGCTCAAATCCAGATAACGGAATATCCGCATAATATTTATAATAAATATTTGATATTAAAATATTAAGCCGTACATTTGCAGTCCTGTTTATAACAGGTCGGATTTGATATTTAATATTAGGAATAAAGCATAAGGATACAGCGTTATGAAAAGAACATTTCAGCCCTCGCAGCGCAAAAGAAGGAATAAACACGGTTTCAGAGAGCGTATGAGTACTGCCAACGGAAGGCGTGTACTGGCTGCCCGCAGAGCCAAGGGAAGGAAGCGCCTGAGCGTTTCGGATGAGCAGCGCCACAAGGCCTGATTTGCTGTTACTTAGGTTGGGGGCAGATTAGAACTTTGGCGATCCGTTCGCCAGGATTCAGGCAATCATCAACCTGTAACAATGAAAAAGAACACCTTTAAGAAAGAAGAACGCTTGTGTAATAAAAGATCGATCGATGATCTTTTTCACAAGGGTTCTTCTTTCGTTTGTTACCCTTTCCGTATTGTATTTATGAAACCCGGGGACTGGCAGGAGGTGGGAGAACACCCGGTCAGTGTATTGGTTTCTGTCCCCAAGCGCCGGATCAGAAAGGCTGCTGACCGGAATCTGGTCAAACGCCGGATCAGGGAGGCTTACAGACTTCAAAAAAAAGAATTACTGGAAGATTTTTTTGTGCTTCGCAATCTGCCTGTTAATTTTGTAATTCAATACCTTCCATCGGAGATCCTTGATTATGCTTCTTTATATGAAAAAATGACCGGGGCCCTCCACAGATTACGTACGGAGTATGCTAAAATATATTTGGGAGAAAGTCATTAAAAAGGGATTCGGACTGCTGTTTCTCTTGCTGATCAGAGCCTATCAGTTGCTGTTGTCCCCTTTACTGGGTGCCAGTTGCCGGTACAGCCCCACCTGCTCCCAGTATGGAATCGAAGCAATCCGGAAGCACGGGCCATTCAAAGGAGGCTGGCTGACCATCAAACGCATTGCCCGCTGTCATCCCTGGGGAGGGCACGGTCATGATCCCGTCCCCTGAAGCCGGGTTTGATGCATCTTGTAATGAAGCCTGATACGGAATCCTGATGTTTAATTGTATTTTTGTGCAATGGCAATAAATATTCTGCAAATCGATACTTCCACGCCGGTATGTTCAGTGGCCCTCTCCTGTGATGGAAAGACTTTAGGGACCTCCACCGGGGCCGGACAGAATGCACATGCCTCCGGCCTGACCACGCAGATCGCCGGATTAATGGATGCGCATCAGTTGAAGTATGCTGATCTCTCAGCGATTGCCGTGGCAAAAGGCCCGGGATCCTATACCGGTTTGCGCATCGGAGTCTCTACTGCCAAAGGAATCTGTTATGCGGCCGATCTACCCCTGATCGCCATTGATTCCCTGCGAATGCTGGCGGAGGGTTTTCATTATCATGATATTGCGGGCGATGATCAGGAGGTGGCCAATAGTGCACCTGAGTTTGCCGGCGATGACCAGGAGATCGTCGGTCTGGATCACTTACTTTGCCCCATGATCGATGCGCGCAGGATGGAAGTCTATATGGCTATTTATTCTACCAATATGGAGCTTATCCAAGCCACGGCCGCCGTTATTATAGATGACAGGTCCTTTGATTTCCTCCGGGAAGGCCAAAAAATTTATCTTTTTGGCAGCGGTGCCGATAAATTTGAAACGCTTTTTGAAAACCATCCACAGGTGCGGGTCATACCGGGTGTGCAGGCTGATGCTTCCACGATCAGTGCCTTTGCATACGAAGCCTGCCTAAAACAGGATTTTGAGAATACAGCCTATTTTGAGCCTTTTTATCTGAAAGATTTTATTCCGACCACTCCCAGAAACAGACAATAAAGAGGGGGCCACCTTCAATTAGATAGCCCCCACCCCGGATTACCTATAAAATAATCCACCCCTTTTTCGTTTATTTTGGAGCCTGTTTGAATTTGCCACGCAAGTTTAAACAGACTCTTAGTTTTTATTTTGTTTTTTCCTTTGCATACGCATCGTTCAGCGCTTTCAGCACATCTTTGGTGATTTCCAGCGAAGGGTCCGCATACAGCACGGATGGATTGGCCGTACTATACGTCAGCACATATTTATAACCATTTTCCTCTGCGTGTGCCTTGAGGTAATCAGTGATTTTTGAATACAGCTTTTCATTTTCGGCCGCTTCATCCTGAGCGAGCGCAGCGCCGGCATTTTGCTGATGACGGGCCAGCTCATCCTGTTTTCTGGCAAGACGCTCTTCTGTACTTTGTCTGTCTGCCGCACTCATCATAGCTGCTTTTTGATTGTAGTCAGCAATTTCCCGCTGGAAAGCCAGGCTTCTGGCCTGCAGATCATCCTGTGCTTTCTTTGCCTTATCCTCCAATTTGGTCCGCACTTCTTTGAAATAGTCATAATTTTCGAGCAGGCTGTCCGAATTGACATATACAATCTGATGCTGATTGCCGGCACTAAGGGTTGAATCTCCTGCAATATCTACACTGGAACTTGTTCCCTGATTACAGGAAATCGACGCTGCTGCGATCAGCGTAGCAAAGCCGATTGAAAAAATAGGTGCAAATGCTTTGTTCATGGTCTGTTTAATGGAATTAATTATTTTTAATATGCGACAAACCTACTATAAAAATCCCATATTCTTTTAAAACCTGCCTTATTTTTTGTATATTTGTGTTACCTTACTTTATTGACAAAATGAGCGAAGAAAACAAGAAAAAGACCGAATATTCAGCGGATAATATCCAGGTGCTGGAGGGATTGGAAGCGGTACGGAAGAGACCTTCCATGTATATTGGTGATACTGGCCCCAAGGGATTGCACCATTTGGTATATGAAGTGGTGGACAACTCTATCGATGAGGCGGTGGCAGGCTACTGTGATAATATTGACGTCATTATCCATACGGACAATTCGATCTCAGTGGAGGATAACGGACGGGGTATTCCCACCGGTATCAATAAGAAGGAGAATAAATCGGCCCTGGAAATTGTCATGACGGTCCTGCATGCCGGTGGTAAGTTTGATAAAGATACCTATAAAGTATCCGGGGGATTGCACGGTGTGGGTGTTTCCTGCGTCAATGCGCTTTCCACTCTGCTGGTAGCTGAAGTGCAGCGGGATGGTAAGGTCTTTATTCAGGAATATGAGAAAGGAAAACCGAAATACGATGTCAAGACGATCGGGGATAGTGATAAAACCGGTACCAAAGTGACCTTTCACCCGGATCCGGAGATTTTCACCCTGACCACTGTCTATAATTACGATACCCTGGCTTCCAGGCTCAGGGAGCTTTCTTTTCTGAATAAAACGATCCGGCTGTCCCTGACGGATGAAAGGGAATTGATGGACGATGGCACATTCCGGCAGGATGTTTTCTTTTCGGAAGGTGGTCTGAGCGAATTTGTCAAATACCTGGACGGTACCCGCCAGCCCCTGATCCCGGAGCCTATATATATCGAAGGAATCAAGCAGGGAGTGCCGGTGGAACTGGCCCTGCAATACAATGACACTTTTGCGGAAAACGTACATTCTTACGTCAATAATATCAATACTGTTGAGGGCGGATCCCATGTGGCCGGCTTCAGGCGTGGTCTGACCCGCACCCTGAAAAATTATGCGGATAAATCCGGATTGCTCAAAAATCTCAAAGTGGAGATTACAGGGGATGATTTCCGGGAAGGACTGACGGCTGTTATTTCCGTCAAGGTCGCCGAACCACAGTTTGAGGGACAGACCAAGACCAAACTGGGTAACAGTGAGGTCATGGGGGCAGTGGATGTTGCGGTAGGAGAAATCCTCAATGTCTATCTGGAAGAAAATCCCAAAGAGGCCAAAACCATTGTCCAGAAAGTGGTGATCGCCGCCCAGGCCCGTGCTGCGGCCCGCAAAGCCAGGGAAATGGTACAGCGTAAGAATGTGATGGGAGGCAGTGGCCTGCCGGGCAAACTGGCTGATTGTGCCAATAGTGATCCGGCCAAATGTGAGATCTATCTGGTGGAGGGTGATTCTGCGGGTGGAACGGCCAAACAGGGCAGGGACCGGGAATTCCAGGCCATTCTGCCACTGCGAGGCAAGATCCTGAATGTGGAAAAGGCGATGGAGCACAAAATCTACGAAAACGAGGAGATCAAGAATATGTTCACGGCCCTGGGTGTCAGTATCGGTACGGAAGAAGATGCAAAGGCGCTCAATCTGGACAAGCTCCGTTACCACCGGGTGATCATTATGACAGATGCCGATGTGGACGGATCACACATTACGACACTGATTCTTACCTTCTACTTCCGTTATATGAAGGAATTGATTGAGCGGGGACACGTCTATATTGCTACGCCTCCGCTGTACCTGGTCAAAAAAGGGAAGGAACAACAGTATGCCTGGAATGATGAGCAGCGGGATATAGCCATTCAGCGACTGAAGGGAAGCGGGAAAGAAGATAGTGTGCACGTACAGCGTTATAAAGGTCTCGGGGAGATGAATGCGGAACAGCTTTGGGAAACAACCATGAATCCTGATACCCGTACATTGCGCCAGGTGACCATTGAGAATGCGGCTGAATGCGATCACGTGTTTTCTATGCTGATGGGCGATGAAGTGGCACCGAGAAGGGAATTTATTGAGCGCAATGCAAAATATGCCAAGATCGACACATAATCAGGTGTGATTGCCTGATGGTGGAGAGGGGGGCTGAGCCATGGGGTCATCATTGGGGATGGCCCCGCGGCCCGCAAAACAGACAAACGAAAAAGCCGGATATTCTATTGGAATTCCGGCATTTTTTATATTTTATAAAGAGCCTCGTACGTGTTCCCTTTCCGGGAAACGAAGCATGGGTTAAGCCAGTTTATTGACGAATTTTGTCAATTTGGACTTGTTGTTCGAAGCTTTTTTCTTGTGGATCACGTTCTTTTTGGCCAAACGATCCAGCATTGAGATCACACCCGGCAACAATTCCTTTGCCTCATCCTGAGAAGTAGTCAATCTCAGTTTTTTGATTGCATTCCGGGTTGTTTTCGCCTGATAGCGGTTTCTCAAACGCTTCGCAGCATTTGACCTGTTTCTTTTGATCGCTGATTTATGATTTGCCATTATTAAAGCTAAATTTTATTTTATCTAAATTTCGGACTGCAAATATACGTTTGATATTTTAATATTCAAAACCAATTTATATAATTTTATTTTGCATGGAATATCTCTAAGTTTGCTCCATGGAAAAATTATCGATGGACCAACTGAACAGGATGTCCGTCAGTGACTTCAAAGCTACAGAAAAAACTCCATTGGTGGTCGTACTGGACAATGTGAGGAGTATGCACAATGTTGGTTCGGTGTTTCGGACCGCGGACGGTTTTGCCGTTGAAAAAATTGTGCTTTGTGGCATTACCGGACAACCTCCTCACCGGGAAATCGAGAAGACGGCACTGGGCGCCACAGAATCCATTGATTGGGTGTATGAAGCGGATGCGGCATCTGCTATTGCCGGCCTGAAATCTGAAGGATATCGTATCTGTGCCGTGGAGCAGGTTGCAGGCAGTGTTTCATTGGATGAATTCCGTCCGGACCCGGCAGAAAAATATGCACTGGTCTTTGGCAATGAAGTGCACGGGGTCAGTGATGCCGTATTGAAAATCACCGATACCTGTCTGGAAATCCCGCAGTTCGGCACCAAGCATTCCTTTAATATTTCGGTCACCGCGGGTATTTTGCTGTGGGATTTTTACTGCAAAATGCGATAAGTTGCATTTGGCTTTTACTTATCCATTGAAAAGTGTAGATTTGCGGTGCAAAAATCAATAGAATGAGTGTATTAGTCAATAAAGATTCAAAAGTGATCGTTCAGGGATTTACCGGGAACGAAGGGACCTACCATGCGTCCCAGATGATAGAATACGGAACCAATGTAGTCGGTGGCGTGACCCCGGGTAAAGGTGGTCAGACCCATCTTGATCGCCCGGTTTTCAATACGGTACAGGATGCGGTCGATCAGACCGGTGCCAATGTGTCCATTATATTTGTCCCGCCTGCGTTTGCGGCTGACGCCATTATGGAAGCGGCAGCGGCCGGAGTCGAAGTGATCGTAGCGATCACCGAAGGAATCCCGACCAAAGATATGATTCAGGTAAAGTCCTACCTGAGTGACAAAAACTCCCGTCTGATCGGGCCGAATTGTCCGGGTATCATCACTGCGGATGAAGCTAAAATCGGCATTATGCCGGGCTTTATTTTCCGCAAGGGGAATGTAGGAATTGTCTCCAAATCAGGTACGCTAACCTACGAGGCGGTGGACCAAACGGTAAAAGCCGGACTGGGTATCACCACTGCAATTGGGATCGGCGGAGACCCGATCATCGGCACGACTACCAAAGAAGCAGTCGAATTGCTGATGAATGACCCCGAAACAGAAGGGATCATTATGATCGGAGAGATCGGCGGAGGCATGGAAGCCGAAGCGGCCCACTGGATCAAGGAACACGGCACCAAGCCAGTCGTCGGATTTATCGCCGGACAGACTGCGCCTCCGGGCCGGCGGATGGGCCATGCCGGTGCCATTGTGGGCGGTGCCGATGATACTGCTGCTGCCAAGATGAAAATCATGCGTGAGTGCGGGATCCGGGTCGTGGAATCTCCGGCCGAGATCGGTAGGGCGATGGCCGAAGAATTGGGTGTGAAAGCCTGATTGTTGCAGGAATATACTGTGAAAATATAGTGAGGAGATCCTTTTGGGTCTCCTTTTTTATTGGGTATCAAATAGGTAAAAAATAAGAAACTTGTATAGCTTTGATTTTAAAATACTACATTTAGACGGTAGTGACATAGTCCGACTGGAAATAAGACGGTAGTGACATAGTCCGACTGGAAATAAGGAATTTACAAGCAGAAAAAAATGAAATACTGGTATAAGTTTTTGGTGATTGTTTTCATATTGATGGCAAATACAGTACTGTATGCTCAAACTTATTACGGGATAAGAGCGGGACTGAATTTTTCAAACATGCTGGTAAAGGATAATTTCGGTACATATAGCGATCATTTCAAGATGAAGCCCGGTTTTCACGTCGGTGTGACTGCTGAGATGCCATTCGTTGAAACCAATGATAGGTTTACGTTTGAGACGGGACTGTTATTCACAACAAAGGGATTCAGAAGCGCAAAGGACGTTGCGGGTAACGGTTCCAGTGATCCGGAGGTAAAGACAACGGCTTATTATCTGGAAGTCCCTCTGACTGCTAAAGCGTATTATCAATTGGAAAAGATAAGAATATATGGTTTGTTTGGACCCTATCTGGGAAGGGGGGTGAACAGAAAGGCAATGGCCAGGGCCATTTATGATAATTATATAGTTGATCCGGAAGAAGAGATCAAATGGGGGCTGGACGATGAGCATGCAGATCATATCGGTGGTCTGGATCTGGGATTGATCATAGGAGGAGGTGTGCAGCTAAATACTATACAGATCGGAATTAATTATGGTTTGGGGCTGGAGAATGTTTCACCGCATACCGCTGATAAAGCCACTGCAAAAAACCGGGTTATGGGACTGTCGGTTGGATATAAATTTGGCGGAAGATAGAAAATAGCAGTAGGATTTTTGAAGTCGCAATTTGCGACCTCAGGTTGGATATGTGACCTCATTTTCGTAACTTGCCTCGATGGAGCGAACTACAAATCAACTGCCGGTTTCGGTGCTGGATCTGGCCACTGTGATCGAGGGCGGAGATGCCGGCAGTGCCATTGCCGGTACTGTTGAGATTGCCAAACATGTAGAAAATCTGGGTTTTACACGCATATGGCTGGCGGAACACCACAATATGGAACATATTGCCAGTTCGGCTACGGCGGTACTGATCGGGCATGTAGCTTCGCAAACCCAAAAGATCAGGGTGGGCTCGGGCGGTGTCATGCTTCCCAACCACAGTCCGTTGGTGGTTGCCGAACAATTCGGTACGCTGGAAACGTTATATCCGAGCCGGATCGATCTTGGATTGGGACGTGCGCCCGGTACCGATCAGGTGACGGCGATGGCACTGAGAAGGGGCAACCTGCAGACCCCCTACCAGTTTCCGGCAGATGTCCGGGAGTTGCAGAAATATTTTTCCAATGCCGACCCGCAGGCTAAGGTGCGCGCTTTTCCCGGAGAGGGTCTGGTTATTCCTTTATGGATACTCGGTTCCAGTACGGACAGTGCGTTTCTGGCGGCTCAAATGGGCTTGCCCTATGCATTTGCCGCTCATTTTGCGCCCAAACAGTTTGAGGTTGCCATTCAGATTTATAGAAATAATTTTGTACCTTCTGAACAACTGCCGAAACCCTATGTAATGGCCTGTGTCAATGTGGTAGCCGCTGAAACGGATGAAGAAGCAGAGCATCTGGTGACCAGTCTGTACAGAATGTTTCTGGGCATTCTGACCAATACCCGCAGCCCCCTGCGGCCACCGGGTCCGCTGCCAGCCTTGTTTAACACACCCGAAGTACAGCAGGCCTTGAATAATATGGTTTCGTGTACTTTCACAGGTTCGATGGAGACCATCAGGAAGAATTTGGGTGACTTTATCAGGATGCATGAACTTGATGAATTGATGGTGACCAGCCATATTTATGACTTGCAGGCAAAGCTACGTTCCTTTACGATCCTGAAAGAGGCTTTGTACGGATAGCTTGCGTACGTTTTTTGGGAGTACGGGTTTTTTCCGTACGTTTGTAAAAAATGTAGTGTTATGAATAGTAAAGAACAGACAAGATTTGATGCAAGGCTCCCGAAAGAGCAAAAGTTGCTTTTTGAGAAGGCAGCTCTGCTGGGAGGATACCGCAATCTGACGGATTTTGTGCTTTATACAGCGCAGGAGAAGGCGCAGGAAATTATCAGGGAAAAGGAAGAGATCCTGGCCTCCGAAATGGATAGCCAACTTTTTTTTGATGCGATCACCAAGCCCCGGAAACCTTCGGGAAGATTGAAAGAAGCCTTGCGGGATTATCAGGATTTTGTCAAAAATTCCAGGTAATTGATGATAGAATTATTGGGCAAACAGCATAATCGTACAGATTTCGATTGTGGAAAGGAGCTGTTGAATTTTTATCTGAAATATCAGGCAGGACAGGATGTTGCAAGAAAACTTTCTGCCTGCTTTGTATTGCCCGACCGCAGTACCAACCGCAGTACAGACCGTGACGTCCCCGGCGTAGACCGCAGTACCGACCCTGGCACAGACCGGATCCAGGGCTATTATACGCTGTCAAACAACAGCATTCCTTTAGGTTCTTTGCCGGATCATATCCGGAAAAAACTGCCAAAAACCTATTTTTCAATACCGGCAACCTTGCTTGGACGGCTGGCCATTGACAAGGATTACCAGAAAAGGGGGATTGGGAAAATACTGCTGATCGATGCGCTAAAAAGGAGTTATGAGGTATCGCACGAAATCGGCTCCTTCGCCGTGGTCGTGGATCCAATGGATGAGGAGGCCGAAGCATTTTATGAGCAGTACGATTTTATCAAACTGCCCGATAGTGGGAAAATGTTTATTGCAATCCCTACCCTAAAACAATTATTCGGATAATTTTTTTGTAAATTTGTGGTATTATGAATTTATTGACGACGATGATGATTGCAACTTTTGGAGGGGGATGTTTTTGGTGTACCGAGACCATCTTCCAGCGCGTTGAAGGCGTAGAGCAGGTGCTTCCCGGCTATATGGGCGGTACAACTGTAAATCCTACCTATGAGGAAGTGTGTACGGGTGCAACAGGACATGCCGAGGTGATCCATATTATATATGATCCATCCAGGGTTTCATATGCGACCCTGCTGGCGATATTTTTCAAGACCCACGACCCTACGACCCTGAACAGACAGGGTAATGATGTGGGTACCCAATACCGGTCAGCTATTTTTTACCATGACCAATTGCAGAAGGGAATGGCGGAAGAGATGATTGCGGGCCTGGAAAAGGAGCAGGTTTTTGATTCACCCATCGTTACCGAGGTTACCCCTGCCTCTGAATTTTATGAGGCGGAGGATTACCATAAAGATTACTTCAACCGCAATCCGGACAATCCCTACTGTGCGGCGGTCATCGCGCCGAAACTGGATAAATTCCTCAAGCAATACAAGCAAACCCAGTAGAGAAAGGTCAGAAAGCAACTGAAGAAATATGTCCGTGTCTATATAGTACGGCTCATCATGACTGATGGCTGGCGGAAGTGATCGGTCCCGGATGCTCTTTATCTCCAAAGAGGTTCGTTCTCCCAATTATTCAAAAATCCAAGCTTGTAGATCGGAATAGCCGGGTTGCTATTGAACAGATCTAAAATTTTTGCTTTTATTTGATGTCCTGGCGTCACTTCGTTGCATAAATAAACCATACAGGAAATGATCAGAAACGGTTTTTTAGTTTGGACTTGTGTCAATGGATGAGTAAACCATTGTCCGATGGGATTTTTCAAATTTTCAATAGGTCTTTTTACCATATTTCTACTCCACAACCTTGAATGATGGGCAATAATATTTCTGACATAAGTAATTGCTTCCAGCCAACTGGATAATTCACTATGCAGATTTAGTCCCATTTCTTTGGCAATCGCAGATTTTTCGGGGAGCTGATGGTTTAGGTTTTTGTAAAGTTTTGAAAGTGTTCCCATAGACGCAACTTCCAAAATTTTCCAGGCATCAGCATCTTGGTTCGGGTAGCGGTAGCGATGGTCTTTGATGAAAATTTCCTGACTTCAGTTAAATTCCTTGTGCAGGTCCTCAATTGTATTTTGATGGACGGTTTTTGTAGTTCCGTTTATCGTAATAGGCGAAGGGCTGAAAAGTGAAGTGTCCAGATACCATAATCCGTCGTACGCCATTGACAAATTATAAATCATTTTTGTTCGTAACGCAATTTCAATACGTTCGATAGCGTCGAACAAAATCAGCCGTAAATGTCGGTCAAAATTGTACCGGGCGATAATATCCTCGAAGTAGGTGTTTGCGTGAAAGGTATGGTTTGTGAAATCGTTTTGCGTATCCCACCAATAACCTTTTAAGCGATAATAACTGATGTTTTCTAAAAAATGAGGAGCATTGCTTTCATCTCTGAACAACATTCCCCGTTGCTTTAAGAGTGAGATCTGGTCGGCTATGCTGTATGCAGGTTTATTTGACATAGCTATAAAAAAAAATGACCCACCTGCAGTTCTTATGGTATGCAAATGGGTACTGTTAGTACAAAGATACACAATCAAATTTGATTATACAACACTATAATTGTTTTTGTGCTGATTTAATAATACGGTTCAGTCCAGGAATAGCGCGGCTCATTCTGTATGATGGCATCTGGAACTAACCGACCTTTGGATCAGCACTCCGGCAGGCTGAGTGGGATATTGATGGCCAGTCCTCCGTCGGCGGTTTCCTTGTATTTTACGTTCATGTCCTGGGCAGTATCCCACATGGTCTTGACCACGGCATCCAGACTGACCTTGGCCTTGTCCGGATTGGATTGCAGGGCCAGTTGGGCGGCTGTGATCGCTTTGATGGCACCCATTGTATTGCGTTCTATGCAGGGGATTTGCACCAGTCCTCCGATCGGGTCACAGGTCAGCCCCAGATGATGTTCCATGGCTATTTCTGCCGCCATTAATGCCTGCCGCTGCGAGCCGCCCAGGCACTCGGTCAGGGCCCCGGCAGCCATGGCCGAGGAAACCCCGATCTCCGCCTGGCAACCGCCCATCGCTGCGGAAATGGTGGCTCCCTTTTTGAAGATGCTTCCGATCTCGGCCGCAGTAGCCACAAATTGAACGATTTTATCCGGGTCGTCCCCACCCTTGAAAGTAATATAGAACAGCAATACTGCCGGAATCACTCCTGCCGCACCGTTGGTGGGCGCGGTGACAACCCGGCCGAATGCCGCATTTTCCTCATTGACCGCCAGGGCAAAGCAGCTCACCCAATCCAGAATGTATTCAAACGAAGAACCGCCTTCCCGGATGCGCTGTACCCATTCCTCATAATTACCGTATTCCCTGCCTTGCAGCAAACGTTTATTGAGTGCGTAGGCCCGGCGTTGGACATTCAGCCCCCCAGGCAATATACCCGAAGTATGGCAACCCCGGTAGATGCAGGATTTCATCGTTTCGACAATGGCCATGATTCCATTTCTGGTTTCTTCTTCCGAACGCCAGGAATGTTCATTCTCCATGACCAGTTCGGAAATTTTCAGGCCGGTACGCATACAGCCCAGCAAAAGATCATGTGCTGTATCAATGGGGAAGGGCAGATCCACCATCTGTTGTGCAGCGGCCGACTCTCCTTCTTTGACGACAAAACCACCTCCCACCGAATAATAAGTTTCGCTGAAGGCCCGTCCGTCGGCAAGAAAAGCCTGAAAAGTGACGGCATTCGGATGCGCCGGCAGACTTTCATTGTACAAAAAAATCAGATCTTCATTATAAGAAAAATCCAGTGGATACCGTCCGCCCAGCTCCAGCATACCGCCCTGTTTGATGCGTTCTACTTTTGGTGTGACATCATCTACGTCGAAAGTCACCGGATCATCCCCGCTCAGTCCCAGCAGGATCGCTACATCAGTGCCGTGCCCAATGCCGGTTTTGGCCAGAGAACCGTACAACAGTATCTTGACCTGTTCCACGGCCCCGGCCAGACCTGCCTGCTCCAGGGATCGGGTGAATTGCTGCGCAGCACGCCAGGGCCCCAGGGTATGCGAACTCGAAGGCCCGATGCCGATCTTAAATATATCAAATACCGAAATTTGTTCTCTCAACATAGGTCAAAAATAATCAACAGGCCCGAAGCCCGAATATCACAAAGATAAGGCAAATATCAGGGATATAAAAT
This sequence comes from Parapedobacter defluvii, assembly GCA_040392005.1. GTDB lineage: Bacteria > Bacteroidota > Bacteroidia > Sphingobacteriales > Sphingobacteriaceae > DASRQK01. Next base: position 50,311 of record JBEBWT010000008.1, read on the forward strand.
TGCATGGGATACTATTCGATAATCTTTCGTAATTTTACCAATGGAATGACATTATGCCGATATAGCTCCATTTTTATGTTCAGAAATCTGATTTTGCTGCTTGCCTTTTTTGGGACCGTTTTTTTGACAGTATTGACAGTAGGGACAGCAGAGGCTGACACAAAAGAAAATGATATAATCGCACCCCCCCCCAAGCGGGAATTGAGGGGAGTCTGGATAGCCACCGTGGCCAATATTGACTGGCCCTCCCGGTCCGGGCTGCCGATCGCACAGCAAAAATCAGAATTGATCAACATTCTGGACAATCATCAACGGGCCGGTATCAATGCCATTTATTTACAGATCCGTCCATCCGCAGACGCTTTCTATGGAAAAGGGGATGAGCCCTGGAGCCGTTTCCTGACCGGGAAGCAGGGACAATCTCCCAACCCTTACTATGATCCACTGGAGTTTGCCATCGAAGAGGCCCATAAACGGGGGATGGAAATGCACCCCTGGTTCAATCCCTATCGGGCGACCTTTGACCTGGTACAGGCGAATGTCAGCCCCGATCATATTACCAGAAAGAAGCCGGAGTGGTTTTTTACCTATGGAGGCAAGAAATGGTTCAATCCCGGTATTCCAGAGGTCCGGGAATATATTATCCAGGTGATACTCAATGTAGTCAGGCAATATGATATTGATGGAGTACATTTTGATGATTATTTCTATCCCTATCCGGACGGGAACAAGCCGATTCCGGACACGGAAACTTTCCGGAAATATGGTGCCGGATTCAGTACAGTGGCCGACTGGAGGCGGAATAACGTCAATCTGCTGGTCCACGCGCTTTCTGACAGTATCCGGGCGACCAAGCAATATATCCGTTTTGGGATCAGCCCCTTCGGGATCTGGGATAATGTCAGGGATCATCCCCAGGGTTCAGAGAGCAATGGCTTCAGCGGTTACCGGCAATTGTATGCGGATGCGATCCGCTGGACTTCCGAAGGCTGGGTGGATTATGTAACTCCGCAATTGTATTTTCCATTCAATTACCGGGCAGCACCCTATGAAAAACTGGTGGACTGGTGGAGCCGGCATACCTATGGGCGGCATTTGTATATAGGTCATGCCTCTTACCGGGCAGACAATAATACGGAGGGCTGGAAAAATAGGAGCCAGATTCCGGACCAGATCCGCTATCTGAGGGACCGCTCCGAGAGCCAGGGCAGTGTATTTTACAGCTCCAAATCCATCGTCGGAAATCTGGCGGGCATCCGGGATTCATTGCAGTACGATCTTTACAAATACAAAGCACTGCCTCCGCTTATGTTGTGGCTGGATAGTGTTCCTCCCCAATCTCCTTCCGGGCTGACCGCCATTACGATCAATGATGGAGCGGCCATCAAACTGGATTGGCTGGCCCCGGATACCGCTGAAGATGGAGAATTTGCTTATGGGTACGTCGTATACCGGTTCAATGAGGGTGAAAATATCAATCTGGACGATCCGCGGAATATATTGCATATTTCCTATCAGCCGGATCAATTGTCCTATACGGACAGCCGGATCAGGAAAGAAGCCCGTTATGTGTATGTGGTGACCGCACTGGACCGTCTCAAAAACGAAAGCCAGCCATCAAACTATCTGGCGGTTGTGATTGATGAACGGCAGCAGGCAGAATTGCTGGGCCGGGAAGAACTCAGGTAATTCGTTTGGCTCGAAATTTGTCGGATTTGTGAAAAATTGTACAGTTATAAAAAAAATCATTGCTATGAAAAACATAAAAAAACTGAGTTTGGTATTTGTTTTTGTATTCTTTGCCGTCATTGGTGCGCAGGCACAGGGCATGTTCCAGTTTGGTATCAAGGGTGCATTTAATTATTCAAAATTGAAGTCTGAGGACAACAGATGGTTATCTTCCGACAACAAAACGGGCTATCAGCTGGGTATCTGGACCCGCATCGGGGGAGTAATCCATGTGCAGCCGGAATTATACCTGACCGGCAAGACCTCTGAAGCCAGTTTTGTGGTCAATGCCAATGATGTAAAGGCCGATGTCAATTTTACCTCCCTCGATTTGCCGATATTACTGGGTTCCAGAGTGGGATTGGGCCCGGTAGGACTGCGCTTTCAGGCCGGCCCGCTGGTCTCTTTTGTTGTGGATAAAAAAGTGGGGGATGCGCTGGAGCAGGTGATTGATATCAATGAATATAAGAACAATACTGTCGCATTAGTAGGCGGAGTCGGGCTGGATGTTGGTAAATTCAGGGCAGATGTCCGCTATGAACATGCGATGAGCAGCCTGACCAAGGATAATAGTCCGGAACAGAAAATCAATGTCTGGACGGTTGGGGTTGGTCTGCGTTTGTTCTAATTCATTCCGAATATTTGAAAAGGTTGCCACAAGTCTGCCCGATACAGGCACCTTTATTGACCCAAACAGCTTAGAATAATTCTAAATTGTTTATTTTTCACCTTTGTTTTTTACTATATAGAATCAATTGGTAGATTTGCTTACCAAAATTAAGTAAATCATCAACATAGATTAATCAATATAGATAATGAGCAAAGGTAAACATCTGTTGTCTTCCACAGTAGGGAAGAAACTGATCATGAGTCTGACCGGTTTATTCTTGTGCATGTTTTTGATTGTGCACCTGATCGGCAACCTCCAGTTATTTTATAGTGATAGTGGGAAGGCTTTCAATGATTATGCCTATACCATGACCCATTTTACACCTATCAAGGTGGTTTCCTATCTGTTGTACAGTTCGATCATCATCCATGCCGTTTATGCCCTGATCCTGACTCTGCGCAACAAAAAAGCCCGCCCGATCGGTTATGCATCCTACAATGGCGCGGCCAACAGTGCCTGGAATTCCAGAAATATGGGCTTGCTGGGGACGGTATTGCTGGTCTTTATCGTGACCCACATGAACCATTTCTGGTGGAAATACCATAATGACCAGGTCCCTTACATCGAGTACCGGACCGACCTGATGACCAATGAAACCACCGTTACCGAACTGGCGGCAGTAGAATTCAACGATTATGTAAAATACATTGACAATGGAGTGGAGATTACCAAAGCGCGTGATCTTTACAAACAAGTGGATTTTACTTTTCAGGAATGGTACTGGGTGGCCCTGTATGTGATCGCCATGATCGCTATGGGCTTCCACCTGATCCACGGATTCAAAAGCGCATTTCAGTCCCTGGGATTTTCACATAAAAAATATGCGCCGGTAATCAAATTTATCGGTGTCTGGATATTTGGGGTGCTGATACCGGCCGGATTTGCGGCAATGCCACTCTTTTTCTTTTTTCTAAAATAATAAAACAGTTATGTTAGATTCAAAAGTACCTGAAGGTCCATTGGCCGAAAAATGGTCAAAGCATAAATTTAACCTCAAGTTGGTCAATCCGGCCAATAAACGTAAATATACTATTATTGTAGTGGGTACCGGATTGGCCGGGGCCTCGGCTGCCGCTTCCCTCGGTGAGCTGGGCTATAATGTAAAGGCATTCTGCTATCAGGACAGCCCCCGCAGGGCACACTCGATCGCAGCCCAGGGCGGGATCAATGCCGCCAAGAATTACCAGAATGACGGTGACAGTGTGTATCGTCTGTTTTATGACACCATCAAAGGTGGGGATTACCGGGCGAGGGAAGCCAATGTTTACCGCCTGGCCGAAGTATCAGTCAATATCATTGACCAGTGTGTGGCGCAGGGAGTGCCCTTTGCAAGGGAATACGGTGGCCTGCTGGACAACCGCTCTTTCGGAGGTGCACAGGTGTCCCGTACCTTTTATGCCAGGGGACAGACCGGTCAGCAATTGCTGCTGGGAGCGTACTCCGCATTGAATCGGCAGATCCATGCCGGCAAGGTGGAAATGTTCAACCGGCACGAGATGCTGGATGTGGTGACCATTGATGGTCATGCCCGCGGGATCGTCACCCGCAATATGGTGACAGGTGAGATCGAATCCCATGCCGGACACGCCGTGCTGCTTTGTACCGGAGGGTACGGAAACGTATTTTTCCTCTCGACCAATGCGATGGGCTGTAACGTGACGGCTGCCTGGCGGGCGCACAAAAGGGGTGCTTTCTTTGGCAATCCCTGCTACACGCAGATCCACCCGACCTGTATTCCGGTGACCGGTGACCATCAGTCCAAACTGACACTGATGTCGGAATCCCTGCGGAATGACGGAAGGGTGTGGGTTCCGAAAACTGTGGAACTGGCACAAAAACTACGCCGTGGCGAAATTAAAGTGTCCGATATCAAAGAAGAGGACCGGGATTATTACCTGGAACGCAAGTATCCATCTTTTGGTAACCTGGTACCACGCGATGTAGCCTCGCGGAATGCAAAGGAAGTGGTGGATGAAGGCCGTGGTGTGGGTGCTTCGGGTGTGGCCGTCTATCTGGATTTCGAAGATGCGATCAATCGCCTCGGTGAAGATGCGGTCAGGGCCAAATATGGCAACCTGTTTGATATGTACTATCAGATTACCGACGAAAACCCTTACAAACAACCGATGCGAATCTATCCGGCCGTCCATTATACAATGGGCGGACTGTGGGTGGACTACAATCTGATGACGACCGTGCCTGGTCTGTATGCACTGGGTGAATGTAATTTCTCGGATCACGGGGCCAACCGGCTGGGGGCATCTGCCCTGATGCAGGGTCTGGCCGATGGTTATTTCGTGATCCCTTATACAGTGGGTGATTATCTGGCAGGACTTGGTTTCGATCCGGTGAACAAAAACCATCCGAACTTTGAGAAAACCCGCCAGGAAGTAGAGAGCCGGATCAACCGCCTTTTGTCCCTGAAAGGCAACAAAACAGTCGATGATATCCACAAAAAACTGGGGCATATCATGTGGGAATACTGTGGAATGGCCCGGAATGAGGAGGGACTGAAAAAAGCAAAGGAATTGATCCGCGAATTGAGAGAAGAATTCTGGACGTATGCGAAGGTATTGGGTGAAAATGAGGAAATGAACCAATCCCTCGAAAAAGCAGGCCGGGTGGCAGACTTTCTGGAGCTGGGCGAATTGATGGTGGACGATGCACTGAACCGGGAGGAATCCTGCGGTGGACACTTCCGGATCGAAAGCCAGACCGAAGAAGGGGAGGCCAAACGGGACGACGACAGATTCACCTATGTATCCGCATGGGAATTCAAAGGAGATCAGCAGGATGAAGTCCTGCATAAAGAAGAGCTGGTATTTGAAAATGTCAAATTGACCCAGCGCAGTTATAAATAACAGGATATTCAGGTTAAAATCATAAATAAGATGAGTGGTAACATGAACCTGACGCTGAAAGTCTGGCGCCAGAAAAACACAGATACAAGAGGCAGATTTGTCACCTATCAGGCAAATAACATCTCACAGGATATGTCATTCCTGGAAATGCTGGATGTGGTCAATGAAGAATTGGTCAGAAAGAATGAAGACCCAATTCATTTTGATCATGATTGCCGCGAGGGGATTTGCGGGATGTGCTCACTGCATATCAATGGCCGTCCGCACGGACCCAATCAGGGGACGACTACCTGCCAACTGCATATGCGCAGCTTTCATGACGGGCAGACCATTGTGATCGAGCCGTGGAGAGCATCCGCTTTCCCGGTCATCAAGGATCTGGCGGTTGATCGCTCGGCCTTTGAGCGGATTCAGCAGGCCGGAGGCTTTGTCAATGTCAATACCGGTGGGGTACCCGATGCCAATGTGATCCCTATCCCCAAAGTGGTAGCGGACGAGGCTTTTGAATCGGCCACCTGTATCGGTTGCGGAGCCTGTGTAGCAGCCTGTAAGAATGCTTCTGCCATGTTGTTCGTTTCGGCCAAAGTCTCCCAGTTTGCATTATTGCCACAGGGACAGACTGAACGTTACAGCCGTGCCCAGGCAATGGTAGCACAGATGGATGCCGAAGGTTTTGGCAGTTGTACCAATACCGGTGCCTGTGAGGCTGAGTGCCCGGTGGGGATCAAACTCACTAATATTGCCCGGCTGAACCGGGAATACCTGAACGCAAAGGTATTCCAACAGGAAGACGCCCATTAAAATTTAGCTGCAAATTTAACTGCAAGACCTATGAAATTTGCCAAATCTCTACTGCTAATGGTGATGATACTCACCATTATTGGCCCAAAAGTACAGGCACAGCAGCATGATTACGACAAAAACGTCCTCAAGCTGCATCTCAGCCCCATGGTACTCAACAATTATGGGCTTCAATACGAGCGGATGCTCAGCAAAAAAATTTCAGTAGCAGTTTCAGGACGGTTTATGCCCCAGGGACCAGTACCTTTTCTGGATAAACTGGAGTCCATTATTGATGACCCTGCCACTTTCAGTGATTTACAATCCCTGCAAATGGGCGGGACGGCCGTGACCCCGGAGATCCGGTTTTATCTGGGCAGGCATGATGGCCCGAGGGGTTTTTATATTGCGCCCTATACGTCGTTCAGCAGATACAATCTCCGGCTGGATGATTTCCTCCTGACGATTACGGATGAAGATACACAAACCGAACTGCGCAAGGAAATGGATTTACAGGGAAGCATCAAAGGCTTCACCGGTGGTCTGATGCTTGGTGCCCAATGGCGTTTTGGTAAATCGGTTTACCTGGACTGGTGGTTCCTCGGGGCCTCATACGGTTCCGCAAAGGGCAATCTGGATGCGACGGTGCCGGAAACACTGTCCCAGGAGTGGCAGGATGAACTGAGAGACCGGATCGAAGGCCTGAGCGTACCCATGGTAAAGTTTGAACCCACAGTGCATGCACATGGTGTCAATTCCAGGATCAGTGGTCCCTGGGCCGGCATCAAAAGCGGTCTGTCCCTCGGTATCAAATTTTAGGTCGTTTTATTAGCTTTTTGTATCTTGCAAAAGCTAATTGAATGTCAGATTGAGTACTGTTGTCAAAATAAGGTTGTTACTGGTCTTATTGACCGTTTGTTTTTTTGTAACGGCAGTTACGGTCCGGTTTACCTATGACCGGAATGAAATCCTGCAGCGGGAAGCCCGCAAACTCGAACAAAATCTACGCCACAAAGAGGAAGTGATCGCTGCCTTCGTTGCGGATGCGCAATGGATGGAAAAACTCCGTTCCACCTCATCAACTGACCGGAAGTATGCAGAGCAAATCATTGCTTATCTGACCGATAGACACCATATTCTGGTCTATACCTATACGGGCAATGACTTGCAATTCTGGTCTTCGGAAAAGCTGATGCCCGAAGATTTCCGGGGACCCAGTCAACCTTCCCTTACGCTGCGGCTGGACAATGGCTGGTATCATGCCATTCAACATAAAGAGGCTGATTTTTCAGCCGTGTTTTATATTCCCATCAAAGCCGAATACCAGCGAACAAACGAATATCTCAGGAATCGGTTTTCGGAAGATCTTATTGGTACCAATCATCTGGATATTGCCGATTATAGTGACCGGTTGGTTTATAATATCCGGAATCAGGCGGGCCAGTTTCTTTTTGCGGTCAAACTGAATGCGAACCAGTTTGATAACTTTTATTCGGATCTGGAATTGTGGATGTGGTTTCTGGGAGGGTTGTCCACCTTATTGCTGGTCCATCTGTTTTGTATGGTCCTGGCAAATATGGGACATGGCTGGCTTTCTGTTGTGTTGTTTGGAGCAATCCTGAGCGGTCTTCGGCTGGCAGAATTAACGTTCAACTCGAATACCTCCAGCTTTAGTATCGGGATTTTTAATCCCCAGTATTATGCTTCCAGTGCATTGTTTCCCAATTTGGGTGGGTTTTTTATCAACATTGCCTTGTTCACCTGGTTTCTTGGATTCATATTTATCATCCGGCAAAAGCTGAAAATCCACCAGATTTTCAAGAATATATATGGTGCGGTTGCCTTGCTGTCGCTGATCGCGATCTGTTTGTTTGCAATTGCCCATTTTCTGAGCAATACATTTCATGACCTGGTCAATCATTCGATCATCAATTTTGATGTCACAGATATTCTCAACCTGGACCTGTATAGTTGGGTAGGGATATTCGCACTCTGTCTGGGAATGCTGGGCATGCTGTTTGCCATTGCGGTAGCTTCCTATCTTGGGAAATTGACACAACTGCCGGCCCGGAAATTTTATGGATTGCAGGCAGGTATATTTTTGCTGATTCTCGGTATTATGCAGTTGTTGGGAAAACCGGATATTTATTTTCTGTTGCTTTCCGGGTTGATATTCCTGATTTCCTGGTTTTCCCGTTCGGGCAAGCGTTTTACTTTTGCCTTTGGCATCTGGGTCCTGTTGCTGATCGCAACGATTGCATCATTGAAGCAGAGTGAATTCCAGCGTCAGAAGAGGGAAGAGACCCAGAAACTGGCTATTTTGAAGCTGGAGGATGTGGATGATGCCAATGCGCTTGCCTTATTTATAGATCTTGAAAAAGAGATCCTTGCGGACTCTGCGATCAGGGATTATTTCAGACAACCCGATCCGCAATCAAGGGATCAGGTCAATGAGCATCTGAAAACCGTTTATTTCAGTGGTTACCTTTCCAAATACGAGTTTACGGCTGATTTGTACAATGCCCAATTGTTGCCGATCGGGTCCAGTCCCAGGGACAAACTGTCTATTTACAGGGACAGGGTCATTTCCGGAGCGATCAAGGTTTCTGAAAATTTTTACAGGAGCAACAGCAGTTTTGGCAACTTTGAATATTTTGCGTTGTTTCCGATTGCTGTGGGGGACGATTTTCTGGGGATTCTGCTGCTCGATATGCAGAACCGATCATTCAGCCAGTATGTATCCTATCCGGGGGTACTGGCAGACAGCCGCCTCAATCTGCGCCAGACCGAAGGGATCGCCACGTATGCTTTTGCCTTTTACCGCTCCGGTCAATTGATCAATCAAACCGGAAAATACGTGTATCCTGTAAGTGACAGCGTATATTTTCCGCTGGGAATCCGGGAGTTTAAAAAAGTGGGCAGGGATCATGGATTCTCCCACATGGCCTATAAACCCAATCAGCGTACGACGATCGTTCTGAGTAAACCCCAGCATGGAGTATGGATGCAATTTGCCGCACTTTCTTTCTTTTTTCTGGTATTTCTGGTATTTTTCATTGTGGTTTCATTTCTGACCTGGCTGATTACTACCCTCAATGAAAACAATTTCAGTTTCAGGAATCTCCGGTGGAATTTTTCCCTGCTTTCAAACAGAACCCTGTACAGCACCCGGATTCAGTTGTTTATTGTTGCTGCGGTTGTTTTTACCTTGATTATAGCGGGCCTGATCACTTATTGGAGTGTCAGCAGCCAGTTTGTGGAACAGCAGGAAAGCACGATTTCGAAGAATGCCTGGGAGATCGCCAAAGGGCTGGAATCCCAGATTTTGAGAAATGATGTTGTGATCGGACAGGAAGATATTGAAAAGTTCCGTGTCATTGCCGAGTCCAATGCACTGGATCTGAATCTCTATAACACGGATGGTCAGTTGATTTATACAACCCAGCCACGCATTTATGATCTGAAATTGATCTCTGATTATATCAATCCGCGGGCGTTGGATCATCTGGGATATTATGCCCGGTCCCAATATGTACAGGGAGAAAATATCGGGTCACTTAACTATATTACAGCCTATACCAGTATCCGGAACGCATCCTATGAACCGATGGCTTTTTTGAGCCTGCCCAATTATATGAGCCAGCAGGAATTTGATAAAAACATCGGAAGCTTGCTCAATACCCTGATCAATATCTATGCACTGGTCATTCTGGTGCTGGGATTATTTGCCGTTTTCGTTGCAAACAAAATCACTGCGCCCCTGCTGCTGGTCCAGCGGAGTCTGGCAAAGACGAAGATCGGCAAGCAGAATGAACCTATTTTCTGGAGGCGAAACGATGAAATCGGCAGCCTGATCAGGGAATATAACCTGATGATTGCCGAACTGGAACAAAGTGCCCAGAAGATTATGGAATCGGAACGTGAGTCCGCCTGGAAAGAGATGGCCAAGCAGGTGGCGCACGAGATCAAGAATCCGCTGACTCCCCTGAAACTGGGAATGCAGCAACTGGAGCGCTCCTGGAAGGATCGGGATCCGGAATTTGATCAGCGTTTCAAACGATTTAACGAATCCTTTATCGAACAGATTGATAGCCTGACACACATTGCCAAAGAATTTTCAGATTTTGCCAAAATGCCGGATGCACAGTTTGTAATATTTGACCTGATGGAAGTCCTCGATCATTCCGCAGGGGTATTTGACAGTTACAACAATGTGACCATCATGATTTCCGGCAGGGAAGAATCCGGACCCCTGTTTATTGAAGGTGATAAGGATCAGTTACTGAGGACATTTAACAATCTGATCAAGAATTCGATCGAAGCGGTAATCAACAAAAGGCGCTGCCAGATCCGGATCAATGTATCCACCCACAGAAAACGTGCTTTTATAGAAATCAGGGACAATGGGGAGGGAATTTCGTACGAAATGCGCAAGAAACTGTTCCAGCCCAATTTTACTACCAAGAGTTCCGGGACAGGGCTGGGCCTGGCATTCGTAAAGCGTGCAGTTGAAGGAATGGGGGGGACCATCACGTATCAGACGACCATTGGTAAAGGGACCTCATTTTTTATTCAGCTTCCCCTGAAAGATTGACCCCGATTAAGAAGTTGTTGCAAAATCCTGGAGTGCTGCGGACAAGTATCAGTTGAGTACGATGCTGCTTCTGCCCATCGTTGAATTGTCCGTATAGAGGACAATGGTATAGGTGCCTTTTTTGAATCCCTTTGGATCTACCCATTCCAGGGTGTAGGATTCGCCCTGGTTGGTAAAATCAATCGTGGTCTTGTCGGTGTATTGCATCGGGTTTCCTGACAATTCAAAAGACTGGTTCTCCATCGTTTTGAGATTGCCGTTCGGGTCGATGATGCGCATATAGATCGGAGTATTTCCTGTTTCCACCAGCGCATTATCCGCAATGGTAAAGACAATCCGGAAACGGTCCACTCTACGGGCCTTGTCATCCACATCTTCCTTGCTCCCCCTTCGTTCCCGGATCCCCATCACATTGATATTGGAGAGTTTGAGGACAGCTGCTGATCGGATCTGGTCCGATAATTCCAGGTTTTCTTCCTGCAATTCATTCAACTGCAGTTCTTTGGCAGTTACCTCTTTTGCCAGTGACTCATTCTCGGATAACAGAAGTGAATTGTGGGATTTGATCAGGACAAGTTCGTCCTTATACCGGATCACATCTTCTCTCAACCGGTCAATTTCCTGCTGGGCCTCGGTCAGTTCTATGCGCGTAAGGTTTTGCTGTCCCAATTTTTCCCGCAATTGGGCAATCAGAAAACGGACACTGTCTTCTGAGACTTGCAGTGACTGGCTGAGGTCCAGATTTTCACTGGTCAGCCGGTTCAATTCAGCTTCAATCCGATCGATTTCATCCTGCATATAAACCATTTCCGTACGGATACCATAGGCATGTTCTTCGGATGCCTGGTACTTGATATAGAAATAAACGTTTGTAGCAAGCAGGGCTAAAATTGCCAGTATGAAAAAATATATTTTTGTGGTGTCACGTTTTGCAGGCACCTCTTCTGACTCCTCATCAGCGGAGAAATCTGCATCGTGATACGCCAACGGATCCACTTTCTGCATGAATACAACCTTTTCAGCTTTTCTTTCGGCTTTCTGCATTAACTATTATTATTCCACAATCTGCATTAAACCCCGAATACACACAATGAATCCGGGTTGAAATTTATCATCAGATTGTCAAACAAAAACTGTTCCATTCTATTTGGAATAATTGAAGATTTACGCATAAAACAAGAGAACTATTCAAAATAATTGAGCGGTTTGTACCCCCCGGCTTTGAGATATTCCTCCTTTTTCATCAGGTGCAGGTCAGATTCGACCATTTCTTTGATAAGGGCGGCCAGATCATATTTGGGTTCCCATCCCAGTTCTTTTTTTGCTTTGCTGGCATCCCCGATCAGGAGATCCACTTCTGTGGGCCTGAAATAATTTGGATCCACCTTTATGACGGTTTGGCCCAGACGCAGGTGGTCGCTTGCCACACCCGCATGGCGGAGCCGTTCTTCATCTATATCAATAATCACTCCCTTTTCCTGCAAATCCTTGCCGCTGAATTCCACCTCTACACCTATTTCTGCAAAGCTGTAACGCACAAAATCACGTACGGTGGTCGTCACGCCGGTAGCGATGACAAAATCTTCGGCTTTATCCTGCTGCAACATCAGCCACATGGCCTCCACATAATCTTTGGCATGTCCCCAGTCCCTTTGGGCGGATAAATTGCCCAGGTACATTTCGGATTGCAGTCCCAGTGCGATCCTGGCCACGGCACGGGTGATTTTCCTGGTTACAAAGGTTTCTCCGCGCACTGGGCTTTCATGATTGAAAAGAATACCATTGCAGGCATACAAACCGTAAGCCTCCCGGTAATTGACCGTGATCCAATAGGCATATAGTTTGGCAGCAGCATATGGACTCCTCGGATAAAAGGGCGTACTTTCATTCTGGGGAACAGCCTGCACCAGTCCGTACAGCTCAGAAGTAGCCGCCTGGTAAAACCTGCATTTTTTCTGCATTCCCAATAGCCGGATGGCTTCCAGTATGCGAAGACAGCCCAGACCGTCCGCATTGGCAGTATATTCAGGCGTGTCAAAACTCACTTTTACATGACTCTGCGCCGCAAGATTATAGATTTCATCAGGCTGGGTCTCCTGAATGATCCGGATCAGATTCGTAGAATCGGTCAGATCCCCATAATGCAGGGTAAATTTGCGGTCCGGATGATGGGGATCCTGGTACAGATGATCGATGCGGTCCGTGTTGAACAAAGAACTGCGGCGTTTGAGGCCGTGGACACTATATCCCTTTTTCAATAAAAATTCCGCCAGGTACGCTCCGTCCTGTCCCGTAATGCCCGTAATTAAAGCTGTCTTTTGTGCTGTTGCCATTATTTTTCTTTCAAAACCGATCTGATCAAGTATTGTCCGTAACCACTTTTAAAAAGTGGCTGTGCGATTTCCCGGAGTTGATCCGCGCCAATAAAATTCATCCTGTAAGCCACTTCCTCAATACAGCCTATCTTCAGTCCCTGTCTTTCCTCGATCACCTGCACAAACTGTCCGGCCTGCATCAGGGAGGTAAAGGTGCCCGTGTCCAACCAGGCAATGCCCCTGCTGAACACACTTACTTTTAGTTTGTTCCGTTCAAGATATGTTTTGTTTATATCGGTGATTTCATATTCGCCCCTTGCGGAAGGCTGGATGGATTTAGCAATCTGCACCACCTCATTATTGTAGAAATACAACCCGGGCACTGCATAATCGGATCGGGGTTTTTCGGGCTTTTCATCAATGGATTTTACCATGAAATTTTCATCAAAAGTGACCACGCCATAGCGCTCCGGGTCACTGACCGCATAGGCGAATACAATGCCTCCATCCGGATTTACACTGCTCTGCAATACTTTTGACAACCCATCCCCGTAGAAAATGTTGTCGCCCAGTATCAAAGCCACCGGATCGTCCCCGATAAATTCTTCTCCGATCACAAAAGCCTGTGCGAGTCCGTTTGGTTCTACCTGCTCCGCATAAGAGAAGCGGCAGCCCAGTGCAGAGCCATCGCCCAATAGCCGCTGGAAACCGGGCAGGTCCCGGGGGGTGGAAATGATCAGTATTTCCCGGATCCCGGCCAGCATCAGGGTGGACAGGGGGTAATAGATCATAGGTTTGTCATACACCGGCATCAGTTGTTTGCTCAATGCCAGCGTCAGCGGATATAGTCGGGTGCCGGATCCTCCGGCCAGAATGATTCCTTTCATCTGAATACGTTAAATCATGTCGGGTTTCATCGGAATTTTTTGATCATGTCAGGCTCATCGGGGTATCGCCCCCCGGGGATGTTATTGCAATTTTTTAAAATGGAATATGAGCTTGCCGGTGACTCCGCTCAGTGGCACATCCATGACCATGCGTAGGGTTTCCTGATCGGCATAGGCCAGGTCCAGGCGATAACCGGTCAGCACATTCTTCGGATTGTCCCCCGGATAGATTTTTTTGAGTTGAAATTGCAGTTCCCCCTGATCCTTACCGGGATTGTAAATGGACCACTGTATATTTCGTACCGCCCCCGGAGCGCACAGACGGCCTTCCGAGGCAAAGCGGATCTGCCCCATGCCGTTTGCCGGCAGGTGCCAGGTACTTTGCAGGAAACATTCAGGCGGAGCCTCCTCAAACAGAGATTTTACCGAATACTCGGGTGGAAAATGATCCTTGTCGATCGAGGTCAGCAGCCAGGTGCCCTTCACCCCGTTTTTCCACTCCAATGCGGTCGGACTGCCATCTGCCGGACTTTTCAGGGTAGAGCAGCCGGCCAGCAGCCATACAGCGAAGGCAGCTATAATAGTCGGAACGATCGGTGTGCTGAATTTTGTCCTGTTCATGGATATGCTTTTTGTATTGTCCTATCTAATTGTACATTTGTACGGTAAAGATAGAGATTTGAATGTGATACCAGCAATTTTATGGAAGAAAATATAAAGCGGAGAAAGAAATACGGACGCATTGCAAAGACCTTTCTGAAAGTAGCGGTGACGATGGTGGCCCTGTACTGGGTCTCGACCAAAGTCGATTTTTCCGAGGTCCGGAATGCACTGCTTCGCGCCAATTTCCTCTATTTGTTTTTGGCCTTGCTGGCCTATATTGTGTCGCAACTGATCGCATCTTCACGTCTGTATGGTTATTTCAGGAGCATTGGCCTGCCGATCAATGAAAAGTACAATTTCAAACTTTTCCTGTTAGGTTTGTTTTATAATATGTTTCTGCCTGGCGGAATAGGCGGGGATGGCTATAAGTTTTATTTTCTGCGAAAGAAGTTCGGAGTGCGGGGTAAGGAGCTGTTTTCGGCCATTTTCTTTGACCGGCTCAGCGGGTTATGGGCCCTCAGCCTGATTACAGCTGCGCTGATCGTTTTTTTGCCCCAGCTTGGAATACCCAACTGGGTCCCGGCTTCAGTTGTATTTGCAGGTACGGGCCTTTATTATCTGGTGCTGATGCGTTTTTTCAAGCAGTTTGTGGCCGGGTTTTTTATCAGTCACTTCAAAGCGGTCGCTGCCTGGTCCTTCCAGATCATCACGGTGATTCTGCTATTGTATGCCCTGGATTATGAAGGTAAATTTTCCCCTTATCTTTTCTCTTTTCTTTTGTCTTCCCTGGTGGCGATTGTGCCGTTTTCGACCGGGGGTCTGGGATTGCGTGAAATGGCCAATGTGTTTGGTGCCACTTATTTTGGATTGGACACCCATCTGGCTGTGCTGATCAGTCTGCTGTTTTACCTGATTGCTTTACTGGTAGCATTGTGCGGTGCCTATTTTATATTCAAACCCCAGGAACTGGGTGAACCCCACCTGCCGGATCAGGACGAGGTGGCCGAAGAATTGGATGCAGCGGGCAAGCTCTGAATTTTATTTTGTAATATTGTATTCTAAACAGGAAGTTATGAAATCAAATAGTTTTATTGTCAGTCTGATCGCAGGAATTGCACTGATCATATTTGCCTGGATACTGGGCGATGCCTATAAATATAAATACAGAGTCTCCAATAACATCAATGTGACCGGTAATGCCCGGATGGATTTTGAATCCGACCTGGTGAAATGGACAGCCTATTTCAGCCGTAAATCGATGGATCTGAGTGTTGCTTCCGAGCAATTGGGAAGGGATCGGCAGCTTGTCAGGGATTTTCTGATCGGTCAGGGCATTGCTGCGGAGGAGATCCTCTTTGATGCTGTGAACATCAACCGTGAATTTTCCTATAATTATGACAATAACGGCAGGAGTTATCAAACCTTCACCGGTTATTCACTCTCCCAGAATGTCAGTGTGGAATCCAGGGATCTGGACAAAGTGGATAATGCTTCACGGGAGATTTCTACCCTGATTTCCCAGGGCATTGAATTGTCCTCACAGTCACCCAGCTACTATTATTCCAAACTGGAAGATCTGAAACTGGAACTGATCTCGCAGGCTTCCGACAATGCCAGGCAGCGTGCGCACAATATTGCCAAAGAGGCCGGCTCTTCACTGGGCAAGCTGGTGAAAGCGGATCTGGGTATTTTTCAGATTACGGGACAGAATGACAACGAGGAATATTCCTACGGTGGTGTATTCAATACCACTTCCCGCAACAAAACAGCGAATATCACCGTAAGAGCAAGCTTTTCGAAATGAAGAAATTTCTGGGCTACCTGCTGACACCGGTCTTCTATACGGTTTTTGGCTTGCTGTTGTTGGTTTTTCACGTTATCCAATGGATCTGTCTGAAAGTAGGGGGCTATGGAGCCCATAAATGGTCGGTGGATACCCTCAACTATTTTCTGATGAGGAGTTATTATATTCTGGGCAATACCGTCCGGTTTATCAATCAGCAGCAGCTTCCAACCGATCGGCCTATTATTTTTGTGGCCAATCACCAGAGCATGTTCGATATTCCCCCGCTGATCTATTATCTGCGCCGGCATCACGCCAAATTTATTTCCAAAATCGAATTGACGAAGGGACTTCCGAGCATTTCTTTCAATCTGAAGCATGGGGGAGGGGCGAATATTGACCGGAAAGATTCCAAGCAGGCCATTGCGGAAATCCTGAAGCTGGCCCGCAATATGAAAGCCAATACCTGGTCCACCGTGATTTTCCCCGAAGGTACCCGTTCCCGCACCGGTGTGATGAAACCCTTTAAGGAGGGCGGGATTGCGACCATCCTGAAAAAAGTACCGGAAGCATTGGTGGTGCCCATTGCCATCAATAACTCCTGGCGCATGCAGCGCTACGGAGGTTTTCCGATCGACACCTTTGTAAGGATGACCTGGGAGGTGCTGACGCCCATAGAACCAGCGGGGCGTCTGCCGGAGGAAATCGTAGCGGAAGCGGAAGCCGCGGTGGCGGCCAGGGTCAAATAGAAGTTATCCGTCTTTTTTGAACTTTGGGTATTGGTTATGCCGCAATAGAAAATTCTGATATTCAGTTTTTTTTATGCAAGCTAATGTTTATAATATTGAAGGATATTCTCAACCTGGAGAACACTTTTATTTATGTGAATTGAAGAGAAGAGGTAAATTTATAAACACCAATTCCAAATTACCCACTGCGACTACGAATATTGAGAAGGTGTTTTCAACAAAAACATTGACCTCTTGGATGATCCTTTCAATTTAGCCGTTACTCCGCGCTTTTACCAAACTGCTATCGTGGTTTTTCTTGTCAGTCAGAAAATCAAGCATTACTTTAATTACTGTGTCCGCCTGTTCTTCCTGTGGATAATGCCCGCTTGTTTCCAACTCTACGGTCGTTGAATTGGTAAAACTGCTTTGAAATTTGTTAAGGTAATGTGGTTTAATAACGGGATCTTTCATGCCCCAAATGAATAATGTCGGCTTGTTTGAAATTGTTTGACGTTTACTCCAGAGCTCTTCAAACCAATCTTGGTCTTTCAGCAATGACCTGGCAAATGCCAATGCGCCGTTTCGTTGAGTTTTGTTGGCAAAAGGTTGGGTATATTGCTTTAATAGTTGCTTTGAAATTTTGTGGTCGCCAAAGGATTTTGGTAAAATAAATTTTGGCGAAAAGTTGAAATATCGATACAAAAATGGAAGCAACGGGCTTTTCAAAATCTTGCTCAACTTAATAAAGTCGGGGTCGCTTTTACTACTCCACAACCAAGAATTGAGAACAACCAAATTCTTTATTTTTTCAGGGTGTCGAATGGCAAAGTTCAATCCGATAGCACCGCCAAAATCGTGAACAACAAGTGTAATGTTGTCCAACCGTTTTTCAAGCACAAATTTTTCAAGCGTTTTACTGTGGTTCTGGGTGGAATAATCGTAATGTTCGGGTTTGTCTGAAAGTCCGAAACCAATGTGGTCAATCGCAATACACTTGTAGTCCGTCTTTAATTTTTTAATAATGTTGCGATAGTCAAAACTCCACGAAGGCGTTCCGTGGACAAACAAAACTGTTTCACCTTTTCCTTCGTCAATATAATGCAATTTCTGCCCGTTGATGTCAAAATAGTTTGAAGCGAACGGATACGCTGATTTGTCAAGCCAATGATTTACCATATCTTTTTTTTGCAAAGTTTGCAAGCGTCCGGAAAATAAATCTTGGTCTATACCAACATTAGAATTTTACACTATTAAACAGCTTGCTGAAATTGGTCGGGTCAATGCCCAAATAAGATGCGATGTATTTGTGAGGGACAAGTTGGAGCAAGTGCGGACTGCGTTGGCAGAATGTTTTGTATCGTTCTTCAATGGTCATACTGTGCCTTTCGAGGTGCCGGTTGATCATCCCTGCCAGAACGGCTTCTGTCATTCGTCTGAAAAGTCGCTCAATTTGCTGTGATTGGTTAAAAAGTTTTTGCAGTTCATCAAAAGTGATGCAGTCCAATTTACTGTCTGTAAGGCAAGTCAGAAAGTATTTTGAAGGGATTTGAAACTGAAAAGATTCGGGAATTGCACACAGGTTCGGTGGATATGTAAATGCAATAACGTGTGTTTTACTGTCAGTGTCAAAGAAAGACATTTGAACACCGCTTTTTACAAAATAAAGTTCCCGTTGGATTTGTCCCGGAATGGTTATAAAGTCCCCTTTTTTAAAAGTCTTTGTTTTCAGGTTTTGGGTCAATAGATCATAGTCAGCCGTCCCGATGCCGTGAAAAAGTTTGAAGTATGCGTGTCGTTCCATAAAATCACAGCTAACGGTTACGGTCTTGGTGATCGTGGCAGTATAAACCGAACGAAAAGTGCAATTTGCACGCACCGTAGCCGACGTATTTTCACAGGACCAATTTACATTTTCTGCGCGAATGTGAAACACATGCGGCGGTAAAAAATACCAAAAAATTGGTATTGCTGGTCAGGCAGGGTCTTTGTAGTTTTGAGGATTACCGAAACTCAAAATAAGAGAATATGAAAAACCAATTGCTTTTGATAATGGTGGTCTCGGTTTTTTTTGCATGTGGCAAGAAAAAAGACTGCTGCGGAGCTGAAGAGTTGGTCAATACAGGAAAGTATGTAGGCGTGATGGTCGGTTCATCCGGCTATTATGAGTTGGATTTTGTACCGGGCAATCCCAAAGCTATCGTGCATTTTGATGGAGAGGTGTACACATTGCCCTGCCACATCACGATAGAACCCGCAACAGACTACCATGACATCCTGTTTGGAGATGCCTCCTCGGTGCATCTGCGGTTTAGTATCGATATGGACGGAAAAAAACCGGTGATTTCTTTTTTTATTCCCGGACATTCGATACAGGCCACGATCGACAAGACCAATGATAAAAACCGCATTGAATTATATGAGGGTACGAGCTATGCGACTACTGGTGCCGATGGTGAGTTCTTTATAAATTATATCTATAATCTGAGGCTCAATTATGAAGATAATACATTCACCATTCTGAGTAAGGTGACAGCTTCAAACACCAATCCGGTGGGCGAAACAGAGGAGATAAAGGGTACATTCACCAAATCCGGGAATACCATTGCCTTCCGGTTCAATGGTGGTTCGGTCTCCGGCAATATAGTCGGTAACCAGATCAAACATCAGGAACCAGGCTTCAGTTTTGATTTTGTAAAGGTATTTTAGGAAACCGCAGCTTTAGCGAAGGGAGAGTTCATGTCATATTGCTGAAAGTACCGGTCTTTCGGTGGAAGAGATTGAGAAACTGAAATAAAAAAGGCGCCCTCCCGGCGCCTTTAATGTGGTTTATAATTGGTTAGTTGGTTTCTTGTCCAGTTTTGGGACTTGCCGGTC
>JBEBWT010000009.1:0-64034 GCA_040392005.1 Parapedobacter defluvii
CCATCTGGATGGCTATCGGTATCGGTCTGTATTTTGCCTATGGCAAGAAGCACAGCAAGATCCGTAAGGCAATGGAAGCTAAGAACCGAGTGGAATAAAATAGCAATAGTGCAATTTCCCTAAAACAACAATTCCGCAAATTCTATCCGATTTGCGGAATTGTTGTTTTAAGACCAGGCCTATTTTATGTTCGTGTTTTGCGAATATGTTTATGTTTTGCAAAAACACTACTTCCTCAGAAAACCGGTTTCGGATTATTTCCGGGAAGCCAGCGCCACCTCGATCAGCTCCCCGTAAAAATCAGTCTCCGTCATGCCTGCGGCACGCACCTGCTGGGGAATGAAGCTCTGGGCCGTTTGGCCGGGAACGGTATTGATCTCGATAAAGAAAAAGTGATCGGTTTCCGACTCAATGAAAAAGTCCACCCGCACCATGCCTTTACAATTCAGACGGGTATAAATTTCCTGGACTAGCCGGACGACCCGCTGCCGCTGTTCAGCATTCAGGTCTGCAGGCGTGATTTCCTGGGTCAGGCCAGGGGTGTATTTGGCCTCATAATCAAAAAATTCACGGCTGGTGACCACCTCGGAGGTCGGTAGCACCAATAAGCTGCCGTCCAGGCGCCTAAAGATACCGACTGAAAATTCCCGGCCTTTGACAAATTCTTCCACAATCACCTGCCTCCCGGTATTTGCCGCCTCAAAAGCCAGATCCAGCGCTGCCTGCAATCCTTCCGGATCGGTCACTTTGGACATTCCTATACTGCTCCCCCCTGCATTGGGTTTGACAAAATAGGGCAGGGAAAGTGCCGCCTGAACCATTTCCGCTCCCCGGGGCCTGTGCACTTCAAACAATTGGACCGATCGGGCCATGTGCAGGTCCGGAATACCCTGCAATACGGCTTTGGTATAAGCCTTGTTCATGGTCATAGATGCAGTCAGGGCGTCGCAGGAGGTGTAGGGTACACCCACCATGTCCAGGTATCCCTGCAAGCGTCCATCCTCACCCGGGCTGCCGTGCAGCATAACAAAAGCAAGATCAAACCGGACGGTCCGGTCGGGCAGTACCAGTGAGAAATCATTCTTATCAATCACATAGTGCGTTCCGTCATCCGATGGATGGTACCACTCCCCCACCGAAATCACGATTTTATAGATCTCGTAACGGTTGTGATCCAGTTGGGAATAAACGAAATCCGCACTTTTGAACGAAATTTCAGATTCATCGGTATAACCACCGG
Source organism: Parapedobacter defluvii (assembly GCA_040392005.1). Lineage (GTDB taxonomy): Bacteria > Bacteroidota > Bacteroidia > Sphingobacteriales > Sphingobacteriaceae > DASRQK01. Next base: position 1,241 of record JBEBWT010000009.1, read on the forward strand.
TAATTAATGCTATTTTTGCTTTCATATATTTATTTAAGACCAACTTGGGATAGCAAATATAACGATTGGATGATTATGAAAAAATTCCTGGCATATTTACGGACAAATACATTCAGACGAAACCTGATTGCAGCACTGATCAGTTTAGGCGCACTTGTTCTCATTGTGTTTTTCAGTCTGCGGTTTTATACCCGGCACAATCAGACGATTCCGGTTCCGGAATTGAAGGGGTTGGTGATTGAAGATGCTGTCCGCATACTAAAAGCCCAGTCTTTTGATTATGAATTGGATTCGGTCTATCAGGTGGATGCACAGCCGGGACTGGTGATCGATCAGGATCCCGAAGCACAGACGGCGGTCAAGAAAAACCGCACGCTCTATCTGACCATCATCACCCGCTCGGCACCCGAAGTCGCTTTCCCTGATCTGATCGAAAAAACACTGATCGAATCCAGAGCCATTCTCAATAGTTACGGGCTGAAACTGGGCGATACCATTTACCGGGCCGATATTGCCCGCGATGTGGTGCTGGACGTACTGTTTGGCGGTCAGCCCATGCAGGTCGGCCGGATGATCCCCAAAGGGTCCACCATTGATCTGGTACTTGGAAACGGACGGGGGGGCAACCAGGTGGAAGTACCGGATCTGACCGGGCTGACCCTGATGGAAGTGCGTTTTGCCCTCCAGGGATCCTCACTCAATCTGGGCAACATCCGCTATCAGGGGCTCGTGACGGACAGTTTGTCGGCAAAAGTAGTGGGACAATCCCCTGTTGCCGGCCCGGCGCTGATCAGTACCGGCACACCCATTGATATTTATTTGTCCAATTAGGCCCGGAAAACCAGGAAAGAAATATGGTGAATAAAAGTGTAAAAAGAAGATTTCCGATCCGTGCCATCCTGCTGATCCTGGCCCTCTGTGCTGCGGTTGGAGGATATTTCGCATTCCGGTTTTATACGGCTTTTTTCAGTGGGAATGTAACCGGCAGGGAGACCTATCTCTATGTACATACCGGCTGGACATTTCAGGATGTATTGGACGAAGTCAATAAAAAGGGAATAGTCGAAAATAATAAAACTTTTCGCTGGGCAGCCGAACAAATGGATTATCCAAACAGGGTAAAAGCAGGAAAATTCCGGCTGGAGCCGGGCATGAACAACCGGACCCTTATCAATAAGCTTGGGGGCGGGTTGCAGGAGCCAGTCCGCATCCGTTTCGAGCATGTGCGTCTGAAAGAAGATTTTGCAGGTTTGGTCGCCTCCCAACTGGAGGCAGATTCCGCAGCGATTTCCCTCCTGTTGAACGACGAAACGGTGGCCGCGCAGCATGGTTTTACGGCGGAGAATTTTTTCACCCTCTTCATTCCCAATACCTATGAATTCTACTGGAATACCTCCGCAGATCAGTTTGTAGAGCGTATGTCCAGAGAATATAATCGTTTTTGGAACGAAGAAAGACTGGAGAAGGCAAAAAAACTGGAAATGACACCGCAGGAAGTCAGCATTCTGGCTTCCGTGGTCAAGGGTGAGGCCCTGCATGTCAGTGAAATGCCTACCATCGCAGGTCTCTACATCAACAGATTACGGAAGGGAATGCGTTTGCAGGCGGATCCCACTGTGATCTTTGCAAATCAGGATTTCAGCATCCGGAGGGTACTGTATGTACATCTGACAAAGGATTCGCCCTACAACACTTACCTGTACGGGGGGCTGCCACCGGGGCCGATCACCCTGCCGAGTATTGCCGCCATTGATGCGGTCCTGAATTATCAACAGCACAATTATATATATATGTGTGCCAAAGAAGATTTCTCGGGCTATCACAGTTTTGCTGTCACCCAGGCCGAACACAATCGCAATGCCCGGCGTTTTCAGCGGGCACTGAATGAACGTAACATCAAGAGATAATGTTTAGTTTTGAAACAAAAATAAGGGTTCGTTATGCAGAAACAGACCAGATGGGGTATGTTTATTATGGCAATTATGCCACTTATTATGAAGTGGCCCGGGTCGAAATGCTGAGAAGCCTCGGCACGTCCTACAAACACATGGAAGACAGTGGGATTATGATGCCGGTAACCGATCTTTCCGTCAAATATCACAAACCGATCCGCTATGATGAAGAGATCACCATCCGGATACAGATCCGGGAATTGCCTGCCGTGCGGATCCGCTTTTATTATGAGCTGTTCGATGAAAGCGGCAGCCTGGCCAATTCAGGCGAAACCACCCTGGTCTTTGTAGATATGCAACGCAACCGGCCCTGCAAAGCTCCAGCGGATTTTATCCAATCCCTGTCCCCTTTTTTCGAAAAATAATTGAACGATCCAAATGACGTGGTTACACCGGCAATTAAGTAAATTCAAGTTCTATCAACTATTCATTGAATGGACAAAAATGATTGTCCTGCCCGGTTTCGGTTCCCTGCCTTTATATACGGTTGCCACCTTTTTCTTTCAGGAGATCGCCAGGGAATCCATTGTCAATAAGGCTTCTTCCCTTGCCTACAATTTTATGCTGGCCATTTTTCCGGGGATTATCTTTCTTTTTACCCTGATTCCCTACATTCCGATCGAAAATTTCCAGGAGCAATTACTGGATTTCATGGAGGTCGTCATGCCGGACAATGCCTTCCTGACAGTGGAATCGACCCTGCTGGATATTGTCAAAAATCAAAACAGTAGTTTGCTGTCCATCGGTTTTATTCTGGCCACGTTTTTTTCGACCAACGGAATGAGTGCCCTCATGCTATCTTTCAATAAGTCTTCGCTGATTCTCGAATCCAGGAGCTGGGGCAGGCAACGGTTGGTAGCGATCGGGCTGACACTACTGCTGGTGCTGGCACTGACAGTCGGAATGATTGTATTTACCATTGCCGGATACATCCTTTCCTATCTGAAAGATACATTTGATGTACATGCCTCCTTTTGGAATTTTCTGATTTCCAGTGCGCGCTGGGTGATCCTGTTCGGGATTTATTTTTTTACCGTCAGCACGTTGTACAAATTCGGGCCGGCATCCACCAAAACGTGGAAATTTTTCAGTCCGGGAGCTACCCTGGCCACCATACTGGCAATCCTCACCCTATCCGCTTTTGCATATTATATCAATAATTTTGGTGCATATAATAAATTGTACGGTTCCATCGGTACCCTGATCGTCATTATGATCTGGCTATACCTAAACTCATTGATTTTACTGGTGGGTTTTGAGTTGAATGCCAGCATTGCGCTCTCCAAACAGAGTATCAAGATCGTCCGGCCACGAAAATTTAACGTATTCAAACATGAAGCAACAAACGAACCAGGCCCGTAGTCCGATTTTCAAAAATCGTTCTGTGCTATTCAGGAATTTACTCCTCATCGGCGTAATTGGTCTGTTTTTATACATTATTATTGTCTCTTTTATTCAACATCGCCAATACCGGCAAATTGAGAATAAATTACACAATACTTATGAACGACCTATCTCTGATGCGATAGCCGATACGGAATATCTTTATAAATTATTCGGAGAGACCGATATGGTCTTTCGGATGTTTACCCTGGAATTTGATCACGATTCTTATCTGTTATACAGGAGTAAACTGGACAGTATAGGCCTGTTTATCGATTCATTGGCCACCTTATCTGTCGGTGACACGTCCCTCTTATCCGGAGCAGGGAGCGGTTTTGATCTGCGGAATAAATATGCCCGGGAATTTGCCGTACTGCGTAAAACACTGGATGAATTGATTTTAAATAACGAAAGTGAAGATAATCCAATTGTATCCGTCCGTGAAACGGGGAGCAGAAGACAAACGGTCAATACAGATACATTGCTCAGCAGGCAGGCACACAGTACCGGTGTCCAGGAAGCCACCGACACGGTTGTCCGGAAGCGGGAAAGTTTGTTCAGACGGATTTTCCAGGCAAAAAACGACACCATTGTGATCAACAATGAGCGGAGGAACCAACTGGAAACGGAGCGGATGGAAATTACCCGGGGGGATGCGGGTGACCAGATCCGGCAGACATCCGTTGCGGGCGCGGGAAATATCCAGGCCATCCAATCAACCTTCAGAAAATTGCAGGAAAAAGAAAAACAACTGATATTGACAAATTATGAGTTGCTTGACCAATTGAAAAGTGGTATCGATGAATTGAGATTATTGGAATTGGCCAGTATCAGGGAGGCAGAGTCAGCGGATTTCAACAGATACCAGGCAAATTTCAAGGTGTTTCGCACTCAACTGATATTTGCCCTGACCTTGTTGGCCGTTCTGATCGTGCTGCTGGTCTTTTACCAGCGGCGTGCCAGCAAATGGGAGCAGCAATTGGTGGATGAGGTGGACTATTCAAACCAATTGGCCCGGGAAAAAACCCATGTATTGACCAAAGTCACCCATGAGATCCGGACTCCGTTGAATGCATTGCTCAATATTGCGGATATTTTGAAACAACAGGATGGCCATCCGATTGATCAGGAGCAGTTGGACCTGACAAAATCTGCGTATTATAATATCAGTATGATCAACAGTACCATCACTGATATTCTGAGTATCAGCAAACTGGAAGAAAGTGAGGATGGGGGGCAGTCGATCAGTCCGGAGTTCTTTTCTCCAACCGAAATCGTCGAGCAGATTATTTCCCTCCATAAAAATCAATCTGCTTTGAAACAACAGGAGTTGATCTCGAAGAGCACACTTGATCCCCGGCTGTATGTATTCAGTGATCGCTACAAAGTAGGACAGGTCCTGTCAAACCTGATCAGTAATGCCATCAAATATAGCGATCAGGGAGGAAAAATTACCGTCACCACTTCCATTTCCAAAGAAAGGAACCAGGAAGTCCTGCGGATCGAAGTGCAGGATACGGGCATCGGGATGAAAGAGGACCAGCTCAACCAGGTTTTCAGGAAGTATTATACCGCCAATCCAACCAAAGGTTTCGGACTGGGTTTGTACCTGGCAAAAAGATCCGTCGAAGAATTGGGAGGTACGATTGGTGTAAAAAGTAAATTGGGAGAAGGTTCTTCATTTCATTTTACGGTACCGATTTCCAAAACCGAATTGAAAACATCGGCGGGGTCAGGTAACCTGAGTATGGAATCATTGACCCTGCCCGGGGAGCTCAGGGTCCTGGTCGTTGAAGACAATCCGATCAACATGCTTTACATGAAGAAAATCCTGAAAAAAGGAAATTTGGACGTACACGAGGCGATGAATGTGCGATCGGCCAAGGATATCCTGTCCAAAGAACCTATTGATCTGGTAATTACCGATATCCATCTGCCCGACAGTAGTGGCTGGGATTTATTGCGGCACATCCGTTCAACAGATACAATTGATCACATTAAGGTATATTCCTCAACGGCCAGTCTGGACAGCCATACCAGTGATGGAACTGTTTCTTTCGATGGACAGCTCAACAAACCCTTTACGGAGAAAGACCTGGCACGTTTGATCCAGGGTTATATCAATTTGCAATAATCGGTTTCAGGGAATCCGAATATTTCCGGAAATCTTCGGATTTGAATTTTCGGTAAAAACTCAAATCCCCAAATTCGCATGAATTCGGGGAAATTGTGAAACTTGAAAAAATGTATGAATGAAAAAACCCCCTGCGATAATATATCACAGGAGGTTTCATTTTGCCTATAAACCTTGCCCTACTTACTGGGCTACCTGAACTTCCTCTACCGGAAGGACTGAAACGTAGGATTTGTTATTGGCTTTCTTGCGGAAAACCACTTTCCCATCGATCAGGGCAAACAGGGTATGGTCTTTACCGATCCCAACATTCAGGTCAGGGTGGTGTTGTGTACCACGCTGACGCACGATGATATTACCTGCAATCGCATTTTGTCCGCCAAAAATCTTAACGCCCAAACGTTTGCTATGTGACTCGCGGCCGTTCTTGGAACTACCCGCACCTTTTTTATGTGCCATATTCTTGTATTTTAATAATTAATACCCGGAATCCGATTATAATGAAATTCCTGTAATTTCAATCTTTGAAAACTGCTGTCTGTGTCCGTTTTTCTTCTTGTATCCTTTACGGCGTTTCTTTTTGAAGACAATCACTTTGTCTCCTTTCAAATGTGACAGGATCTTAGCAGAAACTTTGGCTCCGGCTACCGTAGGAGTACCCACGGAAAATTTGCCGCCCTCTTCGGCCAACAATACATTGTCAAATTCAATACTAGCGCCTTCTTCTCCCTGCAAGCGATGTACAAAGAGTTTTTGGTCTTTTGCAACTTTGAATTGCTGTCCGGCTATATTTACTATTGCGTACATTGTTAATTAATTATTTGAATAAATTTTTCTAAACGAAGTGCAAAGATAAGGCGAAATATGATAATATCAAAATGTTTTTTGAAGTTTGCAGGTAAATGAAACAGACGCTGTACCTCGCAGGCTCGCTATGGCGCCAGTTTCATTTACCTGCAAGCCCAAAAGCAAAATATTTTTCAATTCCGGTTGATGGGTATTAAAAAACAATTTGAAAATTGAGAATTACTTCCTACCTTTGCATCCCAAAGTAAAAATTAATTATCAAACAAAGTATGCAACAGTACGAAAGCGTTATCATTCTGACCCCGTTGCTTTCTGAGGATGCTGCGAAGGAGGTTATTACCAAATTCAAAGATATCCTGACCGAAGGCGGAGCCGAAATTGTCCACGAAGACAATTGGGGTCTGAGAAAATTAGCGTATCCGATCCAGAAGAAATCGACCGGATACTATCACCTAACTGAATACAGGGCTCCGGGTGAATTGATCAGTAAACTGGAAGTCCAATACAAGCGTGATGAGCGGATAATGCGATTCCTGACCGTTTCCCTTGATAAGCATGCGATTGCTTACAGTGAGAAAAAACGCAGTGGAGCTTTCAATAAAAAGAAAGAAGAACCTAAAACCGAGGAGGTAGCAGACTAATGGCAAAGGATCAGATTCAATACGTGACTGCCCCTAAAGTAGAGGACACCCGTAAGAAGTATTGTCGTTTCAAGAAGAACGGCATCAAATACATTGATTACAAGGATGAAAAATTCTTGTTGAAGTTTATTAATGAACAAGGAAAGATCTTGCCCCGCCGGCTGACCGGTACTTCTCTGAAGTTTCAGCGGAAGATCGCACAAGCTGTAAAACGTGCTCGTCACATTGGTTTGTTGCCTTATGTAGCTGATTCATTAAAATAAGGAGGGACAAGACATGGAAGTAATCTTAAGACAAGATATCAAGAACCTGGGTGAGACGGACGACATCGTGATCGTAAAGCCAGGATATGGACGCAACTATCTGATTCCTCAGGGATTGGCCATTTTGGCAACTGAGTCGGCAAAAAAAGTGTTGGCCGAAAACATCAGACAGGCACAGTTCAAACAGGATAAAATCAAAAATGATGCACTGGCTCTGGCAGCGAAACTGGAGAACATCAAATTGACAGTGGGTGCCAAAGCCGGTGAAACCGGAAAGATCTTTGGATCCGTGAACAGTATCCAGATAGCAGATGCTTTGAAGAAAGAAGGGTTTGAAGTGGATCGCAGAAGGATCACTTTTGAGGAAGAACCAAAGGTAATCGGCGAATATGTAGCCAACCTGAACCTTCATAAAGAAGTAAAAGTGCAAATTCCTTTTGAGGTAGTAGCCGAATAATTCATTCCGTTTCCGGAATGCGGATCGCTGATCCGCAGCAAGAAACATCCCCGGTCTCAGAAATGAGCCGGGGATTTTTTATTGCCGGCAGCGGCAATCATCGGAAGCGAAGGTTTTATTAACAGTGTAATAACAATAATTATCCTTGTAAAATCCAATTTTTATACGTATTTTTAACAATTGTTACTCATTGATAAACAATTAATAAACATTTAAAATGGCATACTTATTGTTTTGCATGCTTTGATTAATTGATTTCTTACAATGTACAGTAAATTAGTCACTACCTATGATTGATTTTTTACGCAGATATACTCAGAAATTTGTTTCCAGGTGGCTTATCCTTTTGATGGATGTGACAGTATCTGCGGTTACATTTGTGCTGGCCACCTTTATCCGGTTCAATTTTGACCTGACCTATTTCGATGTCAATCTCTTCAAATACCATTTACTGGTTGTTATAAGTGTCAGGACGGGTTTCTTTTTACTGAAAAAAACCTATCATGGCATTGTCAGGCATACCAGTATGGAAGATTTCACGCTCATTTTCAAGGCCATTACATCCTCTACGCTGGTGCTGCTGATTCTTTCAGCCACGGTTGGCGGTCCGCTCCGCGATTATTTCCGGATTCCGGTTTCCATCCTTATTATTGATTTCTTTATTTTACTGGTTTCTTTATTACTAATACGTCTGACCGTCAAGGCCGGGTACGATTACTTGTTGAGAAACACCAATCTGGGTACCAAGAAAGTCATTATCTATGGTGCTGGATTGCTGGGGATGATCGCCAAGAATACCCTGCTGAGAAACAAGTCAAAAAACACAGAAATTTTGTGCTTTATCGACGACAATCCGAACATGATCGGCAAGACCATCGAAGGGATCAAGGTGCTGTCAAAAAAAGATGCCTGTGAAAATTATCTCACGGATGAGAAAAAGAAAAAGGATATCGAAGTAATCTTTGCCATCGGTGCCATTAACATATCGGATAAAAACGAGATTATCGAAGAGTTCCTCGATCTGGGCATATCGATGAAAAGCGTTCCCCCTGCGGAACAATGGATCAATGGCGAACTCAGTGTCAATCAGATCCAGAATATCAAAATTGAGGATCTGCTGGATCGCGAACAGATCAAATTAAACAACTCCCTGATTCAGGAACATGTTTTCGGAAAACGGATTTTTATTACTGGCGCTGCGGGTTCAATTGGCAGTGAAATCGTCCGTCAGTTGCTACCCTTCAAACCGAAAGAGCTGATCCTGATCGATCAGGCAGAATCTGCGCTCTATGACCTGGAGACAGAACTCAAACGGATTCCTTTCTCAAAAACCAATGGTATTGAGGTCAGTGTGGAAGTCTGCAATGTGACCGATGAGACACTCATCCATCAACTCTTCCAGCACTATAAACCGGAGATCGTATTCCATGCCGCTGCTTACAAGCACGTACCCCTGATGGAAAAAAATCCATACAATGCCTTCAAGGTAAATGTAAACGGAACGAAACTGGTAGCTGATCTTGCTTCCAAATACCGGGTGGAGAAATTTGTACTGATTTCGACCGATAAGGCGGTAAATCCAACCAATGTAATGGGTGCTACAAAGCGGATGGCTGAGATCTACGTGCAGAGCCTCAATGCAAACACAAAAAATTCTACCCGATTTATTGTGACCCGTTTTGGAAATGTGCTTGGGTCAAACGGGTCGGTCATTCCACTGTTCAAAAAACAGATTGAAAAGGGAGGCCCGGTGACGGTAACCCATCCGGATATCATCCGGTATTTTATGACGATTCCCGAAGCCTGCCAACTGGTACTGGAGGCCGGCGCGATGGGCAATGGGGGTGAAATCTATGTGTTTGACATGGGTAAACCGGTCAAAATAGCCCATCTCGCCCGCAAAATGATTTTATTATCGGGCTTTGAACCAAATAAAGATATTAAAATCGAGTTTACCGGTTTGAGGGAAGGTGAAAAATTATATGAAGAGCTATTGGGAAGCGGAGAATATGAATTGCCGACCCACCATTCCAAAATCAAAATTGCCAAACTTCAGGTGTATGACTATTCCCGAATCAATCACGAATTGGAAATGATATGCAGAAACCTGATCTATAAAAGCAATATGGATATTGTCTCCTTTCTCAAGCAGGAGATTCCAGAGTTTTTGAGCAATAACTCAATCTATGAATTGCTCGATAACAATCCCTTGCAGGAAAACCACGGATAGCGTGCCATTCTTCACCTATGTGAAGAAATTTGCCGGATCCACAGACTACCTTTGTATCAAAAGGAGCAAAAAAATATGGAATTAGGAATCAGTATGTTCGGGGATCTGGCCACAGACCCTAAGACAGGGAAGTTTCAGTCACCCCAGCAACGTCTCAATGAAATAATCGAGGAAATCAAGCTGATGGATGAGCTGGGGATCGACTATTTTGGAATTGGGGAACACCACCGGCCGGATTACGCAGTTTCCAGTCCGGAAATTCTACTGGCCGCTGCAGCCACTGTGACCAAACAGATCAAACTGGGGAGTGCGGTGACCGTGCTGAGCTCATCGGATCCGGTCAAGGTATATCAGAATTTTGCCATGATCGATCTGCTGTCAAACGGGAGAGCCGAGATTATGGCCGGCAGAGGCAGCTTCATCGAGTCCTTTCCCCTGTTTGGATATGACCTCCAGGATTATGAGGGCCTGTTTGTAGAAAAACTGGATCTCCTGCTGGAAATCAATAAAAATGAAAGCATCACCTGGAATGGCCGTTACAGGGCTCCCCTGGAGAACCAGGTAGTACTTCCCCGAGCAGTGGACAATCATTTGCCGATCTGGCTCGCGGTGGGCGGAACGCCCCAATCCGTAGTCCGTGCCGGCCGGCTGGGACTGCCTTTGATGATTGCGATTATTGGTGGATCCCCCAGGCAGTTCAAACCCTTGTTTGACCTATATCGGGAGGAATACAAAGCTGCCGGTCATGACCCGGAAAAGATGAGGGTTGGAATCCATGCCCACGGGCTTTTCGGAGAAGACGCCCGGCAACTGAGCGACCAATATTTTCCACTCTACGCTTCCCAAATGAATAGGATCGGACGCAGCAGAGGCTGGCAGCCCTATCACCGGAGTCAATTTGAGGCCGGAAAAACCCGGGATGGAGCCTTGTTTATCGGCGAGCCGGAGGCGATGGTCGATAAAATCCTGTATGTACAGGAACTATTTGGACTGGACCGTTTTGCTGCACACATGGATGTTGGCGGACCTTCACATGCGGATATGATGAAATCCATTGAATTGTACGGCACCAAAATTGTCCCACAGGTCAAAGCAGCATTAAAAAAATAATTTTTCTTGCACCTGAATAAAACAAAAGCTACATTTGTTGCAAGGGAAATGAAAATAATAATGACAAATAGGTATTGGTGGCACAACGATTGAGTTGTGGCAACCCCCTATTGTAAACATTATTCATTATAATATGATACTTAGAGTGGCTTGCCGGTATGGCAGGCCACTTTTTTTATAACATAAGGAAATTAAAACAAATGAAGCAGATATTAGCCCATTTATTTGAATACAAGACCTTCAGCAGGCAAGAAGCTTATACCATTCTGAACAAGATCACTACCGGGGAATACAATGCCTCTCAAATCGCAGCATTTATGACTGCATACAGCATGCGCAGTATCCGGGTGGAAGAGCTGGAAGGATTCCGGGAGGCAATGTATGACCTCTCCCTGAAAATAAATTTTGATGGCTATAAGCTGATCGACCTGTGCGGCACCGGAGGAGATGGTAAAAACACATTCAATATTTCGACACTGGCTTCATTTGTAGTGGCAGGCGCAGGATATCCGGTAGCAAAGCATGGCAATTACGGAGTTTCATCCGGGTGTGGCTCATCCAATGTGATGGAATACCTGGGCTATTCATTTACGAATGATCAGGATAGGCTGAAAAAGCAATTGGAAACGGCTAATATATGCTTCCTGCACGCACCGCTTTTCCATCCGGCGATGAAAACCGTGGCCCCTATCCGTCGGGAACTGGGGGTCAAAACCTTTTTCAATATGCTGGGTCCCCTGAGCAATCCGGCAGATCCCGCCTATCAACTGATCGGGGTATTCAGTCTGGAATTGGCCAGGTTGTATGGGTATCTCTTGCAGAAAACCAATAAGCGCTATACAGTTGTCCACGCACTGGATGGCTATGATGAGGTTTCCCTGACGGGCAACTTCAAGACCATCGATAATGATGGGGAACATTTTTATCAATTGGAACAACTGGGTCTGAATACCGTACTGCCTTCGGCGATCCGGGGCGGGGATTCCGTGCAGCAGGCGGCCGCAATCTTCAGTGCTATCATACAGGGCGAGGGAACAAGGATACAAAATGAGGTCGTACTCACCAATGCGGCCCTCGCGATCCGGACGGTGCATCCCGAAAAATCCTTCCAAAGCTGCTTTGAGGAAGCCAGGGAATCATTAATGAACAAGAAAGCCCTGAAAAGTTTCAAAAACCTGATCGCCTCATGAGCACAAGGTCATTAAAAATCAAAGTCTGCGGGATGAAAGATCCAGACAATATCCGGCAACTGCTGCGACTGCAGCCGGATTTTCTGGGCCTGATCTTCCATCCCGGGTCCCCCCGGTATGTGGGCTTGGAGCCCGGGGATCTACTGGAGTTGATCGCAACATTGGAAATCGCCGGACCATCACGGGCAAAGGCGGCTCCGGTGCTGACGGGAGTATTTGTCGATGCAGATCCCGGCCGGATCAGGGAACTGACGGCTCGCTTTGCACTCGGTGCCATACAATTGCATGGACAGGAAACGCCGGAGCTGTGCCGTGCGTCTGCCTCCGGGGACACCAAAATTATCAAAGCTTTTGGAATTTCAGCGGACTTTGACTGGGAGAAGCTGGACGCTTACAGCGGAGCAGCCGATTACTTTCTGTTCGATACCAAAACCGCACACAGCACAGGCGGAACCGGGCAAAGCACAGGCGGAGCAGGACAAAGCACAGGCGGAACCGGGCAAAGCACGGGTGGAACCGGGCAACGGTTTGACTGGAACCTGCTGAAAAATTACATCTTAGATACACCTTATTTTCTGAGTGGCGGCATCGGCATCGAGGAAATTCCGCAGATTCTGGAAATGATGACAGACGACCGGATGGCCGGAGTCGATCTGAACTCCAAATTTGAATCATCGCCCGGAATAAAGGATATAATGCGATTGGAGGATACCTTTAAACAATTGAGAAATGAATAGCAAAACCAACTATCGGGTGGACGAAAACGGATACTTTGGCAATTTTGGAGGTGCCTATATCCCGGAAATGCTCTATCCCAATGTGGCAGAGTTGCGGGAAAATTATCTGAAGATCCTGGAAGATAAGGATTTTATCAAAGATTTTGAATCCTTGCTGAGCGATTATGTTGGCCGCCCTTCCCCACTCTACGAAGCCAGCAGACTTTCTGAAAAATATGGTGCCCGGATCTTCCTGAAACGGGAAGATCTGAACCACACCGGTGCACATAAGATCAACAATACCATTGGTCAGATTTTGCTGGCTCAGCGACTCGGAAAAAAGAGGATCATTGCAGAGACCGGTGCCGGACAGCACGGGGTGGCAACAGCGACCGTCTGTGCGCTGATGGGCCTGGAATGTGTAGTTTACATGGGAGCTGTGGATATCAAAAGACAGGCTCCGAATGTGGCCCGGATGAAAATGATGGGCGCTACGGTGGTGCCGGCCACATCGGGAAGCCAGACACTGAAAGATGCCACCAACGAAGCACTCAGAGATTGGATCAGCAACCCGGTCGATACACATTATATTATCGGTTCGGTGGTAGGCCCGCACCCCTATCCGGATCTGGTGGCCCGCTTCCAATCTATTATTTCACAGGAAACCAGGGAGCAGCTCCAGCGCAAAACAGGGGTCGCGAACCCCGATTATGTGATTGCCTGTGTGGGGGGGGGGAGCAATGCGATGGGTATGTTCTATCATTTTCTGGAGGAAGAGGCGGTACAACTGATCGCAGTGGAAGCAGCGGGCAAAGGAATAGACAGCGGGCATTCGGCAGCCACTACTGCCCTGGGAAAAGAAGGGGTACTGCATGGCAGCCGTTCGATACTCATGCAGACAGCGGACGGTCAGGTAATTGAGCCTTATTCCATTTCAGCAGGACTGGATTATCCGGGTATCGGTCCTCAGCATGCCTGGCTGTACAGGACAGGTAGAGCGCAGTATGTCTCCGTCACCGATGAAGAAGCCATGCAGGCCGGATTGCAGCTAACGAGGCTGGAAGGCATTATTCCCGCTATTGAAAGTGCCCACGCGCTGGCCTGGCTGGAGAAAATGACCTTCACCGGGGATGAAAAGGTGGTGATCTGCCTTTCCGGAAGGGGTGACAAGGATCTGGACAACTATATGGACTATTTTGGATTTTAAAGAATGGAGAATAAGAAACGATTATTATCCGTGTATTTCACGGCCGGATACCCTCAATTGGACAGTACTGTGCCTGTTGCTGCGGCATTGCAGGATGCAGGTGCGGACTTTCTGGAAATCGGCTTCCCCTACTCGGACCCGGTGGCTGACGGACCTGTCATCCAGCACAGCTCCTCGGTAGCACTCCGGAATGGAATGACCCTTACTGTTCTGTTTGAACAATTAAAGGACCTCCAGGAGCAGATCCGGATCCCTGTCTTTCTGATGGGTTATCTCAATCCGGTACTGCAATACGGGATGGATGAATTTTGCCGTTCCTGCAAAGAAACCGGGATCAGTGGAGTCATCATCCCTGACCTGCCTCTATACGAGTATGAAGCCTTATACAAGGATCTCTTTGAAAGGCATGGGATCTCCTTTGTATTTCTGATCACTCCGCAAACCGACGAGGCCAGGATCCGCAGGATCGACGGACTCAGCAACAGCTTCATCTATATGCTGTCCTCCCCATCGGTCACAGGTCAAAGCCTGTCCCTTACTGATGATACGCTTGATTATTTCGGACGCATCCGGGACATGCAGCTAAAATCACCGGTAGTCGTCGGTTTCGGTATCGGCAACCATGAGGCTTTCAGGACAGCTACCGATTATGCGGATGCTGCCATTGTGGGTTCAGCCTATGTGCGTTTACTGGGCACAGAAAACCCGCTGCAGCATACAGCGGGTTTTATAGATTCGATTAGAAACGGGCCCTTACCGTGAGATTTCCAGTATCTCCAGTTCGATCTCGCCGGCAGGCACTTGAATGGTAGCGCGGTCACCTTTGGATTTTCCCAGCAGACCCTGGGCAATCGGTGATTTGACAGAAATTTTCCCTGCTTTGAGGTCTGCCTCCGTCTCCGAAACCAGTTGGTAGGTCATCACACTCCCGTTCTTGACATTTTTCAATTTCACAATCGAAAGGGCCAGCACTTTGGAAGTGTCCAGCTTGGATTCATCGATCACTCTGGCACTCGCCAGGGTATTCTCCAGCTTGGCAATTTTCGCTTCATGCAAACCCTGGGCCTCCTTTGCAGCATCATATTCTGCATTCTCGGAAAGATCGCCCTTATCCCTTGCCTCAGCAATCGCCCGGGCAATAGAAGCCCTGCCTTCAGTTTTCAGATACTGAAGTTCCTCTTTCAATTTATCCAATCCCTCCTGTGTATAATAAGTTACCTCTGCCATCATGCAATATTTTTATGTTATAACGTTCTAAAAAGTCAAAAAAAGGAACAAGACCACTCCATCCTCTTCGGTGAGTGGCCTTGCCCATTTCTACGAAGGTAAAAAATGATTTTGACTAAACCAAATTATTCCTCACCATCCATAAACTTGTATCCCATCCCTCTGACTGTTTGCAGATACAGGGGTTTGTCCGGATTAATCTCTATTTTTTTGCGAAGCCGTACAATGTGCATATCGAGGGTACGGGTATTGACGTTCGAGCTGTAACCCCATACCACCTGCATCAGCTCATCCCGGCTGATCACGCGGCTCTTATTCTGCAGGAAATAAAGCAGAATCCGGTTCTCAAGAATGGTCAGTTCAATTTTTTTGCCCTGGCGCAGCAGGGAATGAATATTCGGATGGTGCTCCGTGTCGCCAAACGTGTAGAGTTCGGCGCTGTGTTTATTGACGAAATACTTGATCTTATTATCGATCATAGCTACCAGCACATCCATATTGAATGGTTTGGTCAGATAATCCGAAACCCCGAAGCTGTAAGCCTCGATCTTGTCCACATCCTGCGATTTGGCTGTCAGCATAATGATCAGGCCATCATAACCATTCTCCCTCCGCAATATATCGCAGATTTCGGGACCTTGTTTTCCCGGCAGCATCCAGTCCAGCAAAACTATATCTGGTTTATTGTCCATGACCAGGCGGGCAGCATCGTCACCATTACCTGTCTGAACCACCAGATAACCCTCCGATTCCAGACGGTGCGCGATCAGAAAACGTAGATTCTCATCATCCTCTACAACTGCAATTTTAATATTCTTATACATAATAAACGAATATAATAAGTCCCAAATAAATTATGTTTATTCCTTCGGCAATTCCTTTCAACAATTTACTCCTTCGGCAAATGGATGGTGAATACCGTTCCTTTGTCCACTTCGCTTTCGGCCATGATGGTACCTCCCATGAAATTGACCAATTCTTTACAAAAAGCAAGGCCCAGCCCTACACTTCCCTGCTGGTTATACTGGCTCTGTACCCTGTAAAATTTCTTGAACACATGCTCAAGTTCCTTTTTTTCAATGCCTATACCCCTGTCGGTAAAGGTCATCACCACCGATTTTCGCTGCTCAAAAATATGAATTTTCAGATAGCGGTCCTCCGGTCGCGAATATTTATACGCATTATCGATCAGATTCTGGAACACACTGCCCAGCAAAACCGGATCTGTATAAAACAGCTCATCTACTTCCACTTTACATTCCAACTGAATATCAGCATACTTCAAATTGGTCGCTGCCTCTATTTTAGCGCAAAATTCGTGCAAATCAACATGTTCATTCTTCAATTTGAAAGATTTATTCTCAATTTGAGTGAATGAAAGCAGGGTATTCATCAGATTATTCAATTTATCTGACTCCTGATCCAGGATCCTTCCATACAACAGCCGCTCCTTCTCGGACAGCTCTTTTGCATTGCTGATATTGTTTCCGGCAATTTTGATAACGCTGACCGGTGTTTTGAATTCATGTGTCAGATTGTTAATAAAATCGTACTGCAATTTGTACATCCGCTGGTTAATGAAGAGATTCCTGTATATCAGATAGGCAAACATAATCAAAAACAGGTAGATAAGCAAAATACCACCCATGATCGGATAAAGTCGTCCATTAATTTCCGAGGCCAGAAAGGTCCGGCTGGAGCTCAACAGGATTTTATGGTCGGCCATCGCACCCGGCATCGGAGCTTCCGTGACCATGAGATCGGGACTCAGATTGACATTATCATAGACCAACGGCACGATTTCCACATGCTGATACAATTCAGGGACCGGGTTTTCAAGTTTCAGGTTATTGGGATTGATGATGAAGGTGAACATATCCTGTTCGTAGGAGGTCTGTTGCTCATTACTATTATCCATCAATTCCTTATAGGTCTTGAGATCATCATTCCGTGGAATATTCATATAAGAAATTTTTCCCGGGGTCACCGAATAAAACACCCTGAAAACCTCATCCCCATAGGCGACCCGATTGGTATCCACCCTTTCCAGAAAGGAAGAAAACTTGAAGGCCATATTGTTGAAGTCACTCAGATCAATGGAGGTGTGCCGCCTGCGTTGATGATCAAAATGCAATTTTACATCCCTGATGACATCATTGTCCTCCCGGAGACTGAATTCATAAACACCGATCGGATAAATGACCAGGTTGTTGGCGGCAAAACCATACTGGGTGGCCACATGATTGTTGATCAGTATGTCGTAAAACAGAATCCGTTCTACAAAAGGATGGTTCCGCAAAATCGTATCGGACAGCGTCGAAGCCGTTGCAGAATCCAGATAGCCCTGATAAAAGGAAATCTCCGGTATTTTATTCTGAAAAAAATCATTGAATGCCAGCAGATTGTATTCCAGCACCTCGCCTTTGCGGGAAGAAAACTCGGATTCCACCTTATTGGTGGTCAGGGTACTCGCCAGAATCATGGCTACCACCAGTGAAACGGTCAGCACCATTGCAAATGCAAAAACCAACAAATAATTTTTGCGGTACGCGTTACGTTGGGTTTTCATGGCCGCTATTGCTCAATCACTTTTTCAAGTGTGCATCAAAAAATTTCCCCAATTCCTCGTAAAAACTGATCAGGTTCTCTTCTTTTCTGAAATAACGGCCTTCTTCCTCCCGGACTATATAAACCACCGGGATCTTACGTTTCTGCAATTTTTTGACAAACTGATTGGTTTCGTTCACGCTGCTCCGGCTGTCTTTTCCTCCCTGCGCAATAAATACGGGTATCTGTACATTATCTGAGTGGAAGACCGGTGACATGGATTTGATCAGATCTGATTCTGTTTCCGGATTGCCTATGATTTCATAGTACATCTGCAAATAAGGCTTGAGGTGTGGCGGAATTTCCTTCAAATGGGTAAACAGATTGGTAAACCCACCATAAGAGGCAGCACAGGCATACAGATCCGAATTGAAGCAGGCTGCGTGAACTGCGGAATATCCTCCGAATCCCATCCCAAAAATCCCAATCCTTTTCGGATCCGCAATTTTTTCATCGATCAGCCATTGCACCCCATCCGTAATATCCTCCTGGATTTTTCCTCCCCATTCTTTGAATCCGGCGGACCAGAATTCCTTACCATATCCGGTAGAGCCCCGGTAATTGACCTGAAATACGGCGTATCCCCTGTTGGCAAAGAACTGGACTTCGGGATTGTAACCCCAAATGTTCCGGTCACTGGGACCGGCATGCGGATAAACAATGACTGGCAGGTTCTGCCGCTGGGCATTGTTGGGCATGGTGAGATAACCGTGCAAACGGATACTATCCCGGTTCAGGAAAGATACCGGCCGCATCACCGCCAGCTCCAGCTCATTGAGTCCGGGATTGATATCGGACAATTTGACCAGCCGGTTTTTCTGACCATCGAAATAATAATTCACGCCCGGATTCCGGTCGGTGAACGCATTCAGGAGCAAGCGGTGGTTTGCCCAGGATTCATCGATCAGCCTGATCTCATAACCGGGGAGCTTTTCCTCGATTTTTTCAAAGATCACCCTGGCCGAATCATCAAGGAAATGCCGGTCCCGTTTCCAGGTCAGGTAATAGGCATAGGACATGCTGCCCTTGCTTTTGGCATATCCGCCCGGACTGACATCGACTTCCGTATGGCTAAAAAGCAGATTTACTTCTTTATGGGTCTCCAGATCCAACTCGACAAGACTCATTTTGTCTCTGTTTACATTGGATAAAGCATAAATATGACTTTTTTTGTCTTTGACAAATCCGAGGGGAGTGACCGTGGTATGGAAAGAATTCCGCATGACTACTTCGAAGTCTTCCTGTTCACTGCCCCGGTACAGCATGGTTTCCTGTACACTGTCACTGGCCAGCGCCAGCCGCAGTTTTCCATCCAGATCGGCGAACCAGCGGATAATGTTGCCGGGATTGCGGGCGATCAATTCCTTTTTTCCGGCCTGTACATCCAGTCTATAAACATCAAAGACGGTGGAATCTCTTTCATTCAGTGAGATCAGCACTTCATGCCTATTGGAATAAACGGGCGATATAAAGCGGACACGGGCACTTGAAGGAGGTAAAACAGGTTTAATGGATCTATCTGTCAGATCAATAGCATGGATCTGAAACTGCTCTTCCGGATCCAGCCGGGCCGTAAACAGCAAGAGGGAGTCACTCACCCAGAAATAAGAATGCACATGTAGTGCCGTGTCGCTGACGAGCACGGGTTTCGGATCACTCGCATCCATATCCATCACAAATATACTTCTGTTCTGATCCTGATCTACATTCAGATAGGACACATACCGTCCGTCCGGTGAGATCCTGAAGCTGGTCTTTTCTGCATAGGAGAAAAAGTCGGCTACCGGGATCAACTCTGTTTTTTGAGAATCACAGGCTGACAGGCCAACAGCAAGTATTACACTGAATATGAAGTATCGAACCCCGATCTGAATTTTACGCACCATTATTTCAAAGATGTGAAAATTTAGTTAAAGTCATGGTATGCAACCTTTTTTTTACACGTTTTTAAAGTATATTCGCAGCATGTTTCTCTACAACATCACCATCATCACGGAATCCGATTCTGCCCCGGAGGTAAGTATCCGGATCCGTAATTTTATGGAGCAAATAGACCTTGCCAATGAAATTAGTAAGATAAAATTTCTAAAAATGCTGGACTCACCGCATGAAGGGGTGACTTACAGTCTGCAACTGGAGGTGGGGGACCAATCTCACATCCAGCGATTCCAGCAAATACATCTGCAAGGTCTGCAAGCCTCTCTGGAGCAAAGATTTCCGGGAAAAATATTGTATTTTGAAAGTGTAATGGAATATATAGCCTGACATGGAATTCAACGAAGGCCCCATCAGCGGATTGATACTCATCCATCATAAAAACTGGGAAGATCAGCGGGGATCTTTCATGGAAGTCTATAATCAGGAATTGTTTAGTGAACATGGAATCAGCGACCGGTTTGTGCAGGACAATCTCTCGCTTTCAAACAAAGGGGTGCTGAGGGGGCTGCATGCCCAGGGTGGAAAGCACCAGCAGGGCAAGCTCGTGCGGGTGGTGCGGGGCCGGGTCTGGGATGTGGCGGTGGATATCCGCCGGGGTTCACCTACTTACGGACAGCACCATGCACTGGAATTATCTGCGGATCGGCACATGTCTTTCTGGATCCCCCCCGGATTCCTGCATGGTTTTCTATGCCTGGAAGATGAGACTATTTTCAGCTATAAAGTGACTGGCATATATGACCCTTCCGGTGAATTGGGGGTACGCTGGGATGATCCGTCCATCGGCATTTCATGGCCGCCGATCGACCAGAAATTAATTATTTCCGAAAAAGACCGGGCCTTGCCTTTTATGGACGCCATTCAAAGTCCTTTTGCTTATTGAAATAGCAGGAACCCCATTGTTTGGCGGTTTATCCCCCCGGTTTAACCCACTTTTCAATCCGAATTTATCCGATCAAACCGTACCGTGCGGGTATAATTGGATGGGTATGCCCCTACCTGGAGCAATAAGGGGCGCAAGGCAAATTCAAAATTGAGCGCCTCAATCTGACCGTCTTTGCCCAATGAAAAATACAGGAATTCTTCTCGCTGTGCCCGGTTACGCCATACGGCCCGGAAGGTGTCGTGATGCCAATGTTCCAGATCGGCCACCACATCTTCATTATTCCAGAGGATGATTTCCAGTTTGCCGGTATGTTGTTGTCCTGCTTCCGTGCCCCCCTGCCGGCGTGCTTCGCCGGCCTGTTGCAGTCTTACTTCAATGGTATCATAAGCCGGAGAGGCATATTTTCCAATATAGGCCTTCGTCTCCAGCGTAGGTTTGGTGTCCCTGATCCGGGCCGCATGGATCTCATCCCTCAGTTTTGTCGCTGCCTCATAGCTGCGGTTGTGACCTTCCAGGTATCGCTTTGGCCAATCCATCCCTGAAACACCCATGAAAGCATCCATCACCGTATAGGCGATCGCATCCCCCAACTGGTTGAATGAATTGCCTACCACCACAATACCCAGATCCAATTCCGGTATGAGATAGGCCGCTGTATTGAAACCATCAGTAGCGCCGCCATGTGTCAGCACTCTTTTTCCCTGATAATCCAGTATGTTCCAGCCCAGACCATAAGTCGTCTGGGTACCATAGGTATTGGAAGAAGGTCTGACCACCTGCGGACGGTGGATTTCGGCCATCTGCCGGGCAGAGATCAGGCGGTTGCCCTCATAAACTCCCGGTTCCCCCAATTGCAGGATCATCCATTTGGCTACATCCGATACCGAAGCATTGATCCCCCCGGCCGGACCGGCATTGTCCCAGTTGCGCCGGGGAATCGGAACAACTGTTCCTTCGATTTCCTGATGGGGCCAGGCCGCATTGCTTTGTGCAGTGAAAGCCGTAACGCTGGTATTGCTTTGCATCCCCACCGGGGCAAAAATCCGTTCGGCCAAAAACGTATCCCAGGTTTTGCCACTGGCATACTCGATCACCTGACCGGCCACGGAATACATCATATTGCTATATACATAAGAAGTACGGAAAGGTTGTTCCAAATCCATATACCGCAGATGACGGATCAACTCATCCCGGCTACGGCCACTCAGGTATTGCAGACGATTGCCAATGATCCGGCCGATCCCGACCCGATGCGTCAGGGCATCCCTGACAGTCACTTCACTGGTCACATAGGGATCGCTCAGTGCAAACCAGGGAATAATATCCACGATACGGGTATCCCAGGTAATCTTGCCTTCGTCCACCAGCATGGCCAGGGCGGCAGCGGTAATATTTTTACTGACGGAGGCGATGCCAAACAGGGTATGCTCATCCACCTTTTCTCCCCCACCTATTTTCTTTTCACCAAATCCTTTGGCATAGAATACTTTTCCGTCTTTTACAATGGCAACAGCCATTCCGGGAATCTTCCAGTCCTGCATCCCCTTCTGCACCAACAGATCAAAGTCCTGGGAAAGGGGGGCTTGTGCCACAACCGGCAGGCAGGCAGCAAAAATCAACAGGCATTGCAACCATACAATAGAAAAAAGCGGACAGGGAGAAGTCGAAGTTTTCATATCAGGGCATTCAGTAAATAATGGTCAATGCCTCAAACATACAAAAAACTGCTGTCAAACCGTTACTTTACGTACACTAAATTACTCAGATTCAAATCAACCCTCTTTCATCATGATTCGGGTCCATATAAACCCTCATTCTTCCGTTTTTCGGTTTCGGTCTGGATTTTGGTTTCCTGCAAATTGTCTATTACCTGGATCTCCGCTTCCCGTCCCTTGTCGGAACGATGATAGTCAATCAACTGACGGTTCTGGATTTCGACATCATAGGCATCCCGGTTGCTCATCAGTTTGACCAGTACCGGCAAGCATTCAAAGAAAATAAATAGGAGACCGATAAAGAGAATGGCCATGTGTGTGGCCCGGTCTTCGGTGCCATCTGCCTTGAATCTCAACTGACCCAGTGCTGCATTCCGATCGGCGAAACCAGCCAGATTGACCGCAGAGTCCAGTTGGGGACCGGCCAGCAATTTAAGTTCCATCAACCCTTCAAACTGTTTTCGCTCTGCGACAAAGGCCTCCTGCCGGAGAATCCGGCTGTGCAATGTGTCCAGATACTGTTCCTGACGGGCCAGTTCGGCTTCCCGTTGTCTTGCATAGGGACCGTATCCAGTGATTCCGGACGTTTCCGGTGTTTTATCGCCAAATGTTTCCAGTTTGAGTTTCACCCGATCGGATTTTATTGTAACCTCGAGTGTATCCCGGCGGGCCTTTAGCTCCTGCAACTGCCCCAGCTCGATGGCGTACTTTTTGTCGAATGTATTACTCAGGGTATCCAGCCGGACCCGATCACGTTCCAGGAAGACCGAACTCAGCTTGTCCCTGATTTCCTTGTCAAATAATTTCAATTCCAGCGGACGAGAGATCACGATCCCAATCAGGATAGCCAGCAATATCCGGGGACTTGCCTGCAAAAATTGTTTGAATGGAGATCCGTTTTTATTGATACTCAAAACGATATACCGATCCATATTGAAGATGGCGAGGCCCCACAGCAAACCGAAAAGCACGGAAAGCAAAACCGCCCATTCACCTCCGCTAAACACAAAATACAAGGCATAACCTCCAGAAAGGGCTGCGAAAAGGCCGGTAAAGAAGATAGTAGCACCAATGCCGACATATTTACTATGCTCGGCCGGGTATTTTTCGAGGGTGGGCCGGTGCACGCCACTGCAAAACCAAAAGAAGCGATTGATGGATTTCATGATCCGATTTTCCAATTGGATGTTGGAAAAGAGAACTTGTTACAAGCCTGACTTAGAAATCGGGGAAACCGGGAACCAAGCGTTTTTAGTCCTTTATCAAGCGTTTTTAGCCTTTTGTCAAACGTTTATTAGCGCTATCGCATAAAGTTTCATCTGCTTGACCATGGAAAGCAGGCCATTAGCGCGGGTGGGGGAAAGATGTTCCTTCAGGCCGATCTGATCTATAAAATACAGGTCACTTCCGGCAATTTCCGCTGGCGTATGGCCGGAGAGTACTTTGACCATAAGGCTTACCAATCCTTTCGTGATAATGGCATCACTGTCTGCCGTGAAGTGGATCAGACCATCGCGATAATCGGCATGCAGCCAGACTTTGGACTGGCATCCCTTGATCAGACGTTGATCCGTTTTATATTCTTCGGCAATCAAAGGAAGCTCTTTGCCCAGTTGGATGATGTATTCATATTTGGACATCCAATCTTCAAAAAATGAAAAATCGGTGATCAATTCGTCCTGTATATCATTGATTGTCATTGTCGCTTGTGTTTAATCCGGTTACCATCTATTACAACATCGGCGCAGCATGAATTTATTGCAACATCTGCCCTGCCCGCCCCACAGCAGCAACCAGTGTATCAATATCTTCACGGGTATTGTACATGGCAATGGAGGCTCTGACCGTGCCTGGAATACCAAATTTGTCCATGACGGGTTGGGTGCAATGGTGTCCGGTGCGGACCGCCACCCCCAGTTTATCGAGGATCACGCCTACATCATAGGGATGCACCTCACCCAGCAGGAAGGAAATCACCCCTGATTTTTCGGGTGCGGTGCCGATGATCCGCAGCCCATCAATCTCGAGAAGTTTGCCGGTGGCATACTGCAAAAGATCATTTTCATATTGCGCAATGGCATCCAGGCCAATGGATTCTATATAATTAATGGCTTCTCCCAGGCAGATACCGGCTTCAATATTGGGGGTCCCGGCTTCAAATTTGAAGGGCAGCTCATTGAATGTGGTCTTTTCAAAGGTGACCTGTTTGATCATGTCACCTCCACCCTGATAGGGCGGCATGGCATTCAGCCATTTCTCTTTTCCGTAAAGCACACCTACGCCGGTCGGACCGTACATTTTGTGGCCGGAAAAAACCAGAAAATCCACATCCAGCGTCTGCACATCCATGCGGATATGATGCACCGCCTGTGCCGCATCCAGCAAAACCGGGACTCCTGCGGCATGTGCTCTGGTTATGATTTCTCCGACCGGATTGATGGTACCCAGTGAATTGGAAACATAGGTAAGGGCCACCAGTTTGGTTTTTTCATTCAGTAAACGGCCGTATGCCTCCATATCCAGCACGCCCCGTTCATCCATGGGTATCACTTTCAGATTCGCTCCCCTTTCGGCACAGAGCAGTTGCCAGGGGACGATATTGGAATGGTGTTCCATTTCGGAAATCAGGATCTCATCCCCCGGATGGACAAATTCCTTTCCGTAGGAATAGGCCACCAGATTGATGCCACCGGTGGTACCGGTGGTCATGATAATTTCATGATCATGTGCAGCTCCGATAAATTGGCGGATCCTGCTCCGGGAGATTTCGTAGGCGTCGGTGGCCAACTGACTGAGATGATGGACTCCCCGATGGATATTGCTATTGATCTCACTATAATAACCGGAAATGGCATCGATCACGGACCGGGGCTTTTGTGTGGTCGCCCCATTGTCCAGATAGATCAGGGGTTTGCCGTTCACTTCCCTGCCAAGGATCGGAAAATCCCTGCGTATTTGTTCGATCGGATAATTCTTTGACATTTAGTTTCTCCCCTCAGCTTTTCCTTTCCTGTCCGTGCCTTTTACTCCTGATCAGCTCACTTCTGATCAGCGTCTTGCGTATTTAAAGGATTTTCCCAAAAACTTAGCCTGTGTACCCAATTCTTCCTCGATCCGCAGCAACTGGTTATATTTGGCAATCCTATCCGAACGGGATGCCGATCCGGTCTTGATCTGTCCACAATTCAGGGCAACTGCCAGGTCAGCAATGGTGGTGTCTTCTGTTTCGCCCGAACGGTGGGACATGACGGAAGTATAACCATTGGTCTGTGCCAGACTGACTGCATCGATGGTTTCGGATAAAGAACCGATCTGATTGACTTTCACCAATATGGAATTGGCTGTGTCCGTATCGATACCTTTCTGTAAACGTTTGGTATTGGTCACAAATAAATCATCACCTACCAATTGTACCCGGCTACCGATTTTTTCAGTCAGGAGCTTCCACCCAGCCCAATCATCCTCGTGCATACCATCTTCAATGGAAATAATGGGATACTTTTCAGTCAGTCCGGTCAGGTAATCCACCTGCTGTCCGCTGCTTCGTACGGCTCCGCCCGATCCCTCAAATTTGGTGTAATCATAATTTCCATTGACATAAAATTCGGATGCTGCGCAATCCAATGCCAGGAAAATATCCTCACCGGCTTTATAGCCAGCTTTGGCAATGGCGGCCAAAATAGTTTCTATGGCGTCCTCCGTACCATCAAAGGTCGGTGCGAATCCACCCTCATCCCCTACTGCGGTGGAAAGCCCGCGATCGTGCAGGATTTTCTTCAACTGATGAAACACCTCGGTGCCCCAGCGCAAAGCTTCCGAAAAACTGGAAGCCCCTGCCGGCATGATCATAAACTCCTGAAAGGCAATAGGTGCATCCGAATGTGATCCGCCATTGACAATATTCATCATCGGAATCGGCAATGTATTGGCGTTCACCCCTCCGATATAACGGTACAACGGTTGCCGGCTCTCCTGGGCGGCGGCTTTGGCCACCGCCAGGGACACTCCCAGAATGGCATTTGCTCCCAGTTTTCCTTTGTTTTCGGTCCCGTCCAGTTCGATCAGCAGGCGGTCAATCGCATTCTGTTCAAACACATCCACTCCTTCCAGTGCCTCGGCAATCGGACCATTGACGTGTTCTACTGCTTTCAGCACTCCCTTGCCCAGATAAACCGCCGGATCCCCGTCCCGCAACTCCACTGCCTCATGGGCACCGGTAGAAGCACCTGACGGAACCGCAGCCCGGCCAACAAAACCATTTTGGGTGGTCACATCCACTTCCACAGTCGGATTGCCACGGGAATCAAGCACCTGCCGTGCATGCACATCAATAATCAAGCTCATAGCCTTATTTCAAATAAATATTAAGAATCAAAAATACTCAAAACCGGGATGAATTCCAAACGGATCAGGATTGTGTTCCCTTTCTTGACAGAATCATCACAAAATCTCAATTTCAGGAAGCCAGCATGTCCACAAACTGATCGAACAGGTAGTTGGCATCATTCGGGCCCGGAGACGCCTCCGGGTGATACTGCACTGAAAAGGCAGGTTTATTCCTGACCCGGATCCCTTCAATGGAATGATCGTTGAGATTGACATGCGTGATCTCGACCAGATCCGATTGGCGCACTTCCTCGGCGATGACACCAAATCCGTGATTCTGGCTGGTAATCTCGCAGCTATTGGCAATCAGATTCTTGACCGGGTGATTGCATCCCCGGTGTCCGTTGAACATTTTTTCGGTACCAATGCCATTGGCCAGTGCCAGCAACTGATGCCCCAGGCAGATCCCGAACATCGGGCTGCCGGAAGCGACGATTTCTTTCACGGTCTGCACAGCATAGGGCATGGCAGCCGGATCACCCGGCCCGTTGGAGACAAAATATCCATCCGGTTTCCAGGCGGCCATTTCGTCAAAGCTGGTTTTGGCCGGAAACACCTTCATATATACATCCCGGCTGGAAAAATTGCGAAGGATGTTGCGTTTGATCCCCAGATCCAGTACAGCAACACGGTACTTTGCCTGCTCATCCCCATAAAAGTAAGGTTCTCTGGTGGAGACAATTGAAGACAATTCCAGACCTGCCATAGAAGGGATCGAAGTCAGTTTCTTGTTCAGTTCACCGATATCGAGAATTTCGGATGAAATAATCGCATTCATCGCCCCTTTATCACGGATATGGCGCACCAGTGCACGGGTATCAATGTCTGAAATCCCTACCAGATTGCCTTCTTCAAAAAAGGATTGCAGGGAGGAATTGGCCATTTTTCGGCTGAAATCAATATTATAATTCTTGCAAACCAAACCGGCAATCTGAATCTCAGCCGACTCGGACTCTTCATGGCGGATGCCGTAATTGCCGATATGGGCATTGGTCGTGATCATGATCTGTCCGTAATAGGATGGGTCGGTGAAAATTTCCTGATAACCGGTGGTCCCTGTGTTGAAACAGATTTCACCGGTGGTCGTGCCGATTTTTCCTGCAGCTTTTCCGTGAAATACCGTTCCGTCTTCCAGAAGCAAAATTGCAGGCAGTTTACTGTAATGGGTCATTTGTGTGGATATAAAGAATAAGATTCAAAAAAAAAGCCCTGAACGGGCCGGCGAAATGAAAAAATAAATGGAGATTCTGCATGGTCCCCGCCATCGTGGATTGATTCCTGAAACCGAAACTTGACCACCTGATTTTTCACAGCTGCAAAGTTAAGGGAATTGTCAGGGAATCGGAAAGAAAAAGTAAATTATTTTTGTGGTTCGTGCATCGGAAAATAAATTATATTTGGGCATGATGAGATTCAACCAAACCGGGGTCGGCTTTTTCTTGCCTTTCGCATTGATTTTCCTGATCATGGCAGGTTGCAGTGGTAGTGGAGCGGAAACGGATCGCGAGCAGGAGATCAGAGATTCCCTGCGGGCAGAAGAAGAAGAACGGACGGCCGAATTGGAAAAGGAACGGACAAGGCCCAGAACCAAAGAAGACATCACAATGAGGAAGGAATTCACTTATGATCAGCACAGTCTGGAAGACAGCTATGAATATGAAGGCCGGCAGCGGAGTTTCCAATGGGATAAGATCAAAGAAAAACTGGCCTGGATCGAAACTTTTCAAAGAAAGGAAATCGAATATGCCGTATTGCAGAATTACAAAAACGGCAACGGGGAGTCTCCCCTGGTGCGTAGCTTTGTCCGAAACGATTATAAACGGGTATCCGACACCCTGGGAACGGAAAGATATCAATCCGCACCTCTCTATCTGCCGGGTGAAACGGATGCACCGACCATTTATGGCAGGGACGGCTCGCTGATAGCCCTGCACACATTAGATACACTGGAATTTGTCCGGGTAGAGGGCTTATCTTTTGAAGGCACCTATGATGTCCCCCGGCGATATGTCAAAGCAATAGGCAGGGATATCCGCTTTGAGCAGGTCATTGTGGTGGATGTCAGCAACCAGCATATCTGCACACTGGAAAAACAGGGGGAAGAGTGGCTGATCCGCAGCATGAACCCGGCCACTACGGGAGTCCATCAGCCGCCTTTTGCACATGAAACCCCGTTGGGCATGTTTGTGATCCAGGAAAAAAAGGAAAAAATGTACTTCCTTGTGGACGGCTCCCGAACAGAAATTGCCGGTTTTGCTCCTTATGCCAGCCGCTTTACCAATGGTGGATATATACATGGAATCCCAACAAATTACCCTGCAAAAAACATCATCGAATACAGTTGGTCACTTGGAACCACGCCGCGGTCCCATATGTGTGTACGGAATGCGTCTTCCCACGCCAAATTTGTGTTTGAATGGGCAGAAACAATGGCTTCTCTGGTGGTGGTGATCGATTAGGGTGGGCCCCTCCCGACCTCAGGCAATGATCGATTAACAAGATTTAACAACCTGGTTTTCAGATTTTGCTTAACTTTGCTGCCATGTTCAAAATTTTATGCGCCTTTTTTCTATTGCTCCTGACATCCTTCAGCACCTATACTGCAAGAGAAAACGGGCCGGCACATACCGCTAAGGCAGCTTTTCTGTCCGATCACCGATTGGAAGCCATCAGCCTTTATACCAGTTTTGGCTTGGATTCCCTGTTGCCGCTGGAAGCTTTTGAACAGGCCCTCACCGGATATCAGCAGATGGAACATCCAAAAAAGAATATGCTGACGATCATTGATTTTACCAAGCCCTCAACAGAAAAACGAATGTTCGTCCTGGATATGGAAAACCGGAAAATTCTTTTCCAGACCGTTGTCGCACACGGGCGCAACAGCGGCGAGCAATATGCCAGGAAATTCTCCAACCGGCATGGATCCTATCAGAGTTCACTGGGATTTTTCCGCACGGCCAATACCTATTACGGTGGAAACGGTTATTCGCTGGTGATCGAGGGTCTGGAAAAAGGTATCAATGACCAGGCTAAAGCCAGGGCGGTGGTGATCCACGGTGCGGATTATTGCAGCGAAGATTTCATCCACAGAAACGGCAGGCTGGGGCGCAGCTTCGGATGTCCTGCCCTGCCCCACGAAGTAAACCGTGCCATTATTGATACCATCAAAAACGGAAGTTTGTTATATATTTACGCAAAAGATCAGGAATACGAATTGCTCAGTGCGTTCCTTCATCCTGATATGCATGTATAATACGGATTCAAACAGTCCGCTCCATGACCAGACTGATCCATACTATTTTTTACGGAAGTTATTTTTATGGATGCTGTGCGGCCGCCCTACTATGGGAAACCTCCGTGCAATTGGATCTCCAAATCCGGGAACCGCTCATCTACCTGAGTGCTTTTGCAGGTACGGTATTATTTTATAATTATCCCTTTCTCCGTAAACCAGGCGCTCCCTCTTCCAATCCCCGTGTCCAATGGGTTGTCCTGCACCATCGCAGCTTTATGGTCCAGCAATTTTTGCTTGCAGGTCTGGTACTGATCTGCATTGCCCTGCTCAGTTTCAAATACCGGGCAAATATAGGACATTTATCTGCCGGACAATGGATGGTATTCTGGCTGCCCTTGCTGATCGCCCTGTCCTATTATAGCGGACTGGTATGGAGTCACCAATACAATCTGAGGAGCATCGGATGGCTCAAACCCTTTATTATCGGGCTGGTCTGGACTGCGCTGGTCTATGTTTATCCGATCCTGTTCGTCGCTGTCACCCGGTCCGGCCCGCTGGTGGAAATTGATTTTTTCATGGTCTTGCTTTTTGTCAAGTCCATTATGTTTATTTCGGTACTGGCTATCTTATTTGACATCAAGGATGAATCTACGGACAGGGTACAGAATATAGACACCCTGATCGTCCGGATGGGGCTGAAAAAATCATTGTTTTACCTGGTTTTGCCCCTGACCCTACTCGGTCTGCTCACTTTTTTTACCTATGCGATCCTGCAGGAAATGACGGGATGGCGGATTACCCTGACCATGTTACCCTTTATTCTATTGATACTGGCTATCTATTCCCTGCGGAAAGAGAGGAGCCTGCTCTATTACCTGGTGGTCATAGACGGGCTGATGCTGGTCAAGGCTGTTTGCGGGGCAATGGCTATGATGGGCTGAGCCCGGATGTTGCCTTTGAAAGTATCCGGGTTGATTTACAAAGCAATCAATTTTTCATAGGCCCGGCGGGCGCTTCCCCGGAAATAGACTTCTCCACAATATGTATATCCCAATTTATCAAAGAGGTGGAGCATGGGGCCATTGTCATGATTGGTATCGGCCCGAACACTCCGGATGCCCTGTGACCGCGCATACTCTTCTATTCCCTCCAGCATTTTCCGGGCAACCCCTTTTCCGAGGAGCTTTTCGCTGACTCCCACCCGGTGGTAAACCACAAAATCACCGTCCGAAAGCCATTGTCCCTCTATTGCAAAATAGGCAGGCTCATCGTTGATCAGGATGGCACTGTAACCGGCCACTTCATCGTCCATCATCAACACATAGCCAACCCCTCTTTCTATGTCCCGGCCGACCACTTCCGGATTCGGATATCCGTCCTGCCATTGATTGCTGCCTTCGGCTTTTCTGCGCCGGATGCCCTGCTCCAATATTTCCCAGATAGCGGGCAATTCTGTCCGGGTCGCTTTTCTGAATTGATGGTCCATAATTTTATCCTTTTGCATAAGGAACCTGTTTAAACTTACACGTAAAATTAGGCTCCAAATTCTTCTTTCTTAATTCTGTAAACAAAATTGAGCCGGGTAGCCTCACCGTAATAGGCAACTTCCAGTTCGGCGACTTTCCGGGCACCCAAACGGACAATGGAGTGCTGGGAGCGGTAGTTGGTCGCTCCTATGTGAAAATCAACGGTGGAAACAAACCGGAAAAGGTATTCCAGCATAACCCTCTTCACTCCAGTATTATAACCCTTGCCCCAACAGGTACGGGCAAAGAAGGTATAGCCGATCAAAATGGAGTCCGTCTGCTCATTATAATCATATATCCGGGTACTTCCTATCACCTCGCCATTGGCCTTATCAATGATTTTGAAGGCTCCCCGGCTCTGGATCGCCCCTTCAAAAAAATTCCTAAACACCGGTTCCTGCCAGCGATCCTGGTTGGGATGCTGCTCCCATATCAATGGATCGGAAGCTACTTTGAATAGTGCGTCAAAATCATGCTCTGTCAGGGGAAGCAAGAGGGCGTTGTCACTTTCAAGTATTGGTTGGGTATCAAAGGGTGCATGCATGGGGTCCGCGATCTTTATTGAGGAATAGTCATTTCGTATTCGAGCAGGGAATAAGCACTAAAATAACCCAATGCCCCATTGGAAATATTGGAGGGGGGATTGGCGGGCGCAGAGGCCGTGGGATTGGACGAAGATACCGATCGCCAATATAGAAATGTGGCCTGATCAATATGCTGGCGCTGCACCCGTACATAGTCATTGGGCTGGAGTTTCATATCAAAATTGATCAATTCATGCGTCACAAATTTACCATCATTATATTTATCATCAAATACGGACATGAATCTGGGCGCTCCCTCATTCACCCGCAAGGTATAACGGTAATAGTTGCTTTTGTTCGGCGGATCATAAAACTTCAGGGTGACAAACTTGTTTTCCTCTCCCATAAAATTGCCGGAGGAAGTACCAAGGGAGTCGATCAGAACTATTTCGGGCATGTTAGAGGTCGCTTGAAAATCCGTTCCCTCCACCGCTATCTCCAGCTTATACTCCATGCCGGTCTGTCCCCGGAATAACCTTGATCTGTAAAGCCCCGGCTCCACCTCATTGTATTCATAAAACCGGCCCAGTCCATCCAAAACCCGGACTGTTGCACCGGAAACCGGGGCCATTGCATTGCTTGAACTCAGTGGAACTGTCCGATGGATGGTCACTTCATGGCGGCTTTCCCGGTTGTTGATCTCTCCAACGATCACAAATTGCGGACTGACCTCCTGGACGTCCAATGTGATCAGGTCCTCACAGCCCATCAACAAAAACCCCACCAGGAAAAGGGGCCATCCCCGGAGTAATAAAGTCATTCTTTCCACCATATTCTGTACCATTCTCAATGCTGTATCATTTTCAAAATTTAAAATTCCAGGTCACCGAAGGGATTGCTCCAAACAAGGCGATCCTGTATATATCTGTTTGCCGGGGCAGCTGCTCATTTTGTCTGAAATCAATTATATAAGCATTTTTGCGGTTATAAGCGTTAAAAATCCCGATACTCCAGCTTGATGAAAAATATTTGCCCGCCGGGCGCTCATAGGTGGCGGCAAGATCCAGCCGATGATATTCCGGCATCCGGTATCCGTTGCGCTCGGTATAATAATAGAAAGTTTCTCCCTGCACTTCGTATTTCCCACTGGGCAGGGAGACTGCATTGCCCGTTGCATAGACAAAGGTGCCGGACAGTGTCCAGTTTCTGCCCAATTCATAGATGAGAACTGCGGAGAGATCATGGGTACGATCCTGACGCGCATTGAACCAGGAACCCTGATTGATCTGTTCAAAGCGTCTTTCGCTTTTGGAAAGGGTGTAGGAGATCCAGCCGTTCCACCTGCCGCTGTTCTTTTTGAGGTACCATTCCAATCCGTAGGCCCGGCCGGTCCCGTAAACCAGTTCGGATTCCAGATGGGTATTGGCTTGCAGATCCGCCGCATCCCGGTAATCGATCTGATGCTTCATATCTTTATAATAAGCCTCTACCGATGCTTCATACCGGTTATTTCCCAGGTTTCTGTAATAACCCAATGAGAGCTGATCCGCGATTTGTGGTTTGATATTATTGCTGCTCATGACCCAGGCATCCGTAGGCAGACTGGAAGTCGTATTGGACAACTGATGGATCATCTGTGAATTGCGGTTATAGGCTGATTTAATGCTGCTATTCGGCCCCAGCCGCAAATTAAGGGAGATCCGGGGTTCCAACGCCAGGTAATATTGTACCAATGCACCTTTTCCGTAATACTGTGCCGGTGGATCTACCGGCGAAGCCGCTACCGAGCTCTCCAGAGCCGAATAATCGTAGAATGTACCCGGACCGAACAATAAAAAATTGGTCAGCCGCAGACCATAATTCATGGAGAAAAAAGAAGTCGGGTTCCACTCATGCGAAACATAAGCTGCCAGTTCACTTCCCCTGCGCTTTTCTATGGGCAAGCTATTGATCTCCGAGTTTTCTTCCGCCTCAATTTGCGTGGGTTGAATCACCTGAAATCGCAGATCAGCCCCAAATCGCAGGGTACTGCCAGGCCCTGTATAATGATGGAAATCCTGCTTGAAATTGATGTTACGGATGGAGGAAGCAATCACAAAATCCACATTCTCATTGATAATATCAACCTGGTAATCATAATCGCTGTAAACGAATGTACTGTTTGAAAACAGACGGTTGTGCAGGATGTGATTCCAGCGCAGGGAGGCCGTTGCATTGCCCCAGCCAAATTTGAACAGATCCGAGTAACCCAATCTGTCTTCACCAAAATAACCGGAAAGAAAAACACTGTTGCGCGCATCGATCTGGTAATTGGCTTTCAGGTTCAGGTCATAAAAATACAACTGACTTTGATTGATGTCCGGATCCCCGGAGAGTTTCAGGAACAGATCCGCATAAGTGCGCCGTCCGCTCAGCATAAAGGAAGACCTGTCCCGGATCAGCGGCCCTTCCAGCTTCAAACGGGAAGCGATCAGCCCCAATCCTCCTTCTCCATGAAACTGTTTGTTGTTACCTTCGATCATCCGGATATCCAGCACGGAAGCCAGGCGCCCCCCATACTGTGCGGGCATCCCTCCTTTGTGCAGATCCACGTCCTTAATGGCATCCGAATTGAAGGTAGAAAAAAACCCGAATAAATGGGAAGCATTGAATACGGTGGCCCCGTCCAGCAGGATCAGGTTCTGGTCTCCCATACCCCCCCTTACAAAAAACTGACTGCTGCCTTCCCCTCCGGACATGACACCGGGCAGCAACTGGATCGTTTTGAGCAGATCCGCCTCCCCGAAAAGTACGGGAACCTGCTTCAGTTCCGATATTGCTACCCTTGAAAGCCCCATAAGCGGACTTCTCAACTGATCCTCGGTTCGGTCGGTCCGGATCAACACTTCATCCAGTTGTCCCAGCGATTGCAGAGCAAAACTGGCGATGGTATCTCTCAAAACCGTGAATGTGGTTTCCTGTGTTCGATACCCTACATGCGAGACTTCTATCTGATAATTTCCGTCAGGGACTGAAATTGAATAATAGCCGTAAGCATTGGTAGCAATATTATAATTCCGGGCACCCCTGAACACCAGATTGGCCGAGGAAAGGGATTCCCCCGAAGACGCATCCCTCACAAATCCGCTGATCACCACCTCTGCCGTTCCCGCCGCTGCTGCAACTTCTTTCCTCTCTGCGGCCACAGCCGCCCGTGCCGGCCCGCAAAACAGCAGCGTACACGCAAAAAAGAAACTCCAATAATAGAATATTGACTTTTTGAGAGGCAACTGCATGATATTTGATTAAAATAGCGTAATATTGAAGCGTCTAATACAATTTATAAACGGTATAAAACCAATAATGGAAAGCAAAGATAAGCTGATTTACGGCTATTTGAGCAATTAAATGATGATGATTATGTTAAACATGAAAAATCTGGCAGCCGTGGCTGCATTGGCACTGGCATTCGGAGCATGCAACAATGCCGGAAACAGCAACAACGAAAGTGAAACCCCGGCTGATACCCAGACCGAATGGGTGTCGCTGTTTGACGGGAGCAGCACCAGCGGCTGGCACACTTACCTGCGTGATACAGTAGCCTCTGGCTGGACAGCCGAAGACGGCGAGCTGCGATTCAATCCGGAAGTCGCTCCGGAGGGCCGCGGGGATATTGTCACCGATGGCGAATATGAAAATTTTGAACTGGAGCTGGAATGGAAAATTTCCTCTGGAGGCAATAGTGGTATTTTTATAGGGGTGATGGAAGATGAGAAATACAGTCATACATTCCGTACCGGGATTGAGATGCAGGTTTTGGACAATATAGATGCCGGCGATAATAAAATCGAGAATCACCTGGCCGGTACCCTGTACGATATGATGGGCAATCAGGAAGTATCGCAACCGAAGGCGGTCGGCGAATGGAATCTTGCCCGCATTGTCAAAAAGGACGGTCGCATCACGTTCTGGCTGAATGAGGTACAGACGGCAGATGTGGAGATCGGCAGTGAAGCATGGACAGAAGTACTGAACGCCAGCAAATTCAAGGATTGGGAGGGATTTGCCCAATATTCCAAAGGCAAAATAGGCTTGCAGGATCACGGTGACGTGGTCGCTTACCGCAATATCCGGATCCGGGAGTTGTAAGACCGGCAAAGGTCGCAGGAGTCCTATCAAGGAGTTGTAAAAGGGTTTTTGTACCTTTGCGGAAAATTTAAACAAACCATGTCATTATCTGCACTTACAGCTATTTCACCGATCGACGGCAGGTACCATCATGCCACCAGTGAACTGGGGAATTATTTTTCCGAATATGCCCTGATCCGGTATCGGGTTTTTGTTGAAATCGAATACTTTATTGCGCTGGCCGCTTCGGGTATCCCCCAATTGAGCCGTTTTGACAGTACGTTCAGTGAAAAGCTGCGGGATATCTACCGGAACTTTTCGCCGGAAGATGCTACCTGGATCAAGGAGAAGGAAAAAGAAACCAATCATGACGTCAAGGCAGTGGAGTACTTTGTCAAGCACCGCTTTGAAGCATTGGGAATACAGGATTCACTGGAGTTCATCCATTTTGGCCTGACCTCGCAGGATGTGAACAACACTGCCATCCCCTACTCCTGGAAACAAGCGCTGGAAGAGGTATATCTGCCGCAGCTTACGGAAGTGATCCGGGAGCTGGAACAGATGGCCGCTACGTGGCACGATGTACCCATGCTGGCACGAACACATGGTCAGCCCGCCTCACCTACCCGGCTGGGCAAGGAAATCCGGGTATTCGCAGAACGCCTGCAATTGCAGATAGAGCAATTGAAGCAGATTCCATTCGCTGCCAAATTCGGAGGTGCGACCGGCAATCTCAATGCCCATCATGTCGCTTATCCGGATACGGATTGGGTGGCCTTCGCCAATGAATTTGTCAATGGCCAACTGGGCCTGTACCGGTCCCAGACGACTACCCAGATCGAACATTATGATTTTTTCGCCGCGCATTGTGATGCCCTGAAAAGGATCAATACCATTCTGATCGATTTCAGCCGGGACTGCTGGACCTACATTTCCATGGATTACTTCAAGCAGAAGATCACGGCCGGACAGATTGGCTCATCGGCCATGCCGCACAAGGTAAACCCCATTGATTTTGAAAATGCCGAAGGCAATCTGGGTCTGGCCAATGCGCTGCTGGAACACCTGGCGGCCAAGCTGCCTATATCCAGATTGCAGCGGGACCTGACGGATTCTACGGTTTTGAGGAACATCGGGGTTCCATTGGCACATAGCCTTATTGCCCTGAAATCAATGCGGAAGGGTATGGGCAAACTGATCCTGAATGAAGCTGCGCTGAAAGCGGATCTGGAAGGGAATTGGGCCGTAGTGGCCGAAGCTATTCAGACCATACTCCGCCGGGAAGGCTATCCCAAACCCTATGAAGCCCTCAAGGAACTGACCCGGACCAATGAGACAGTGACAAAGGAGACCATTGCCCGTTTTGTGGATGGACTGAATGTAGCAGAAAATGTGAAAACGGAACTGAAACGGATCAGCCCTGACAACTATACCGGGGTAAACGCATAAAGCAAACATATAACCTGACAAGTACCTGACGCTTTGCTGACAAAAATTATTTATTTTTGCAAAAATAACAGATAGATATGGCAACGATAAATGTATATACCGAATACACTCCCAATCCGGCAACGATGAAGTTTCTGGTCAATAAATTACTGGTCAATGGCAGTCTGGATTATCCGGATCCGCAAAAAGCCCAGGAATCTCCGTTTGCGCGTGAATTATTTAAATTCAACTTTGTGAACGGGGTGTTTTTTGCCAGCAATTTTGTGACCGTTACCAAAGTGGAGGATGTGGAATGGGAAGATGTGGAAGCCATTCTCAAAGAATTCATCAAAGGTGCCGTTGAATCCGAACTGAGAATACAGGAAGTGGTGACGGACGAAAATACAAATTTTGAGGGCTCAGAAACCGAGGTCAAGATCCAGCAGATCCTGCATGACTATGTTCGCCCGGCCGTAGAACAGGATGGCGGAGCCATCAGCTACAAGTCCTACGATGCGGGTACCGTAACGGTAGAACTGCGTGGGTCCTGCAGTGGTTGCCCTTCGTCCATGATTACGCTGAAAGCGGGTATTGAAGGCCTGCTCAAGCGGATGGTGCCCGAAGTGGAAGAGGTGGTGGCCGAGTCCCTCTGAGCCGACCCTGAAACCTTATGAGGAGACTACTTGTTTTTCTGTTCCTGATCGGGCAATTTGCTGCTGTGCATGCAAGTTCGGATCAGGTTTTGGCAAAACAGGGAGTCCTGGATCTGCGGGAAACAGATCTTTCCAAAGACATCAGACTGGACGGAGAATGGGAATTTTACTGGTATCAACTTCATATCCCGGCAGATATATCAACACCCGTTTATGTCAGGTTTCCCGCCTTATGGAATGATACAAAGTTAAATGACCAGGCTCTGAGCGGGACCGGTTATGCGACCTATCGTTTAAAAGTCCTTTTACCAAAGACATCAGAACAACTGCGCATCAACATGCCGGAGGTTTATTGTGCATACAATTTATACCTGAACGGAAATAAGGTGGCCGAAAACGGCATAGTCGCGGACAACCAGGAAGATTTCGAACCTCAATGGATCAGTCGGTTATTCAACGTTCCCAAACATACCGATACCATGGAACTGGTTTTGCAGATTGCCAATTTTGCACACAGCAAGGGAGGGATCAAAAAATCAATCATCCTCGGCGAGGGCAAAAAGATTTCGCTTGACAGAAGAAAAACCGAAGCCGTGGATCTGTTCCTTACCGGGTGCCTGTTTATGGGTGGCTTGTTTTTTCTGGGTCTGTACCTGTTGGGCAGCCGTGACAAAGCGATTTTGCTCTTTTCTCTTTATAGTATTATCTTCTGTTATCGGATCGTCGGTATTGACAATTACGTCCTGCATACCATCTTTCCGGATATAAGCTGGTCCGTGCTGATTCATTTAGAGTATCTGAGTCTGTTTGTTTCCATCGGCTTATTTGCCCTCTATACCAAATACCTGTATCCACTTGATGTGCAAAACTGGGTCATCACCGGGATCTACACGATCTGCTTTCTGTTTGCGATCATCACCATTTGTGTTCCTCCATACTATTTCAGCCAACTGATCGGACCTTTTCTGATTGTCACCATATTCAGCATTTTGTATGCACTGTATGTTTACTTTCTTGCATTTAAGAGCAAAAGGCGGGGTTCGAAATACGCCTTATTGAGCACCATTGCGCTGATGATGCTGTTTGCGCTCTCGATCCTGGATTATTGGGAAATAATGCCGACCCCGCTGCTACTGAGTCTTGGAGGTAATATCAGCTTCTTTTTTCTGCAATCCCTGGTCTTGTCACACCGCGTATCGTCCCAGCTCCAACAGGCCAAAATACTGGCAGAGCAAACTTCCCGGGCCAAAAGTGAGTTTCTGAGCAATATGAGCCATGAAATACGGACCCCGTTGAATTCGGTGATCGGCATGAGCCATTT
Source organism: Parapedobacter defluvii (assembly GCA_040392005.1). GTDB lineage: Bacteria > Bacteroidota > Bacteroidia > Sphingobacteriales > Sphingobacteriaceae > DASRQK01. Next base: position 40,884 of record JBEBWT010000009.1, read on the forward strand.
GCTGTTGAAAACAAATCCCCGTGCGGATCAGGTGGAACAACTGGATATCCTGCTCTTTTCGGCAAATAACCTGGTGACCATCGTCAATGACATTCTTGACTACAATAAACTGGAAGCCGGCAAGGTGGTGTTTAATAAAACAGAAATGGATGTAGTGGTCATCACCAAGAACATTGTGATGGGGCTGCAGAATTTTGCACAGGAGAAAGAAATAGAATTGAATATGCATGTGGACCCCGCGCTGCAGCATAAGGTATTGGGCGACCCTACGCGGTTCTTTCAGGTACTCAATAATCTGACGCACAACGCGGTAAAATTCACGCTTGAGGGATCGGTAGATGTACAGCTGAAAGTGGAGTCGCAGACAGAAGATTCGATCAGCCTGAAAGTGGAAGTCAGGGATACGGGGATTGGAATCTCAAAGGAAAATCAGGCCATCATTTTCACTCGTTTTACCCAGGCTGATTCCTCGGCTTCACGAAGTTTCGGCGGGACCGGGCTTGGCCTGGCCATTTCCAAAAAAATACTGGAATTGCAGGGAGTGGACCTGCTGGTGGAAAGTGAAATCAATCAAGGTTCCGTTTTTTCCTTTGTGCAGCATTTCGAGAAAACAGAACGCAAAGTAGAAACCGCAAATTTCAGCAGCCGGGACAATGAAACAGAAATGCCCTTTCAGGGGGTTTCTATTTTGCTGGTGGAAGACAATAAGATCAATGTCATGGTCGCCCGCAGTTTTCTGCAGAACTGGGGGGCAGAAATCGATGTAGCGGAGAATGGCATAGAGGCCATTGCAAAGCTGGATGAAACAAGACATCAACTAATTTTTATGGATCTGCATATGCCGGTCATGAATGGTTATGAGGCTGCCCAGAAAATCCGGGAGAGCGGTGTCAAAATCCCGATCATTGCCCTGACCGCCAATCTCCGGGAAGAAGTCGCATCAAAAATCGATCACAACTATTTCGATGACATGATCGTAAAACCATTTTTACCAGAGGAATTGTACCAGAAAGTAAGTTTTTATATTAAAAAATCTAAATTATGAGCTCAACAAAAAAATCATTCAAATCCATTTCTCCTATTCTAATGACACTGGTCTGCACACTGTTCGTCACCACTTCTGTATCGGCTGATCAGCCAAAAGCAGGCGATTGGATCACGATGTTTGATGGCAAAAATTTTGGATCCTGGAGAGGTTACAACCGGGCTGACATGCCAGGGTGTTGGACAGTGGAGGATGGAGCGCTGAAAATCAACCGGAAAGGGGCAGAATTCGAGGGTAGCACGGATCGGGGGGATATTATCTTTGCGCAGCCGTTTAAAAATTTTGAATTTGAATTTCAGTACAAAGTCTCAAAAGGTGCCAATAGCGGCATCTTCTATCTGGCAAGGGAGATTGAGGGCAAATCCATTTACCGTTCTGCTCCTGAATACCAGGTCCTGGATAATGAAAACCATCCGGATGCAAAAATGGGCCGCGATGGTAACCGGCAATCCGCTTCATTATATGACCTCATCCCCGCTGTCCCCCAAAGCTCCAAACCCTACGGAGAGTGGAATGAGGGCCGGATCGTGGTCAAAGACGGCAAGGTCAGCCATTACCTGAACGGGCACAAAGTAGTGGAATATACCCTGTGGGACAGCCGATGGGAGTCTATGATCGAGGACAGCAAATTCAGGGGCTGGACCGAAATGATCGAGACCGGCGGCCCGGAACGTACCGGCTATATTGGTTTGCAGGACCATAGCGATGATGTCTGGTTCAGGAATTTAAGAATCCGCTCGCTCTGAACCCAGATTCCGTATCAGGGTTTGTGATGAAAAAGTAACGGACGATAAAAACGGGAGGTTCCGGCCCTCGTTTGATTGTCCAAAATTCATTACCTTTACCGCAATTAAAAAAATTTCAACCCTTAACAATGAATATAGAAACCTTAGAACAGACAGCCACACAGGTCCGGCGCGATATTGTCCGCATGGTACATGCCTGCCAGTCCGGTCACCCCGGAGGTTCCCTGGGCTGTGCTGATTTGTTTGTCGCATTATTTTTTGAGGTAATGGACCGGAAACCCGGTTTTGACATGGACGGAACCGGAGAAGATGTGTTTTTCCTGTCAAACGGCCATATTTCACCGGTATTTTACAGTACGCTCGCGCGGGCAGGATATTTCGAAATCAGTGAACTGGCTACCTTCCGGAAAATCAATTCACGCTTGCAGGGCCACCCCACTACCCATGAGGGACTTCCCGGTGTACGGATCGCATCCGGCTCATTGGGCCAGGGGCTTTCGGCAGCCATCGGTGCGGCACTTGCCAAAAAGCTGAACAAAGACAATCATTTGGTCTATGTGCTGATGGGCGACGGGGAATTGCAGGAGGGTCAGGTCTGGGAAGCAGCGATGTTTGCCCCGCATAACAAAGTCGATAATCTGATCGCCATCGTGGACTACAATGGACAGCAGATTGACGGCTCCACAGAACATGTGTTGTCATTGGGTGATCTCAGGGCCAAATGGGAAGCCTTCGGCTGGAATGTACTGGAAATGAATGGCAATGATATGGCTGATACCCTGAAGGGATTGGCGCAGGCCAAACAGCAGGCCGGCAAGGGTCAGCCAAGCGTGATACTGATGCGTACCGAAATGGGAAATGGGGTTGATTTTATGATGGGTTCCCATAAGTGGCACGGTGTAGCACCCAACGATGAGCAACTGGCCAGCGCCCTGGCCCAATTGGAAGAAACCTTAGGAGACTATTAAGATGAAGAAATATTCGTTTACAGAGAAAAAAGATACCCGTTCGGGATTCGGGGCCGGCCTGGTGGAAGCCGGAAAGAAAAATGAGAATGTAGTGGCATTGTGTGCGGATCTGATCGGGTCCCTGAAAATGAACGATTTTATCAAGGAGTTTCCGGAACGGTTTTTTCAGGTCGGGATCGCAGAGGCGAATATGATGGGCATCGCTGCCGGATTGACCATCGGTGGCAAGATCCCCTTCACTGGGACTTTTGCAAATTTCTCTACCGGCAGGGTCTATGACCAGATCAGGCAATCCATTGCTTATTCGGGTAAAAATGTGAAGATCTGTGCTTCCCATGCGGGTCTGACCCTGGGAGAGGACGGTGCGACCCACCAGATCCTGGAAGATATAGGTTTGATGAAAATGCTGCCGGGCATGACAGTGATCAACCCCTGCGATTACAACCAGACAAAAGCCGCAACCGAGGCGATTGCCGGTCACGAGGGGCCTGTTTACCTGCGTTTCGGCCGTCCGGCCGTCCCGGTTTTCACCGATCCGGACCAAAAATTTGAAATCGGAAAGGCCTGGATGGTCAATGAAGGAAAGGACGTCAGTATTTTCGCCACCGGACATTTGGTCTGGGAAGCCATTCTTGCCGGTGAAAAACTGGCAGAAATGGGGATTGATGCTGAAATCATCAATATACATACCATCAAACCTCTGGATGCAGAAGCTGTACTGAAATCAGTTGCAAAAACGGGTTGTGTGGTCACCGCTGAAGAACACAACCGCCTGGGCGGACTGGGAGATAGTATTGCCCAGTTATTGGCCACCAAACAGCCTGCTCCACAGGAATACGTAGCAGTGAATGACAGTTTCGGCGAGAGCGGGACTCCGGCGCAATTGATGGAAAAATACGGTTTGAATGCGGATAATATTGTTGCGGCAGTACAGAAAGTATTGAAAAGAAAATAATCTGTTTTATTAAAAGATTGCGATACGCTCCCCAATAACAGACAATGAGCATGGATGATGCATTGATCCTGGAAAAATTTGCAGCGCCCGGCACCCGTGAGCAGGCCTTTTCCCTGTTATTGAAAAAATACCAGCAGAAGATCTATTGGCATATCCGGCGGCTGGTTATTGACCATGATGATGCCGATGATATCGTGCAGGATGTCTTTATCAAAATCTGGAAAAATCTGGATAATTTCCGTGAGGATGCCCAATTATACACCTGGATCTATCGGATTGCCACCAACGAATGCATTACTTTTCTGAATAAAAAGAAACAGCGGCAGCAGGTTTCTCTCGATGATGAAAATTCAGCCTACCTCACTGATAATTTGAGTGATAGCAGCTATTTCAATGGCGACCGGGCCCAGCAGAAATTACAGGAAGCTTTATTGACGCTGCCGGATAAACAGCGCCTGGTATTCAATATGAAATATTTTGATGATCTCAAATACGAGGAAATTTCAGAGATCCTGGGGACCAGTGTAGGAGGGTTGAAAGCATCCTACCACCTGGCCGTGAAGAAGATTGAACATTATTTTCACGACACGGATTAAACCATCCGGCCTTAATTGCATCAAAGCTATAAGATGAAAGAGAACGATGATAAATATAGATTGAATAAAAGCCTGAACATAGAAGGAGACGGGCTTTTTGGCAATCCGTTTTCTGTTCCCGATGGTTATTTCGGGGAATTGGAGGCAAGGACTCTTTTCTATACCCGCATCAGCAGTGAGAAGAATACCGGCATGAATGTTCCGGCCGGATACTTTGAACAACTGGAAGGAGACATCCTGAGCCGCATCAGTGAAGAAAAATTGAGGCAATCCGTCAATAGTGATGGCTTTGCGGTACCTCCGACTTATTTTGAGGGCCTGCAGGCGCAAATTCTGGCCGCGGTAAACCCACAGAAACCAAAAGAAACCATCATCCGCAAACTGATCGGATCGGCAGGCATGAAGTATGCTGCGGCAGCCTGTGTACTTTTTGCATCTGTCTTTATGATAAAGGACAGCCTTTTGCAAAGTGGCAATCCGCTGGCTGACATTCCTGAGCAGGAATTGATCCAGTACCTGCAATTGTATGGAAATACACAGGATGCCATGATGTTCAGAGAGCATGCCAGTATGGACAGAAACCTGGCCGATCTGGATTCGGAGATAAGCAGTAGTGATATTGAGTGGTATTTGGACAATACATGGTAGTTTTGGAATGAAGTATTTTGTTTTTATAGTATATTTAAGTGTGGCGTTGTTTGCCGGGATTCCGATAGGAATGGCTCAGGAAAGCAGACAGGAACAATTTGAACGGATCGAGGCCGAAAAAGTGGCTTATATTACAAAAGAGCTGCAATTGAATACCCTTGAAGCACAGCGTTTCTTTCCCATTTACAATGAATACCGCAAAGAAATCTCAGGCGTCCTGCAAGCCAGCAGGGGAGGTCCGGGCAGGGACCATAAAAGACCGAACAGAATGGACGAGCTGGCCGTGGAAACCGAATTGCTGGCCATCAAAAAGAAATACCGGACCCAGTTTTCAAACATTGTCGGCTCGGCAAGGGCCTCCCGGTTTTTTGAAGTGGAACGGGAATTCAGAGAAAAACTGGTGCTCGAACTTCGCAGACGGGGAGGTGGAGGAATGATTGACTGATCTGTCATGATGAACCATCGCCAGCTCTTTCTACTCAATACCGCACAAACTTCCAATTCACCCAGACTGCTGGAAATCGAAAGGGCCGAAGGGATTTATCTATACGGTCCCGGTGGTGAGCAATACATGGATCTGGTTTCCGGATTTGCGGTCAGCAATATCGGGCACCGGCATCCCAAAGTATTGGAGGCCATACACAAGCAACTTGATCGGTACCTGCACGTGACGGTGTATGGTGAATTTGTACAGGCCCCTCAGGTAGAACTGGCTACACGGCTACTCTCTGTACTTCCCGACACCTTCGGATCGGTTTATTTCACAAATTCAGGGGCCGAATCCACGGAGGGGGCACTGAAAATAGCAAAAAAATTCACAGGCAGAAGGCAACTGATCGCTGCGCGGAAAGCCTACCACGGAAGCACCCACGGGGCGATGAGCCTGATGGATGAGGGAGGTTACCGGGAAGCCTACGCACCCCTATTGCCCCAGATCGATTTTATAACATACAATGAGATCGGGGACCTAGAAAAAATCACGGAAAATACAGCAGCGGTGGTTCTCGAAACCATACAGGGAGAAGCAGGTGTCCGGGTCCCGGATAAAGCCTATATGCAGGCAGTGCGGCAGCGGTGCCGTGAAGTGGGTGCTCTGTTGATTTTTGATGAGATCCAAACCGGTTTCGGACGGACCGGAAAACTATTTGCTTTTGAACATTTTGAGGTGGTCCCGGATATCGTGCTGCTGGCCAAGGGTCTGGGCGGTGGCATGCCCATAGGTGCTTTTATTGCACCCCGGCAAATCATGGATGTGATCAAGGAGAATCCCATGCTTGGGCATATTACTACGTTTGGGGGGCATCCTGTCAGTTGTGCGGCAGCCCTGGCATCCCTGAATGTTATTACCGGGGAACAGTTGATGGATGGAGTTGCCGGGAAGGAAGTTCTGTTCCGTTCTCTGTTGCAGCACCCGAAAATCCGGGAAATCAGGGGCAAGGGACTAATGATGTCCCTGCAACTAGATTCCTTTGAAGAAGTCGAAAAAACCAGTCTGTACTGTGCCCGGAACGGGGTGCTGATCGATTGGTTTCTGCATTGCGGAACTGCCCTGCGGATTGCCCCACCCCTCACGATCAGTGAAGCGGAGATACGTAAGGCCTGTGCGGTGATTCTGGATGGATTGTCACAACCGGTTTAAAAATATTTTTCTGGAGTGTGTGTTTCGTGGTTTCGAGGCTGCACTCAATGGACCAGCCTGATCACGCTGCTTCCCCTTCCTGTTTTATTAAATGCCTTGAAGATCACAGTGCCACTGGCATCCAGTGGTTCTACGTACAGGGGACTGTCTGCTACCGGCTCCGAACCATCGGTTGTATAGCGAATCTCCAGGCCGGGGAACTGCACATTTGCATATAGCCTGCCATCCCTATTCTCCACTCCGGGCGTCGGAATCCGATAGTTGAACCCTCCGTATAGATAATCCAACCGGGGCAATTCCCATTCCCCTACCCGATCCAGGAATTTCGACCAATCGCTGCGATAGGATTGTTCAAACGCTTCTCCGATGGGTAGTTCCTCCCATTCCGGTGCAGGAGCCCAGGCCCTCTCCACCAAACCAAACAACTTGGGCAGCAGCATGTATTCCATCCGTCCTTCGCCTGATACAAATTCTGTCCAGAGCGGGGCCTGCAAACCGATGATATTAGCTTTCCCTTTCTCGGTCAGGCGCACAAATCTATCAAACTTACTTTGATCCTGAATGATATTGGTCCGGTCATCAACGATGCTTTTGTAATAATCAAAAGGAATGAAACGGAATGATTTGTCCACATCGACCAAACCACCCCAGTTGTGGCCCATTTCATAAAAGCCATGGGTATAGGCCAGATCATAATAAAAATTGGTGACATTGGTCAGGATCACTTTGTAACCCTGATTGGCCAGCCGGTAAGCAAGGTCCGTATTGCCGCCCACATTGTTCCACACATCCACATGAAAGTTGTGATCCCCGAAGCGCGGTTCTACAATCATCGTCTTGCGCCCATTTACAAGAGCCTTTTTCATCCCGATTTCTTCCCAACCGTAAACATAGAGGCCCCGCTCCTGCAAGAGGGCATGGATATTTTCCAGGTAATAAAACCATAGTTCATCCACGTTGGGTACCTGAGGGTTGGCTGCCAGGAAGCGGTCCACTACCGGAGATTGTTCCCAGACTCCATTGGGCACTTCATCACCCCCGATATGAATGGTCTCCAGGGGCGCTCCCGCATCCCGGTACATGGCGATGACCTCATCGATCACTTTTTCCATAAAAGTATAGACGGATGGCAGCGCAACATTCATGACATTGTCTGTCCAGGCCTGTGCAGACCGGTATTTGGATTGATCTTCCGGGTCGGACAACAGATATTGTCTGGCGGCCAGGGTGTCGCCCTGAGTCAGGTAATGATGGTATCTGGCCTCCATGGATTTTACTGCAGCCCTGGCATGACCGGGGGTTTCGATTTCCGGGATCACTTTTATGTGTCTTTGCCGTGCATATTTCAGTATCTCAATAAATTCCTGTCTGCTATAATACCCGGAGCCCGTACCTCTTGCCGGGTCCGGGCCGGTACCATAAGCAGGCAGCAGCCGGTCCAGTCCGGTTTCGGTATGTCCCCTCTGGGAGCCTACTCCGGTCAGTTCCGGCAAACCCGGAATCTCCAGCCTCCAGCCCTCATCCTCTGTCAGGTGAAAATGGAAAACATTGATCTTATAGGTTGCCAGCAGATCCAGCAACTTGAATACTTGCTCTTTGGTTTGAAAGTTACGGGATACATCCAGCATAAATGCACGGTGCCCGAAACGAGGGGCATCCTCAATTTCTACGCCACGCAATTGCAGACCGGACTGTACACCGCCGGCCCAGGCAGTAGCCGGAAGTAAGCTCTTCAACGATTGAATCGCATAAAAAATGCCCGCCGGGGCAGACGCCTCCAGTTGGATTGCTCCCTTACTAACGACCAGACGATAGGCTTCCGGGCCGAAACCTTCTTGACGGGTCAGCCGGATTACAGATTGCCCTTCTTTGGGTGAATCGGATAGGGTAGGTTTTTTTCCCAGGACCACCGCCAGTTCATCCTGCAAATAAGCAGCTTCGGAACCGAATGCCGGGGCAGCAATGATCACCAGATCCCCGTTCAGGTCAAACTGGTCGTCCCTCCAGGTATAGGAAACCGGGGTCGGGAACACAGGCGATCGGTGCGCTTCCTCTATATTGATCCTGCGGGTATTCCGCTGGTACATATCCTGGGCCACAAGGGCTTCATAAGCATCAAGATCTGCATTTGGCTTCAGATTGAAGGTCAGTGGCACTCCTTCCGGATAGGTGGAAGATACCAGATAAAACCCGCGGGGAATATTGATCAGGTTGCGCAGATTCCTCATCTTCAGGAAAACAACCTTTGATTGTCCGGGCGCAAGCGGCTCCCAACCTGCCGATGGAACGATCCTGTTATAATCACCGTTTATCCAGTTCACCTCTACTTCTGCACCGGCCGTGTCCATTGCTGAAATCCCATGACCATTAAAATAAATGGCCCAGCCTGCTGCCGTCAGGGTATCCCCGGTCTGGTTCGAAATGGTCAAAAGGCTGACTATTTCACCCGATCCGTCATATTCAGGAGAAGTCCGCATTTCCCAATCTAGTGCCAACGGTGCCTGATCGATCGATTTTTCCTGTGTTGAACAGGATAGAAAATAAAGGGGAGTTAAAAATAACAACCCGATCCTCGATAGCATTCCCATTTGTTGAAGTTTACGCATATACTTAAATTCAAATAGTACCCTCATTATAATAAATTGCTCTGATAAGAAATACCCGGTCACGAAAAATTTAATCGCGGTGCAGTGGCATACTCATGCAATGGAAGCCACCCCTGGCTCTGGACAATTCGGCCGAAGGCATCAAAATCACTGTATCCTCTATATTGTCCACTGTTTTCCGGCCGGATTCCAGCTCCCGGATCAGCTCCCTGCCGTCCACCAGTGTAAAGCCGGCCTGCACAAATGCCTCATTGGTCTTGTCGTTGCGGTCATAGGCCAGCACCACCCCCTCTTTCAGAGCCAGCACATTGCAACTGTCGGTCCACTGCTCCCGGGCATCATAGGGGAATTCGTCATTTCCGGACAAGATGATCCGGACATCCTCAGCAGCAGCCTGCAGATCATGCACACTGATGTCGATCAGCAAATCTTCCAGACTCGTGAAATAACGGGGCTCAAAACCTGCTTTATTTGTGAATTGGATGATTTCCAGCTCATCTGCTTTTGATATCTGTGTCCGGAGGGCCTGATTGACAGGGTCAGCCTTCGCCTCCCCTATCCTTTTGTTGGAAAATTCGCCCAGCAGCACCCAGACATTCCGCTTCACTTGCGTAAACACCGTATCAATATGCATATAATCCCGCTTGTTCGGGATCCGCACCACGGTTACCTTTTTTACAATATTTTTTTCAAACAGCAAATGCACCACTTGTGCGGCCGCTTCTTTGCTGGTGCGCTCACTGACACCCACCAGCACATGATCGGGCGAGACCACCATGACATCTCCCCCCTCCAGGGTCACCGAAGGATGGTCCTCTTCGTCCGGCAGCAAAAAATGATGTTCGGATTCTGTCAGTTCAAGGATTTTATCCTGATAACCAGCGAAGAGCGGATGATGGAAAAACACATATTTTGCCAGCAAAGCCTCCCTTTTCCGGGCTTCCTTCATGGGTTTGTTCAATAGGATATGATCATTGATCACAATCCCTATATCTCTGGTAAATATGAAATTGGGAGTTGGGGGAAATATCATTTCTTCGCCTTCCCCCTTCCGCCGGATACCGCTGAAGAATAATTTGGATAATGCTGATGGGGACATTTCCATCATCTGCCGCTGCAATTGAAAGGAACAAGCTTCCATCGCACAGACAGAAGCGACCAATTGACTTTTAATTCCTTCGTCCTGCAAAATATCAATTAGCAGGGATTGCAGCTCCACCACCTTGTCCGATTTAAAATAATCGGCCCGGCCCGGTTTATAAAAATTCCGGTCATTGGCTGGATCATCGATGTCCGCCAGCTTGCCTTTTATCTTTTCTTCATCCAGAAAATACAGCAGCAATTTGACATAATGATCGTATTCCTCCCTCCGGATGGTATCCAGATGTACAATATCTTCAAACAACCAATCCTGTGCTTTGGAAGGAACCACTTTCCCCAGCCCACTGTCCGGGCTGTGGATCAATACCTTGCGCAACCGACTGGTCTCGTATGAAACAAAAACAGGTTTGGACATAATTCTATGCAAATACGAATCTAACAAATTATTTTGTCTTTTGCGCAATTTCCCGGATTTCCTCCATGATTGCTTGTGCAATTTCCTCTGCCCTGTCCGGTGAGGGCCCTTCCGAATAAATCCGGATAATGGGTTCGGTATTGGATTTGCGGAGGTGCACCCATTCATTTTCAAAATCTATCTTCAATCCGTCAATCATAGAATGAGGTGTATCCCGATATTTCAACTGCATCTGCGCCAGGATCCTATCCACATCCAGATCGGGGGTCAGTGTAATTTTGTTTTTTGACATAAAATAAGCCGGATAAGTTTCCCGCAATTGTGTCATGGCCAGACCGGTATGTGCCAGGTGGGTCAAAAACAAGGCAATTCCCACCAAGGCATCCCTTCCATAATGTGTATCCGGATAAATGATTCCTCCATTTCCTTCTCCCCCGATCACGGCATTGACTTCTTTCATTTTCGTCACCACATTGACTTCTCCCACTGCTGCCGCATAATATTCACCGCCGGCCGCAAGGGTCACGTCCCTCAATGCACGCGTGGATGACAGATTGGAGACGGTTGCTCCGGGCCGCTGTTTCAAAATATAATCGGCTACTGCTACCAAAGTATATTCCTCCCCGAACATTTCTCCGTTTTCCATCACAAAGCACAGGCGGTCCACATCGGGATCCACGGCAATACCGAGATCAGCGCCTTTGTTCTGTACCCAGGCAGAAAGCTCGGTCAGGTTCTCGGCCAGCGGCTCGGGGTTGTGGGGGAATTGTCCGTTTGGCTCACAATAAAGCCGGTGAATGGTTTCCACACCCAATGCTGCCAATAATTGAGGCACGACCAGCCCACCGGTGGAATTGACTGCATCCACCACTATTTTGAATCCCGCCCTGCGAATGGCCGCAACATCGACCAGTGGCAGATCCAGGATATGATCAATATGCTTTTGGAAATAAGTGTCATCATTTCTCACCTCACCTAAGGATTCCACAGGGGAAAATTCGATGGTCCCGGTTTCGGCCAGATCCAGCACTTCCCGTCCTTCCTGATCACTGATAAATTCCCCTTTGTTGTTGAGCAGTTTCAATGCATTCCACTGACCGGGATTGTGGCTGGCTGTCAAGATGATACCGGCCGCAGCTCCTTCCTGTGGCACTGCGATTTCTACCGTCGGGGTGGTCGATAGACCCAGATCCACCACATCGATACCCAGGCCCTGCAAGGTGCCCACTACCAGATTGCGTACCATTTCACCGGAAAGCCGGGCATCCCGGCCTATTACAATTTTATTGATCCCGGTCTTCTGCCTGGAAATGTATCCAAAGGCTGCTGTAAATTTTACGATATCAATGGGTGTCAGGGCTTCTCCCTGTTTTCCCCCGATGGTCCCCCGTATGCCTGAAATAGATTTGATCAATGTCATAATCACAAACATAGGGAAATTCAAGAAATTTTGGCAGATTTTTTAATTGTTCAGATTTTATTAATACCTTTGTTGCAACTTAGTTTAAATAAATGATCGACCAGCTCATTTCTCTTGATAAAGAATTGTTTTTGTCTGTCAATCAGGGGATGAGCAATGCTTTCTTTGATTGGTTGATGCCCATCCTGCGCAATTCATTTACCTGGGCTCCGCTCTATCTGTTTATCATCATATTCACTATCAAGACCTACCGCAAGGAAGGTGTGGTCATGATCATGGCCCTTTTGCTGAATTTCGGGATTTCGGATAGTGTTTCTTCTACACTGGTCAAAAAATCCGTGGAAAGACTGAGGCCCTGCAATGATATTGAGCTGAGGGAGCAAATGGTACAACGGGTTCGGTGCAGCAACGGTTATAGTTTTACTTCATCGCATGCCACCAATCATTTTGCCATGGCCGTATTGCTGATCATTCTTTTTTACAGGCGCTGGAAGCATGTGCTCTGGCTTGCCCTGCTATGGGCCGCCTCCATCAGTTTTGCACAGATTTATGTGGGGGTGCACTATCCGGGGGATATTCTGGCGGGAGCTTTACTTGGCACCCTGATCGGCCTGACAACCGGCTACTTCTACAATCTGATGCGTAAAAAATGGATGCCGGAGACGATCTCTCCATAAATTGCTGACCCGGCGGACAATACCAACCAGACAGATTCACCTACTCAAATAAAATCCGGAACAACATCATGAATACATTTGCGATCGTATCCATCTTATTCTTTTCAGCCTTTCTCAGTGGTGCGGCTGTCTTTTTTGTCAAAAGAGACAATACCAACTTTCTGAAACTGATTCTTTCATTCAGCGGGGCCTATCTTTTCTCAATTACCGTATTGCACCTGATACCGCATGTGTATCATAGTGGCAGCAGTCCATATATTGGCCTGTGGGTATTGGGCGGATTTTTATTCCAAATCGTACTGGAGCAATTCTCGCACGGGATCGAGCATGGTCACGTCCACAAATCACCTGGCGCTTCCGGTCTGTTTCCTTTGGGGATTATGGTCAGCCTCTGCCTGCACGCCTTTATTGAAGGAATGCCCCTGGCCTCCAATCATCAGAATGAGCTCGTTTTCGGGATTGCGATCCATCACATTCCTGCCGCTTTTGCACTGGCTTCGTTGCTGGTCAATACGCATCTGAACAAGCAAAAGATCTATTTGTTTATCTTTGTTTTTGCGATCATGACCCCGGCGGGTTTTCTGCTGAGTAAAGGAATCAGTACGGGGAATATCGGAAATATCGAACAGCATTTTGATAAGATGATGGCCGTAGTGATCGGTATCTTCCTGCATATTTCCACGACCATCCTGTTTGAATCGGGCTCTGAAAACCATCATCATTTCAACCGCCGGAAAATGATTGCCGTGCTGGTCGGAGTAGCCATCGGGCTGGCAAGTTTACTGCTCGGCCCGCATGATCACGGACACGGAGGACACGATCACGATGGGCATGGGCATGATCATGGGCACACGCATTGAAGCCTTATGGTGTTTGTACGGGAGTTCAGCCCCGTAATTTATCCAACAGGTGATTGAGCTGCCTGCATTCTTCTTCACTGAGATGCTGTGGCAGAATATCACTCAGCAACATGGGTTCTTCCAGATTCCGCAGGGCCCTCATTCCGTTCTCCGTAATGGTTAAAGCTACTGCCCTACCATCACAGTTGCTCTTGCAGCGATGCACCAGACCCTTGGCCACCAATCGGTCCACGATCCGGGAAACATCTGATTTTTTCTCCAGCATACGCTCTTTGATCATCGCATTGGTGCAGGCATGGGGCTGCTGGCCGCGAAGGATCCGCAACACATTGAACTGATGGAGTGTAATATTCTCTGCACTGGCCCGCTGCTCCAGAAAACCGGTCAGCCAATTGCTGGTAAACACAACATTGATGGTCATCTTATGGTATTCATCCGCAAATTTGCTGGTCTGTATTTCCGTTGCTATTTCCATGTCGTCATATCTTTTGTAATTCGTCCTGACTGGTTTTCATCCAGGCCAGGTACTTGTCCATCGCCTGCTTCTTGGCCCCATCAAAGGCATAATCAATATTCTTTCGCAGGTATTTTCCATAATCAAAATCCGATCTTTTGGGAAGCTGTTCTATCACGATTTCCCGGTTTTCCAGTCCGAATGCCAGGGCTTTATTGAAATCAGCCACAAAATCCTCCGGTAGAGGACGGATACTGATCCAGACCGCAAAGGTAAAGGGCAATCCGGTAAATTCTTTCCAATAATGGGCAAGGTCATAATGATACTGATACTGGTTTTTCTGCCCGAAGGTCCGGTCGCCGATCTGCACAAAGGCATCTGCCGGCCCCTCGCGGACGATCCGTATATCCTCCCGGCCCCAGTATTCTTTAAGGAGCAGTTGTGCAAGACCATTGGAGGTGCGCGACTGATCATCCAGCCTTAGAGTAGTCATTTCAACGATGGGTTTCTCACTGAAAATAAAGACCGAATCCACCTCTCCGTCGGCTCCCAGGCAATAATCTGAAATAATCTCATACTGCGGAATATCCAGTAGGGCGGCAACGGGCACAATGCCAATATCTGCCTGCCCTGCAATCAGTTTTTCGGCACAGGCACTGGGCACGTCAAAACTCAGATCAATCTGATTGATCATATCAGAGTGCTGCAATCCATAAATAAAGGGCAGCATATTCGTATAGGAAACGGATGAAATCCTGATTTTCTCGTTCATCTTTTAATGTAATAGCTTTGCCAGGTGAGCAATATTATAGGGATCGACCACTATATTGATCCCATTCCTGACCTGCACCTTATACAGAGAGGTATTGGTATGTGGAAAGGTATCCATCAATGCGGGGTCCATTCCGGTCAGCCAGGCCAGCAAAATCCGCATAGCCCTGCCGTGCATACAAATGAGTACCTGGCGTTCATGCTCCTTCGCGAGAATATATTCCATTGCCTGCTTTTGTCTTTCAATCAGTTGCAGGGGGCTTTCTCCCTGATCCACCGCTACATGCAGGTGACCTTCCTTCCATTGGGAAACCAGCGCATTGAATCCCGAAACAATCTCAGGTGTCTGTTTTTTGCCCTCATAAATACCCCAACTGATTTCATCCAGTCCTTCGAGCCGTTCAAAAGGCACACCATCCTGCACGAAAGGCTCTATGGTCTGATAGGTCCGCTGTAAATGGGAAATATAGATCCGGTCAAAATTCTCATTCTTATAAGCATGATAAAAGGCATTTGCCTGTTCCCGGCCGGTTTCATTCAGCGGAGCGTCTATACCCCTTCCCTGCACAATACCCTCCCGGTTGAGGTCGGTCTGGCCATGTCTTATAATGTATAATAGTTTTTCCAATGCAACACTTCTCTTTCTTGTTCAGCACGTTATTTATTCAGTACCGGCAGCTCATAATAACGGGCTTTCTCCTTCTCATTTTCGGCCGGAAACTCGACATCCTTAAAATCAGTAATAGTACGGTACAATGTATCCCGTTCGATCGGATGTCTGCCCACATTCCGGATCAGTTCCACCAGTTCACGGGTGTTCATGGCCGGATTCTGCTCCTCTGCCCCTGCCATCGAATATATTTTTGTCGTGTCATCCAGGGTACCGTCAATATCATCCACTCCGAAACCCAGGGCCAACTGAGCCGTATCCCGGCTGATCATAGCCCAATAGGCCTTGATGTGCGGGAAATTGTCCAGGTAAATCCGGCTGATCGCATAATTCCGCAGATCTTCCACTACCGATACTTCGGGAATGTGGGACATCTGATTGTCCTTGTTTCGGAATTTCAATGGTATAAAGGCCTGAAAGCCGCCGGTCCGGTCCTGCAATTGCCGCAACTGCTCCATGTGGTCCACCCGGTGCCGGAAGGCTTCGATATGTCCATAGAGCATGGTGGCGTTGGAAGGCATGCCCAGATTGTGCCAGGCCTCGTGTATCTGCAACCATTGCTCCGCATTACACTTATCTTTGGCAATCTGGTCCCGGATTTCAGGATGGAAAATTTCGGCACCCCCGCCCGGCATGGATTCGAGTCCGGCCTCTTTCATCATGGCCATACCTGTTGCGTAATCCACCTTTGCCTTCTTGAAAATATAATGGTATTCCACCGGGGTCAATGCCTTGACATGCAGATTGGGCCGGTGCTGTTTGATGGCGCGGAAAAAATTCATATAAAAATCCATATTGTACTGGGGCAATACCCCTCCCACAATATGGACTTCGGTCACCGGTTGCCCATCATATTTCCTGACTTCCTCCATCATTTCCTCCATCGTCGCTTCCCAGCCTTCCGCCCGCTCCTTGATCAGTCGGGAATAGGAGCAGAATTTGCAGTCATAAACACAAAGATTGGTCGGTTCAATATGGAAGTTCCGGTTGAAATAGGTCCGGTCTCCGTGCAGGCGCTCCCTGATGAAATTGGCCAGTACACCGAGGTAAGGCAGATCGGCATGTTCATACAGATATACCCCCTCCTCAAAGCTTATCCGCTCCGCATTCTTTACTTTCACGGCAATTTCCCGCAGGGGTCCCGGCAGGCTTTTATTCCCGGTCAGAAACGCCAGTTGATCCGCTTTATCCATGTTCAAACAAATAATCCTAATTCACACAAATCTACTAATAATTGCAGGAAACGCAAAACCAAAACAGTAGAAATACAGCTTTATAAATCAAACCTGTGCTATCTCCGGGGAGCCATTGCCAAATTGCTGCATATCGATCAGCTTGCGGTAGAGGCCCCGCTTTTCCATCAATTCCCGGTGGTTGCCGGACTCTACAATTTTCCCTGCTTCCAGCACACAGATGAGATCGGCGTGTTGTACGGTACTCAGGCGATGGGCAATGATGAGGGTGGTCCGGTTCTGCATCAGTTTATTCAGGGCGTCCTGCACCAGCTTTTCAGATTCGGTGTCCAATGCCGAGGTTGCCTCATCCAGTAGAAGGATGGGTGGATTTTTTAAGATCGCCCGGGCAATACAGATCCGCTGCCGCTGTCCTCCGGAGAGTTTGGAACCCCGGTCACCGATTATGGTCTGGTACCCCTCTTCCATGGCTGAGACGAATTCATGGGCATTGGCAATGCGGGCCGCCCGTTCTACCATTTCCATCGGGATCCCTTCTATCCCGAAGGCAATATTATTATACACCGTATCATTGAACAATACGGCTTCCTGATCTACAATCCCGATCGATTCCCTTACACTGTCTATTTTCAGGTCCCGCACATCCGTACCGTCAAACAGCACCTGTCCGCCGGTGACATCAATGAATCGGGGGATCAGATCCATCATGGTCGATTTTCCGCTGCCCGAAGGGCCTACCAGTGCCACTGTTTTGCCTTTGGGAATGATCAGATCAATTCCATTGAGCACCGGCTCATTCGCATAGGAAAAATGGACGTCCCGGAATGTGATGGACTGCTGGAAATCCGTAAGCGGGCGGGCGGATTCCTGATCCTGTATGCTGCTTTTCTGGTCGATCAGATCCAACACCCGTTCCCCTGCTGCGATACCCGAATTGATATTGCTGAAGGAATCGGTCAGGGCCCGGGCGGGCCGCATGATCTGAGAAAACAGGGCGATATAAGCAATGAATTCAGTGGCTTCCAGTCCACCGTCCGGGCTCAGCACCAGATGACCCCCGTACAGGAGGATAATGGCCACCATGGCTACCCCCAGAAATTCGGAAACAGGAGATCCCAATTGCTGTCGGCGTACCATTCGCCTGCTGATCCTGGAATACTTTTTATTTTCATCATCAAAGCGATCCTTGATAAATTGCGCAGCGTTAAATGCTTTGATAATGCGGATACCCGACAGGGCCTCATCGAGGTAGCTGATCATATTCCCGAAGACCTGCTGCGCCTGGGTGGCCTGACGCTTCAATCGTTTGACGATACGGGAAATCACATAAGCAGAAACAGGAATGACCAATACTGCAAATGAGGTCAGTTTGACAGAGATGATCAGCAGCATCACCAGATAGGCCACCAATTGCAGAGGCTCCTTGAAAACCACCTGCAGCGTGGAAGTGACCGAAAACTGCACCACCTGTACATCAGAAGCAATCTTGGAAATGATATCCCCTTTTCGCTGGTCGCTGAAAAAACCCAGATGCAGGCCCATCACATTATCAAAAACCGCCTTGCGGAGATTCAGTAAGGTGTGTATCCGCAGATTTTCCATGATCCGCTGCGAAAGATAGCGAAATACATTACTCAGAAAAACCGATATAATAATGGCCACCGATACCCATTGCAAAGCTCCGTAAGGTCCGTATTGGAGATTGGCCCGATAGGCATAATAGTTAAAATAACCGAGGATGTCATGCCATTGCTCCGGCCTGGGGACGGTCTCATAATTTTCCGAGTTGAAAAGCGTGTGCAGCAGGGGCGCCAGCAGCGCCAGATTGAGGGTGCTGAATACCACCGCAATCAATGTGCAGAAAACGTAAGGAACCGCATATTTGGCAATTGGCCTCGCATACGATAGCAATCTGAAGTATGTCTTCATCTTTTATAAAAGAGTAACAAAGATAGCAAACAAATTCCTATTTTAGCCTATTCAAAATTTCAAAGTATGGAGATAAAATTGGCCGGTCGGCTATTGGGGACGGAGGAATATTATTTTTCCAGGAAACTGGGTGAGATTGAGCAAATGAACCAGGACGGGCCAAAGGTGATCAATCTGGGCATCGGAAGCCCGGATATGCCCCCTTCCGAAGAGGTGATAGAAATCCTGGTGCAGGCCGCTGGTCAGCCGGGCAATCACGGTTACCAAAGTTATAAAGGCAGCAAGGTTTTGCGTACGGCCATTGCAAATTGGTACCAGCGATATTATGGAGTATCGGCAGATCCGGAGAAGGAAATATTGCCATTGATGGGCTCCAAAGAAGGAATTCTGCACGTATGCATGACCTATCTGCAAGAAGGAGATGAAGCTCTGATCCCTGATCCTGGCTATCCGACCTATGCTTCTGCAGTCCGGTTGAGCGGGGCGACTGCGGTGACTTATGAGCTGTCGGCTGAGAAAAATTGGCTCCCGGATCTGGACCGGCTTGCGGGGCAGGTCAGCGAACGAACCAAACTGATGTGGCTCAATTATCCGCATATGCCCACCGGAACCAAAGCTCCGCTTTCCTTTTTTGGGGAGCTGGTGGCCTTTGCCCGTGAACACAACATTTTACTGTGCCATGACAACCCATACAGTTTTATTCTGAATGATCAGCCGCTTAGCCTGTTGGCAGCAGATGGTGCGATGGAGGTGGCGATCGAACTCAACTCCCTCAGCAAATCCTCCAACATGGCCGGCTGGCGGGTAGGCATGCTGCTGGGGAAAGAAGAGCGCATTTCGGAAATACTACGTTTCAAAAGCAATATGGATTCAGGAATGTTTCTACCTTTGCAACTGGCTGCAGCAAAGGCGCTGGATCTATCGGCGGATTGGTACAAAACCCTCAACCAGACCTATGCCGAACGGAAAAAACTGGCTGAAGGTCTGCTGGATCTTCTTGGATGCACGTACCAGCGCGATCAGGCCGGATTGTTTATCTGGGCCAGGCTACCCTCGGGTTACAGCTCCGGATATCTGGTGAGTGATGAGGTGTTGCAAAAAGCCCGTGTTTTTATCACTCCGGGTGGTATTTTTGGAAATGGGGGGAATGAATATATCCGCATCAGCCTCTGTGCCAATGCCGAAACATTCGCATCCGCTTTGGAGCGGCTGAAAAGCAATGGATGGTAAAGATCGCTGTGGGAACAAAATAGTTTTTAATTGAATTCAATCATGAATATAGCCATCGTTGGTGTGGGGCTGATCGGAGGATCAGTTGCCCTTTCTCTCAGGGGGAAAAAAGGAATTGGTAAAATAATCGGGGTGGACAAAAGCGACCTCAATCTGGCCAAAGCGTTGAAACTGGGCATAATCGATGAAACCGCTACACTCGATGCGGCAATCAGTACCAGTAAGGTCATTATTCTTACTATTCCGGTGGATGGTATTCTGAGCCTGTTGCCCACATTGCTGGACATGGTGACCGATCAGGTCGTTATCGATATGGGTTCCACCAAAAAACTGATTCTGGATCAGGTAGAGAACCATCCCAAAAGAGGTAGGCTGGTCGCATCACACCCCATGGCCGGTACAGAATATTCAGGCCCGGAGGCCGCATTGAGTGATCTGTTCAAAGGTAAGGTCATGGTCTATACCGATGTCCCAAAAAGTGATGACGATGCTTTTGAAATAGCGGACAGTCTGGTGGAACTTTTGGAAATGAAGGCCACCTTTATGAATGCCGAGGAACACGATGCCCATACGGCATACATCTCCCATATTTCCCACCTGACCTCTATGGCACTGGCACTGACCGTCCTGGAAAAGGAAAAATCCCAGGGAAGGATTTTTGAGCTGGCCGGATCGGGTTTTGAATCCACCGTCCGTCTGGCCAAAAGCTCCCCGGATATGTGGACTCCCATCCTGCAGCAAAACCGGGATAATGTGCTGGAGGTGTTGGAGGAGCATATCAGTCAGTTGCAGCAAATGTATGAACTGCTGGAGAAAGAGGATTATGGGGCGATTTATAAGTTAATCAAGCGGTCCAATAAAATCAAGCGTATTCTTAGTTAAATGAGTTTGTTTAAGGAATTTAGACTGTACTGCGCGCACACACGCCCTGCTCATAAGGTCTAAATTCCTTAAACAAACTCATAAAAATTCAAAAACAAGCTATCGCTTGTTTTTATTGGATGAAAGATGAGGGCAGGTGGAAAAATCGGTACTGCGCGCACACACCCTCAATATGTTTTATCGCTGGATAATCTTTTAAATGTTGAAAAAACAAAAGTTCTTTCTTTCTGCTCGAATGTGGCCTAAAGTAAACTTCTTTCATTTTGTATATTTTGAAATGTATAATGAGTTATAAACCGAAGCTAAACATACAATATCATTGCTTCTTTTCACTCTCACAATCAGCTGAAATTAAGTTTAATAATAAATAATGTTTGTTATAATAAAAATTATTATTTTTGCATTAAAATTATTATTATGACGTTGTTTCAATTCTCATGGTTTCCAGACTTTTACAATAGCATTGAAGAACTCAGGGATTCAGCAATGACTGAAAACTGGGATTACATTCAGCGACCTACTGGGAAAATTCCTGTTCTGGCAAATTATGTCCATCATACGTTCCACAAAATTCAAGCTGAGGGTAAGATTGAATACAAAGGGGATTTTTGTTGCTTTAATACTGGTTTGGTAACCGAAAATCAGGAGGAAATTTATGGCTATTTTCAAAGAAACAAAAAACCGGGTACAACAATTCCTTTTTACTTCATCGGTTGGAGAAAATCAAGTCATAGGGATTTATCAAAATTTTCAAAATTGGCGGAAGTTGCTACGTACATAAATGATCCTGCTGATTTAATTTATGACATTAAATTGGAACTTCGAACAAATATTGATCACATTATCCAAGACAATAAAACACGATTTCCTGCTCCATTCGACACAATGGATAACTATTTGCTTGCAAACATACTTCATGGTACTATTCAGGATGCGAAGAGAAGGGTGAAACGAAACTATAAAACAGCAATTCCACAATTTTACAACGGAAAGTTACAACTTTTACTGCCATTATGCCTTCTGACCAAATCCAAAGCAGACCTTGCCCTGGTGATAGACAAAGAAAATAATGTATATAGGGCCTCGACTTGCCTAACCCTTGATATGGCCATCAACAATGCCCGTCTTATAGCTAAACCAGATGACGAGTGGTTGAAAATTTAAAAAAAACAACAAAATATTTGCCCGTTAAAAATTTAGATGTATATTTGCATATATTCTTGCAACAAGATAAAAAAAGTACCCAAGATAAAATTTAGCTTCAAACTAAAGTAAGCACAAGATAGATTTACAAGAAAGACTAAAGCAGCAAGATAAAAGCCCTCTCAAGAGGGCTTTCTTTTTTTTCATCTGTGTCAAGAGTAGTTTATTGATATCCCCCGGCAATTCTAATTGATTCAAGGAAAGCATTCTTTCTTTTCATTTCTTAATCCCATTTCAGAAGCAATTTCCCAAAGACCTGCCCGGATTCCAGCAGGTGATGGGCTTCCGGTACTGCTTCAAAAGGCAGAATGCGGTCAATGACCGGATTGAATTGACCGGTCCCGACCAAAGGCCAGACCCGCTGCAAAATGGAGTCCCGGATCTCTTCCTTTACCTGATTGTCCCTGGATCGCAAGGTGCTGCCGGTGATCTGATGCCGGTGTTGCATCAGACGCAGCAGATCCAATTCTACCCTCCGCCCACCTATACAATTGATCTGTACCAACCTTCCGCCGGGAGCCAGCAGACGAAGGTTCTTCTCAAAATAATCTCCCCCGATAATATCCAGTGCCATATCCACAGACAGACCCGACCAGTGTTCCGCAAAATCCCGGGTACGGTAATTCACGCATTCCTCTGCACCCAGTTCTTCACAGTGGCGGCATCGTTCATCGGAACCAGCAGTGGTATAGACCCGGACTCCAAAAAGCCGGGCCAGTTGTATGGTTGTAGTACCTATTCCCCCCGATCCTCCGTGGACCAGCATTTTATGCCCCGGCCTGAGGGTACCAGATTGAAATACGTTGTACCAGACCGTAAAGAGGGTTTCAGGCAACGCAGCTCCTGATTCGTCACTGATCCCACCGCCGGAACCGCCGATGCCGCCGGAGCCACCGATTCCACCAACATTGCTATTGTTGCCGTCATCATTACGGCCGATGCCACCGCTGCCGACACGCAACTTGTTGATGGGTTCCAGTGGCAGGCAATGCCCCTGATGGGCTAAGGCATATTCGGCATAGCCGCCGCCCGCTAATAACGCACACACCCGGTCACCGGGCTTCCAGGAAATGACCTCAGCACCACAGGCAACAACAACACCTGAAACCTCCAGGCCCGGAATGTCCGGGACCACACCAGCGG
>JBEBWT010000010.1:0-62692 GCA_040392005.1 Parapedobacter defluvii
GTCCATCGGAATGCTCCTTCTTTACTTGAATTGAAAATGCAGGATTATAACATGCCATCGGAAAACACAGCATCTTTCGGGATAAAATCTTTTTAACTCATATAAATACCCAGAAAACTATGATTTCACGCCTGATCTTTATCCTACTGTTCAGCTCGTTTGCATCTTATTCCTTTTCTCAGGAACCGGAGTACACGCAGAGTGGCTATACCTCACTGAGCATCCACTTGTCCGGCAAAGTCCCGGCAGGGCTTCCTGAGATTGCCATGTTGCATGTTTCCAATCCGTTCGTCCAGGACAAGCCTGCCAAATTCAATGTGGTCAACGATTCGACAATGATGCTTTCGTTCTATACGTTCGGCCCGACTACGGTTTATTTCCAACTGGACAAGCAAATGAAGACCTCGGTGTTGCTGCCCAACCAGCAGGATGAGCTGCACCTGCATTATACCGGTGGGCAAGACTATACCCTTGATTACCGGGGCCATTTCAAAGAGCTGTTCGATGGGTCGGATATGTTTTACGATGCAGTCCGTGAATATTTTTCGTCCGATTACTTTATGACATACCAGCCGGCAAGCTACAAAACGGCGGTTGAGTTTCGGGATGATATCTTGCAAAGGATCGCCAATCTGAAGGAAGGGCTCGGAAAAAACATCTCCTCACCACTGATCAGACGGCTTTTTGAGATTGGGATGGAGAATAACAATAAAAATTATCATCTGTTTGATTATTATGAATCAACTTTTTGGACTTATACGGCTGACAAGTCAGAAGAGCGTACAAATCAAAAAGTAGAGATCCCTGAACGCGGACTGGCGTACTATACCGGGATCATAACAGCTCAATATGCCGACACCACCAGCTTATTGGCAGCGAATTTCAATCTTTTGCATAATATCCGGCAAAGTTTGGCGCCTGAATTGCTCCCCATTTGGGAAATAGGATTTGAGGCTTATCTAAATCGTCTTGAAGCATTATTCGGGAGCGTGTTTCCCCAGAGCGAAAATCTGTTTTATGATTTGATGCTTGCCGGCGCTTATATCGACCAGATCAACCAGGACCAGCCACTGTCCGTCGGTCAAAGATATGAGGTCGCAACGCACTTCAAAAACAAACACCTTAGCAATTATATTTTGTATCAGGACGATCTGAGCATGAGCAAACGGAACTTCGGATCAGCCGTCAGTGGAACCCACTATTTTCCTTTTGACCAGAACAACAAAGAAGTATTGGGACATATTCTGGCGAAATATAAGGGCAAAGTCGTGGTGATGGACTTTTGGGCGACCTGGTGTGGTCCCTGTCTGGAGGCCCACGAACTGATCAAACCGGTCAAGGCCCACTATGTCGATCGTGACGATGTGGTCTTCGTGTACCTGACTAATGAAACCTCGGATTATCTCAGATGGAAAGATTACGTATCGGTATTGGGCGGAGAACATTATTATCTCTATAATGGCCAGCATAGTGCCATTTGTGACCGCTATGGCATCACTTCGATTCCCTCATACCTGATATTCGACAAAAAAGGGGAGCTTTCATCGAGTAGCTTAGGGGGGTATATGGGCAGTGAGAAGGCGAAAGAATGGATTGAAAAGGCTTTGGTTGGGAAATGAGGAAACAAAAGAACACAATCACAACATATTAAGCAGATTTTTTAAGCAGGTTTTCTAAAACAAATCAAGGTTCGAATGGTTGCGCAACGCGGCACGCTGACTGATCTGGCAGCCGAAATCTCTAAGCAGACCGGGAAAAACATTCCCTACAACAATCTGCCCGGATTGATTGGCAGACCGACAACCCCCCTGGCCGAAGTCGTCAAAACGGCATTGGCATGACGAGAATTAACGGAAATTCAGCCGAAGGCTGTTCAGCACCACACTCACACTGCTCAGGGCCATTGCTGCACCGGCAATCATGGGGTTCAGCAAAAATCCATTGATTGGATAAAGGATTCCGGCAGCGATCGGAATGCCGATCAGATTGTAAATAAATGCCCAGAACAGGTTTTGTTTGATGGTGGATACGGTATGGCGGGACAGGCGGATGGCCTGCGGAATCTTGTTCAGATCCGAAGAGATGATGGTCATTTTGGCCACATCCATGGCAATATCGCTTCCCTGGCCCATGGCAATGCTGACATCGGCCGTGGCCAGTGCAGTACTGTCATTGATGCCGTCCCCCACCATTGCTACTGTTTTGCCCTGCTCCTGCAATTCCCGGACAAATTCAGCTTTCTGATGCGGTAATACTTCGGCTTTGTAATGAGGTATGCCGGCCTGCTTCGCAATGGCTTTTGCGGTACCCTCGTTGTCGCCGGTAAGCATATAGAGAGCTATGCCCATGGCCTTGATCTGTGCGATGGCTTCCACCGAAGTCGCCTTGATTTTATCTGAAATGGCCAGGACCGCCAGCGTCTCCTTCTGATCTGCGAACCAGATCACGGTTTTGGATTCTGCCAGCCATTCTTCCGCCTGACTTTGCAATTCAGGGGCGGTCTCAATTTTATTTTCCTGCAAAAGTTTTTTATTTCCAGCAAAATAGCTGATGCCGCCGACCACGGCTTGCGCACCCTTGCCGGTTATACTCTTGAAAGCCGATAGTGACAGGGTTTCTGATTCCCCGTCCAGGTATTTGACCACGGCTTCCGCCAGCGGGTGCTCGGATTGTTTTTCCAGGCTGAACAGAATATCCTTTGCGGAATCCCTGCCCTGAAGCCATTGGATGCCGGTGACTTCCGGACGCCCTTCGGTAATGGTGCCGGTTTTGTCCAGAATCATCGCATTCACCTTTTTGGCAAGCTCCAGACTTTCGGCATCTTTGATCAGAATCCCTTTTTGTGCCCCCTTGCCCACGCCGACCATAATGGCAGTAGGTGTGGCCAGTCCAAGCGCACAGGGACAGGCGATCACCAGCACGGTAATGGCAGCCAGCAATCCATGCACCAGGCCGTTTTCTCCTCCCAGGATCAGCCAGACCACCAATGTCAGCAGGGCAATCCCGATCACCACTGGTACAAAAATACCAGCGATCTTGTCCACCAGTTTCTGTACCGGTGCCTTGCTGCCCTGGGCATCCTGCACCATCCGGATAATCTGGGCCAGCATCGTATCCTTCCCTACTTTCAGTGCCCTGAACCGGAAACTTCCTTTTTGGTTGATTGTCCCCGCAAAAACCTTTTCGCCTTCGGTCTTCAGCACAGGCAGCGGTTCGCCGCTCAACATACTTTCATCCACATAGGATTCCCCACCGGCCACCATCCCATCCACTGCGATTTTCTCTCCCGGCCTGACCAGCACCAGATCGTTTTTCTGCACCTGCTCGATAGGGACCTGTAACTCACTGCCATCTGCTTGCAGGATCGTTACATTTTTGGGTTGCAATCCCATCAGTTTTTTCAGGGCAGCCGAGGTATTGCCTTTGGTTCTTTCCTCCATCAGCCTTCCCAGCAAAATAAAGGTAATGATCACACCAGCCGCTTCAAAATAGACATGGGCGTGCAGCCCCCGCTGGTGCCAGAACTCCGGATACAGCATATTAAACAGGCTGAACAGGTAAGCAATACCCGTACTCAGGGCCACCAGCGTGTCCATATTTGCCTTGCGGTGTCTGATCTGCTTCCAGGCATTGACAAAAAATCCACGGCCCAGCCATAGCACAATGGGTGTTGCCAGAGCCCACATGATCTCATTGGCATAAGGCATATCCATATAGAACATACCGATAATGACCAGCGGGATCGACAAAATAACTGCCCAAATGGTTTTCTGCTTCAGGGAGCGGTAATTCTTTTCGTGGATCGCTTCCAGGGTTTCCTGTTGTGTATCTTCACTTTCGATCAGCAGATCGTAGCCTACCGCCTGTACCGCTTTCTGCAATTCCTCTGCATTGGTTTTACCGGAATTGTATTCTACCGACAGCGTCGCGTTTGCATAATTCACCGAAGCATCCAGTACTCCTTCTGCTGCCTTCACCGCACTCTCGGCACTGACCGCACAGGATGCACAGGACATATTCAGTACGGGAAAAGTCGCTTTCACAACTTGCTTATTTTCAATATCTGTTGTAGCCATGATTGTTGCATTTTATATTATCACAAACCCTAATGCGGAATCTGGGATTATATTACAAAGATCGCAAGAAAAACCAGCTTATCTATTACACAATTATGGAAATGATTTGTAAGATTATGGGTAATAAGTTCGATTTCCGCAAGATCCGGATTTTTTATCTCGGAAAAACCTCCCATTTTTGTATGAATTCAAACAGTGAAGGGCAATGGAAAGTCAGGAAGTACTCAATTACAGGCGGATTGCACAGGCGATCGAATACATCCGTGCACATGTCAGGCAGCAGCCCGGTCTGGATGAAGTGGCGGAGCATGTGGGTTTGAGTCCGGCCCATTTTCAGCGTTTGTTTACCGAATGGGCGGGGATCAGTCCCAAAAAGTTTTTGCAGTACCTGACCTTGCAGGATGCTAAGCAGGCCCTGAGGAATGAAGTCCAGCCTACCTTATTTGAAACGGCTTTTGAGGCAGGGCTTTCGAGCACCAGCCGCCTGCACGATCTGTTTGTCAGTATCGAGGGGATGACCCCGGCCGAGTACAAAAACGGAGGGCGTGACTTGCAGATCAATTATGAGTTGGCGGGCAGCCCTTTCGGGAATGTCTTGGTGGCCTCCACCCGGAAAGGGGTGTGTTACCTTGCCTTTTTTGATGGTTCGGGAGGCGATGATCCCGGGATTGAAGGTCCGGGATATAATAAAGCCATCAGCGACCTCAAGAAACTATTTCCGAATGCAGATTATACCAGGCAGTCCGATGCTTTTCAGCAGCAGGTGCTTTCCATTTTCCGCCGGGACTGGTCGGAGATTCCCAAAATCAAACTCCACCTGAAGGGTACGGGTTTTCAACTGAAAGTTTGGGAATGCCTCTTGCAGATTCCGATGGGAGCTACATCCACCTATGGGGCAGTGGCGGAAAGGATCGGTGCCTCAAAAGCGTCGAGGGCGGTTGGTACTGCTGTGGGCAGCAATCCGGTTTCCTTTCTCATTCCCTGTCACCGGGTGATCCGTGGAGATGGAGGAATCGGTGGTTATCATTGGGGCACGACCCGCAAGCGGGCCATCCTCGGTTGGGAATCCGCCAGGCCAGACCCCTTGTAGCCCGGAGGCTACCTGTAAAAGCACACGCTCACTATAAATACCGTAAATTATTCGTTGCGATTTGCTTTTCTCAAAGAGGAATTCCTATATTTCCTAATCTAAATTAGTTGTTATGGTCGGAGTGCTTATTGAGAAGGAACAGATTGGCAATTACCGGATTATTCCGGCAGAGGTAAATCGAAAAACCGAATTGCGGGACAAATTAATCGCAGCAAGAAGGCTGGGAAATGAATTTAAATCCAAGGTCGGTATTGCATTCCAGACAGAAGATGGGCCAAAGCGCATAGAGACCACCGTCTGGTTATTGACGGATGATTACATCCAGATCAAAAACGGGGTGGTTATTCCCTTGCATGCGCTTATTGATATAGATTTCTGATAAAAACAAATTACAGAGACAGAATCTCCACGATCCGCACCAGATTTTCATTGATGGTGCCAATGTGTTTGATGGCATTTTTGAAGGGAGTAAACTCCACTTCTCCATGAATGGAACCGGCCATTTCTCCGCTCCGGCCTGCCAGCAAACCTTCGACGGCTCCCACACCCAGGCGGCTGGCCAGCACCCGGTCCAGGCAGGTAGGACGTCCTCCCCGCTGGATATGCCCCAGAATGGATATCCGGACATCATAATGCGGGAAACGGGCCTTGATCCGGTCGGCGACCGCAAAGCCTCCTCCGGCATCATCTCCTTCGGCCACAATGATGATCCGGGAAGATTTATTTTTCCGGGTCCGGTCCAGGCGATCCATCATCGCCTCATAATCGACCTTGATCTCCGGGATCAGCACGGCTTCCGCACCGGTGGCAATACCGGTACGCAGGGCGATCAACCCGGAGTCCCGGCCCATTACTTCCACCACAAACAGCCGGTCGTGGGATTCGGCGGTATCCCGGATCTTATCCACGGCATCAATGGCCGTATTGACTGCGGTATCATACCCGATGGTAAAATCTGTGCCAGCCAGGTCATTGTCGATGGTGCCGGGGATGCCGATCACCGGGATGTCGTATTCTTCCATAAACCGGGACGCTCCGGTAAAAGTGCCGTCCCCTCCGATGGCGATCAACCCATTGATATCGTGTTTTTGTAGATTTTCAAAAGCCTTTTTCCGGCCTTCCCCGGTCCGGAATTCCTCGCTGCGGGCCGTTTTGAGAATGGTTCCCCCGCGCTGTATAATATTGGCTACCGACTTGGCTTCCATTGGGAAAATATCACCGTGCACCATGCCGTCGTAGCCCCGGCGGATGCCGAACACATTCAGACCGTGGAAAAGTGCTGTCCGGACAACGGCACGGATAGCCGCATTCATGCCCGGCGCATCCCCTCCGGAAGTAAAAACAGCGATATTTTTGATTTCTGCCATAGCCTATGTGTTAAACGATCGGTATTGCCGAGTGAATCCGGTTTTTCCTTATTACTGTATTACTGCCCCGCCCGGTAAGCCGCCAGACCGGATTCCAGGAAGTTGATATAATTCGGAATGTCCTCTTTATAACCCTGCGCGGGAATCAGTTGCTTGCCATCACCATCAATCACCACATAATAGGGTTGGGCGTTCACGCCAAAACGGGATTGTTGCAAATCCGACCATTTCTGGCCTACCCGGCGGATTTTTTTGCCGCTGAATTCTGAGACATACTGCTCTCCGGGTTCCAGATCTGTCCGGTCATCCACATACAGGGATACCAGTATGTATTCCTCTTTAAGCAAACGCAAAACGGCCGGATCCGGCCATACCGACTCCTCCATTTTACGGCAATTCACACAACTCCAGCCGGTAAAGTCCAGCAGCAGTGGTTTATTGACCTGTTTGGAATAAGCCAGTGCCTGATCGTA
This sequence comes from Parapedobacter defluvii, assembly GCA_040392005.1. Taxonomy (GTDB): domain Bacteria; phylum Bacteroidota; class Bacteroidia; order Sphingobacteriales; family Sphingobacteriaceae; genus DASRQK01. The sequence goes on from JBEBWT010000010.1 coordinate 7,007, forward strand.
ATCGTAAAATGCATCCAGCCCGTGGGGAGCATGAAATACATCGCCGTATTTCTTGACAATCCCGGTGGAAGAGATCGAAATGGTATTACCATTATTGGAGGACTGATACCCCACTTGATGCAGATTGAAATCCTGGGTCGGTGACGGCGGCAACCAGGCACTCAGGGCCTTCAGAGGCGCACCCCACATTCCCGGGATCATATAGACCGTAAAGGACAGCACCACGATCGCAAAAAACAGGCGTGGAATCGAGAGGAATTTGACCTCACTGTCATGAGAAAAACGGAGTTTACCTAACAGATAAATGCCGAACAAACCAAAGATCACAATCCAGATGGCCAGGAATACTTCCCGGTCCAGTATCCCCCAGTGATAGGCCAGATCGACATTCGACAGGAATTTAAAGGCCAGTGCGAGTTCCAGAAAACCCAGTGAAACCTTGACCGAATTGAGCCAGCCCCCTGATTTCGGCATTTCCTTCAGCAAAAACGGAAAGAAGGCGAAGATCATAAAAGGTACAGCCAGTGCAATGGAAAATCCAAGCATTCCGATGGCCGGTCCGAGCAGGGCCCCTTCCGAAACGGCTTCGACCAGAAGCCAGCCAATGATCGGGCCGGTACAGGAGAAAGACACCAGCGCCAGCGTAAAGGACATAAAGAACAGCCCCAGCAATCCGCCCCGATTGGATTTTTCATCGATTCTGTTTACAAAGCGGGAGGGTAGCGTGATTTCAAAAGCCCCCAGAAAAGAAATAGCAAAAACAATGATGATCAGAAAGAACAGGAGGTTGAACCAGGCGCTGCTGGCGGCCTCATTGAGCGCCGAAGCCCCGAAGATCAGGGTGACCAGCATTCCCAGCGCCACATAGATCACAATAATAAAAAGTCCGTATAGCAGGGAATTCAAAATACCCTTCATCCGGGTGCCGCTTTGCTTGGTAAAATAGGAAACGGTCAGGGGCACCATCGGATAGATGCAGGGCATCAGAAATGCCGCAAATCCCCCGATCAGCCCGGCAATGAAGATCCCCCATAAGGATTGGGGATTTTCATCCCCCCCGCCCGCAGAAAATGCTGTTCCGTCCTCGTCAGCTAATGTGTCCGGGGCATCCCCGAATTCCACATCCTCAAAACTGAATAGCGTGTCCGTTGCGGCAGCCCCTTCATCCAGGATATCGGCCGCATCCAGATCTTCCGGGGCATCCTCAAACACCACATCCTCAAAACTAAACAGTGTGTCCTCCTGAGCAAAAACAAGATTGGTCCGGGCATCTGCAAGGAACCGTACTTCCGCCTGTGAGGGCGCAATACCAGCAAAGAGAAAGGAGAGAAAGAGCAGAGAAAAGATAAAACGTGGATAGCGCCTCATTGATTTTATTTAAAATTCCTGTAAATTTTTAAGATGTACGGATTCCATAAATCTGTACAATACACGCAGATTACCGTATCGTATTATTTGATGGCGATGGCAAAAGGCACCTCATCCGGTGGCAGGCATTGCTCGGCATCACAGGCCATAAATTCCACCACCCCTCTGACCATCGTCTGCCCTTTGTTCAGCTTGATTTTTTGCTGGAAGACCACTTCGGTGTTGAAATAGGCCACATCCATTCCGAATACCTCTTCGTACTTGGTTTTTGGTTTTGGTTCGATGGGTTTTCCGATCAGTGAAAATTCATTTGAGGGTGAGAAAGAGAAGGAAGTCTTGATCGGGCCACCATCGGCTACATTCAGCGAATAAATGTGCCAGCCCTTATCGATCACCGCTTTCATAAAGACAACGGCCTCCTTATCATTTATTTTTTTCGCCCCAAACTGCCATTTAACAGGTTCCAGGATTTGCGAAAACGCACTGGACGCTCCCATTAATATCATTACTACTACTAAAGAAAGGTTTTTCATACTAATTCAGTCTAAAAAATTCAAATTATATCACTTATAAAAATTCCAACGTCTATTCTATATAAGATATTGCAAAAAGTCCCGCCTACCGCCATCCGAAAGGTTAAAAATTTTTCCGGGCCGCCGCCATAAAGGGACTTGCGAACACAAAACTATTCAATTCCGCCACATCGGTGTGGGCGATTTCCTCTTTCGAGCCTTCCCACCATTTTTTCCCCTTGTACAAAAATAAGATTTTATCCCCAATTCCCATAACCGAATTCATATCATGGGTCACCACGATGGTCGTGCAGGTCAGTTCGGTGGTGATGTCCCGGATCAACTCGTCGATGACAATCGCAGTTTCCGGATCCAGCCCGGAGTTGGGTTCATCGCAAAACAGGTATTTGGGACTCATGCTAATGGCTCTCGCAATACCCACCCGCTTTTTCATGCCACCGGACAATTCCGCCGGATATAATTTATTGCTGCCCGGCAGATTGACCCGCTCCAGACAAAAATTGACCCGCTCCAGCTTTTCGGCTGTGCTCTGCTCGGTAAACATCTCCAGCGGAAACAGAATATTCTGTTCTACGGTCATGGAATCGAAAAGGGCCGAATTCTGAAACAGCATGCCGATATCTTTCCGGATGGGAATGCGTTCCTCGAATTCCATCTCCGTGAAATCCTGTCCATCAAACAGCACGGTTCCCTGATCAGGCCTGTGCAGGCCGACCATACATTTCAGCAGGGTGCTTTTGCCGGATCCCGATCCGCCGATGATCAGACTGATTTTGCCCGGCTCAAAAGTGGCGTCTATGCCTTTCAGCACCTCGTTGCTGCCAAATGATTTGTGGATATTTTCTACGCTGATCATTTCCTGATTCTTTCTGTGTTTACTTCTGGTCTCCGGTTTTAAAGCATCAATGCAGTGATGACATAATCCGATGCCAGGATGGTAATACACCCGATCACAACCGATTTGGTACTGGCCTGCCCCACTTCCAATGCCCCACCCCGTACGTAAAAACCTTTATAGGCTGGGATGGAGGTGATAATAAAACCAAAGACCACCGCCTTGACCATAGCGACCGAAACGGTGAAGCCATTGAAACTGTCTGTAATACCATTGATGTAATCAGTGGGTGTGACAGCTCCGGAAATCGCCCCACCGAGCAGCCCGCCTGTGATGGCACAGGCAATCGCCACGATCACCAATGCCGGGATCATCACTACGCCGGCCAGGATTTTGGGCAGGATCAGGTAACCCGGCGCATTGATCCCCATAATTTCAAGGGCATCGATCTGCTCGGTCACCCGCATGGAACCGATCTGGGAAGAGATGGAAGATCCTACCTTGCCCATCAGTACCAGTGCCGAAATGGTCGGCCCCAGTTCCAGAATATTGGAATCCCGGTTGATCTGGCCGATGACGGAGGTCGGGATCAGGTCAGAGACCAATTGAAAGGCGATCTGCATCGTCATGACCGCTCCGATAAAGGAAGAGATAATCACGATCAGCCCCAGCGAACCAATACCGATCTCATTCATCTCGTGCATGATCTCCCGCCAGTATATCCGCCATTTTTCGGGCTTCTTGAAGACCGACCTCAGCAGTAATAAGTATTGACCGAAATAGGTAAAAAACATAAACGGGCTTGTTCTATTTATTGCAAACTTAGACAAAATTTATCTAAGTTTGACTGACAGACTTTATAAAATTATGGAACCATCAAATAGAGAATCAGGGTTGGGAATAAGTGAAACGGGACCCATCAGTAATAAATATGCATTGGTCACCGGGGCCACCAGGGGCATCGGGAGGGCCATTGCCGAACAACTTGCCGCCCAGGGATATGATCTGCTGCTGGTGTCAAGGAGCGAAAAGGATCTTGCCGGGATGAAATCCGGGCTGCAAGTCCTTTATCCGGGTATAGACGTGCGCTATTACCCTGCCGACCTGTCCGATCTGGATCAGATCCGGCAGGTGGGAGACTGGGCGGTGAAGATGGCCCCGGTGGTTTTTGTCAGCAATGCCGGAATTTTTACGCCGGTTTCCCTGCTCAATGAGGCAGAAGACAGCTTTTTGCCCCAGTTTTACCTGAACTATTATGCGGCCCATTCCCTGAGCATCAAAATAGCAAGGAAGATGAAGCAAGTCCGTCAGGGTCATTTGTTTATCATCAGCTCCACGGCCAGCAGACAGCCTGTAAAAGCGGGGGCCTACACTGTAACAAAGTTCGCGCTGAACGGTCTAACTCATGTGCTGCGAGACGAACTGAGGGAAGCCGGGATCAAGGTGACCGAGATCATCCCCGGTTCCACAAGGACCTCTTCCTGGGATGGCACAGATCATCCGGAAGAGCGGTTTGTGAAACCTCAGGAAATCGCAAAGGCCGTGGGACTTTGCCTGGAGATGGGAGCCGGCACCAATGTGGAGGAGATTGTGATCAAGCCGCAGAAGGACAATATTTTGACCGATTGCTGAAGCAGGAACACCCGGATGCAGGAGAAGCAGGATGTTCAGATCCACAGGAATGATAGATAAATTTTAAACGATATAACAATGAACAAAAGACTTTATCGAAACAGACAGGAAGGGGCGCTTTCCGGGGTCTGTGCAGGTTTGGGTGAGTATCTCAATGTGGATAAGACCTGGATCCGCCTGGCATTTGTGGTGAGTGTTATTTTTTCTTCCATGCTGGGTCTGGGCATGCTGGGACCCATCGTTTACATTGTGCTGTGGGTTGCCCTGCCGGTAAAACCACAGACACTCGCTGATACTGCGCAGCCTTTTGCAGGCGGGGAAATGGGCGGAGGAATGTACGATCGGCACTATGATGTGGATTACCGGGTGGGTTCGGGCAACGCAGCGTACGGAACTGACCCAGGCAACATAGCCGATCAGGCTTATCGGAGCTATCCGGACTCAGCCTATGGTGCGGCATCAAAACCACGGGAGAGGGGACAGAACAATCAGGACCGTTACATTGCCGGGTTGATCCTGCTGATCATCGGTATCTTTTTCCTGTTGCACCAGTTGAATATCCTGTTTGTACACGACATCATCCGCTACTGGCCGGCATTGTTGATCCTGTCGGGAATCATGGTACTTTTCGGAGCATTTAAGGGCAACCGGGAATCCGGAGCCGCATTGACAGAAAATTCAAAACCTGAAGAAAATGAATAAAGAAAAAGTTATTTGGGGGATCACACTGTTTGGTGTCGGTCTCATCCTGCTGCTCAATAATATGGACGTGATCGATTTTCAATGGCGGGCCGTATTCCGGATGTGGCCATTGATTATTATCGTTGTGGGAATCAACCTGCTTTTATCCCGTTCGGCCTTCGGCAAGTCCATTTCCGTACTGGTGACCATTGCCTGTATCGCTTTCCTTGCCTATGCTGGTATCAATTACGAAAATGTGCGCGGATGGGGTTTCAAGGGGAATGAATGGGGCATTACTATCCGTTCGGATGAAGGCCGGAGCAGAAACAGTTTTAAAAATACGATTACCCATGAATATGAAGCGCGGATCAAATCTGCAAAGCTGAGTATCCGTGGGGGTGCCGTCGAATATGAGATCGAAGATCCCAAAGACAGCAGCTATTTGTTCTGGTCAGATAATGAAAGTACCATAGGGGGCCATCATCTGGATTCAAAGGAATTGAATGATTCTACCATCAGCCTCAATTTCCACATGTCGGACACAAAGGATAAAACCTGGAATTTCCGCAATGATAAGAACGAATCCAAGATCAGGTTGCATCCGGATCCGGTGTGGACCATTGATCTGGAAATGGGTGCCGGTACGGCAGATTTTGACCTTCGGAAATACAAGATCTCGACCCTCGAAATGCAGTGTGGTGCGGCCGCTATTGAGGCAAAACTGGGATCACCCTCGGGGCACAGTGAGGTGAGGGTCGAAAGCGGGGCAGCTTCTGTCGAAATAGAAGTGCCCGCATCCGCTGCCTGCCGGATTATCACCAACTCCGCGCTGTCTTCCAAAGATTTCAAGGGCTTTACCAAACAGGCGGATGGCTCCTATACGACACCCGGCTATGATCAGCAGGGGGATCGCTATACCATTCACCTGAAAGGGGGAGTCAGTTCCTTTACCGTTGTGCGCAAATCGGATTAAATAATCGGACTAAATAGTTGTTGGGGGGCTTGCAGAGCATGGAATGGGTAGATAAACAGTTTTATGTAGTAGTGGGTGGCCGTCCGCAGGGGCCGCACAGCCTGGATGAACTGCGTGCCATGCGCTTGAAAGCAACGGATTTTGTCAGGACGGGCGAAATGCCCGAATTCAAAGAGCTGCGGGAGATTCCGGAATTGAGCGGAATGCTGGGATTCCGGCACGAACATGCTCTGCCACAATACTACGCCACCCTGGATGTCCGCCTCGTGGCCTGGGGCATTGATAGTTTTATTGCCTTCTTTATCTATATGCTCTTCGTGGTGATCTACCTGGTGGGCAGTGACCCGGCTTCACCGGAACGGATTCCAACTGTGTTGATGGGGTTGCTGTCGGTACCGGTCATCAAATTCTTTATCAACAGTCTGACGGAGGGCTCTGCCCGGCAGGCATCACCGGGGAAGATGATGATCGGCATCCGGGTGACGGACACGCTGGGAGCCCCTATTGGCTATGCCCGTGCATTTCTCCGCAATTTCTCCAAAATCATCGGTGTGCTGACACTGGGAATCGGATTTTTTACAGGGTTCTTTGACCGCAGGCAGCAATGCCTGCACGATAAGATCGCCGGTACCCTGGTGATCAGGAGCCGGTTAATTTGAAAAGTATCAACCGGCTATTCTTAGCAGATGGTGCTTTCACCAGAACACAAATTCCGCAAAAACCGTTCTTTTTGCGGAATTTGGTTTTTCGTGTATCACCTCCCGAAAAATTTGACTGCTTTTGCGGAATCCGGACTTATTCTACCACCGATTATCACTATTACCGCTGCCGCCGGATTATTCTACCACCGTGACCTTGATGGTATTGGTCTTTCCTTTTTTATGGAGCGGCGTGGATGCCGTATTGATCACGATCTGACCTTCTTCCACCAGATTTTTTTCCTTGAGTAGATTATTCACATCACTGATACTGCCATCCGTGCTTTCATATCTGTCGTAGAAAAAGGCCTTTACTCCCCACAGCAGACTGAGAGTATTGAGCAACTGCCTGTTGCCGGTGAAAATAAAAATATCGGCATCCGGACGGTAGCTGGAAATCTCAAAGCCGGTATAACCCGATGAAGTCATGGCCACAATGGCGGCAGCCTGGGTTTTTTCGGCAAGGTAAACAGAGGATCCGCAGATGGAATCGGGGATCATGGTCTCACTGTTCCGCTCTGGTTTTTTGCTAATGTAATAGGGATAGGAGGTCTGCTCCACATGCAGAATCACTTTGCACATGGTCTCGATCACGATCTCCGGAAATTCACCCACCGAGGTTTCCCCGCTGAGCATGACGGCATCGGCGCCGTCCAGTACCGAATTGGCCACATCATTGACCTCGGCCCTGGTGGGGCGGGGGGTGGTAATCATGCTTTCCAGCATCTGGGTGGCGATGATCACCGGTTTGGCTGCGTCCCGGCATTTTTTTACAATCATTTTCTGCAGGACCGGCACATCTTCCATCGGCATTTCTACGCCCAGATCGCCCCGAGCGACCATGATTGCATCCGAAGCCGCAATGATCGCATCAATATTGTCAATGGCCTCTGGTTTTTCAATTTTAGCAATGACCCGTGCCGTCTTTCCCTTTGAGCGGATGATCTCTTTGAGCTGCAGCATATCCGCCGCAGTACGCACAAAGGACATGGCCACCCATTCTGCGTCATGTTCCAGTGCAAAATTCAGGTTGTCCAGATCTTCTTCCGTCAGACTGGGAATAGACACTTTGGTGTTGGGCAGATTGACCCCCTTGCGGGACGTCAGAATTCCTCCGTGCACGACTTCACAGTCCACCGTATCCTTTTGGTTGGTGTCCAATACCCGCAACTGTATCTTGCCGTCATCCAATAGAATGATTTCTCCAACATTTACATCCCTTGGAAATTGTTCATAACTCAGATAGACCCGGTTTTCATCGCCGATGAAATCCTTGCCTCCCTCCGATTCTCCGGTGATAATCTGGATCCGGGCGTGGTTCAGCAAAATCGCACCGCCATCCTTCATCTTCCCGATCCGGATTTTCGGCCCCTGCAAATCGGCCAGAATACCCACATTGATGTGGTCGTGTTCCTGATTGATCTCCCGGATGGTCCGGATCAGGCTGAGGTGGTCGTCCTGCGTGCCGTGTGAAAAATTCAGGCGGCAGACATCGACACCGCCGGCGATCATATTGCTCAGAATGGTTTTGTCAGAAGAAGCGGGGCCCAGTGTGGCCACAATTTTAGTTCGTTTTTGAACTTTTTCCATCGGATCTATTTTTGTTGTATTATCTATATCGGAATAGAAGCCGCTAATATAGTGTATTTTGTACACTTTTCCAATATTAAGCGGTCAGAAAATAAGGTTCTCTCTCGATTTCAGTTTTTCAGGAGCAATTTCGCTGGCCACGACCACTTCGGGAATTTCATTCAGTGCGGTGATCAGGTTATCCAGGTCCTCTTCATCAATAAAATTTTTGATCATCAGGAAGTAATCCGATTGTTTCATCTCCGGAATCAGGTAACCATTTTCCACTCCTTTGTTGGAAAACAGAAAATATTCGGTTTCCTGCTCTTCCGGAATGTCAGTGAAACAACTGAATGCACAGGTTTCCTCGTATTGGGGAATGTAAACCAAATAATCTTCTGTCTTTTTCAGGCTGAGCCCCGTGTGTTTATTAATAAAATGACACAGCCTGTAATCTTTGAGCGGGCAGGAAATGGCGATCAGGATAAAATCAAAATCAAAGTCGTATTTTAGAAGAACTTTATTCAATTAAAAAATGGTTTAATGCAATTTTTTTTATATTTTCATCGCAAAATTACATAATCCGGGATGAAGTTGGTAATTTTGACCGAAAGAGTTACAGAGACGGGTTTTGTGTGGATAAGTGGTCTTTTAATGCCTTATTGATATTAAAATGCCTGTTTTTTGAAAACCGGAATCCCGCAAGGGGATGCCATATCGGACCTAAAAATCAAAAAGGTTTGATAATTGCTTAAAATTATTTTTCTTTGCACAGATTTATTAAACACAATTAAATTTTAAAATCATGTCTGATATCGCTTCAAGAGTAAGAGCAATCATCGTTGAAAAATTAGGAGTAGATGAAAACGAGGTTACACCGGAGGCTTCATTTACCAACGATTTAGGTGCAGATTCACTCGACACCGTTGAGTTGATCATGGAGTTCGAAAAAGAATTCAATGTAGAAATTCCTGATGACCAAGCCGAGAACATTAGTACCGTCGGTCAGGCAGTTTCATTTTTGGAAAAGAAAGTTAACTAATTGATTAAGCCAGTCTTAGCAAAATAAATGGAGCTTAAAAGAGTTGTAGTTACCGGATTGGGAGCACTTACTCCTATTGGCAATACTGCCCCAGCTTATTGGGACAGTTTGTTGAAAGGAGTAAGTGGTGCCGCTCCGATCACGAGATTTGATGCGTCGAAATTCAAGACCCAGTTTGCCTGTGAATTGAAAAACTTCAACCCTGAAGATTTCATGGATCGTAAGGAAATCCGCAAAGCTGACCCTTTTGTCCATTATGCAATGGCTTCTACTGATGAAGCCGTGCGGGATGCGGGACTGGAATTTGAAAAATTGGACACCAACCGGATTGGTGTGATCTGGGGTTCGGGTATCGGAGGATTGAAAACATTTCTGGATGAGGTACTTGCTTTTGCAGGCGGAGACGGAACACCCCGTTTCAATCCGTTTTTTATTCCAAAAATGATCCTGGATATTGCTCCCGGCCATATTTCCATGAAATATGGATTGAGAGGCCCCAATTTCTCCACGGTTTCTGCCTGTGCTTCGTCAACGAATGCGATGATTGATTCATTGGTTTATATCCGTGCGGGTTATGCCGATGTGATCATCACCGGAGGTTCAGAGGCCATCATCAACGAGGCCGGAATCGGAGGTTTCAATGCGATGCATGCCCTTTCTACCCGCAATGACGACCCGGCAACAGCATCACGTCCGTTTGACAGGGACCGGGATGGATTTGTCGCCGGGGAAGGATCGGGTACCATTGTTCTGGAAAGCCTGGAACACGCCCTTGCAAGAGGAGCAAAAATTTATGCAGAAGTCGTTGGGGGAGGCATGAGTGCGGACGCCAATCACATTACCGCACCGCACCCGGAAGGCCTGGGAGCGAAACTGGTGATGGGCAATGCGCTGCGTGATGCCCGGATGACCGTGGCGGATATTGATTATATCAATGTCCATGGTACTTCTACACCTCTTGGTGATATCAGTGAATCCAAAGCGATTCTGGATCTCTATGGAGAGGATGCGTATCGCCTCAATATCAGTTCGACCAAGTCAATGACCGGCCACCTCTTAGGGGCAGCCGGTGCCGTTGAATCCATTGCCTCGATCCTGGCGGTCAAACACGATGTGGTTCCTCCGACGATCAATCACTTTACCGACGATCCGGATCTGGATCCGAAACTGAATTTTACGTTCAACAAACCGCAGTACAAAACAGTGGATGCGGCCATGAGCAATACGTTCGGTTTTGGCGGGCATAACGCCTCGGTAATCTTCAAAAAGTACGAAGGATAAGGCAGGAGTACAGATCACCCTCCGCGCCATTCAATAAAGTGGTATAAGCTACATGCCAATTGCTTCAGCGTATAAGTTGTACTTTTCTTCGGATAGGCGCTACGTCCGGTCCCTGAGAAACTTATTGGGTTTTGTCCCGGGCAATCTTTATCTGTACCATCTGGCTTTCAGGCATAAATCCGTTGCCACCACACTCAATAAAGCCGGCGCAAAAAACAGCAATGAACGACTTGAATTTCTGGGGGATGCCATTCTGGGATCCGTTGTCGCCGAACTGCTGTTTAAGAAGTATCCGTTCAGGGGAGAGGGTTTCCTGACGGAGATGCGCTCCAAGATCGTCAGCCGTTCGCACCTCAACCAGCTTTCCAAAAAGCTGGGGATCGATGAACTGATCCAGTACGACTCCCGGATGATCCATTACCAGAGCAAGCAGGGATCATTGCTGGGAGATGCCTTTGAAGCCCTGATCGGGGCGATATTCCTGGACAAAGGTTATGAGTTTACCCGTAACTTTATCATCAAGCGTATCATCAGAACTCATGTGGATATACAGTTGCTGGAGCAGACGGAAACCAATTTCAAGAGCCGCCTGATCGAGTGGTGCCAGCAAACAGGTAAGGAAGTGGCCTTTGTACAATCGGACAATTCGGAAGGTGACAGTGCCAAGATGTTTACCGTGGATGCCCTGATCAATGGACAAGTCTATGGTACCGGCAAGGATTACAGCAAGAAAAGCGCTGAAAAAATGGCTGCTGAGAAAGCCTGTGAGGTTTTGAGCGTGCTTTAAGTGGCTATACCGGTGCACCCCAGCTCCCGGAAAATTCCCTCCCCCTGTAAATTCCTTCCGTATTGCTGAAAATTTCCCAAAAAATACTAACTTCGGACAATGAAACCGACGTTAGCTAAAGGGACCCGTGATTTTTCACCCCAGGACCTGGGGAAACGCAATTTTATCTTTGATACAATCAAGACCGTTTTTAGAAAATACGGTTATCAGGAGATCCAGACCCCGACCTTTGAAAACCTGTCCACCCTGACGGGAAAATACGGGGATGAGGGCGACCGCCTGATTTTCAAGATTATCAATTCGGGGGATTTCCTGGCAAAGGCACCAGAGGACCTGCTTTCACAACGGGCTTCTTCGGCACTGATACCCCATATTTCGGACAAGGCCCTGCGCTATGACCTCACCGTGCCCTTCGCACGGTATGTGGTGATGCACCAGCATGCACTGACCTGGCCATTCAAACGTTTCCAGATCCAGCCGGTGTGGCGGGCGGACCGTCCCCAGAAAGGGCGCTACCGTGAATTTTATCAGTGCGATGTGGATGTGGTCGGTTCTCCAAGCCTGCTGAACGAAGCGGAGTTTGTACTGATCTATCACGAGGGACTCGCTGCGCTGGGCCTGAAGGATTTTACGATCAAGGTCAATAACCGCAAAATCCTGACCGGGATTTCGGAATTTCTGGGCAAACCGGAGCTGATTATCGATATGACCATTGCCATCGACAAACTGGATAAGATCGGTGTGGAAGGGGTCACGAAAGAGTTGCTGGAGCGTGGTTTTACACAGGAAGATGTGGAAAAACTAAGCCCTTTATTTTCAATGGAGCAGGGCAATGAGGCCCGCCTCGCTACCCTGAAAGAACTGCTGGCTGCTTCGGAGATCGGACTGAAAGGTATTGAAGAAATAGAAACGGTGTTCGGCAATCTGGTGCAACTCACCGGGGGGACAGCATTGCTGGATCAGTTTGTGGAATTTGACCTGACTCTGGCGAGGGGCCTGAATTATTATACCGGGTGTATTTTTGAGGTAAAGAGCAATGAGGTCAGCATGGGCAGCATTGGAGGGGGTGGCCGCTACGATGACCTCACAGGGATGTTTGGGCTGAAGGGGCTGACCGGTGTCGGCATCTCTTTTGGAGCCGACCGGATCTATGACGTGATGCAGGAACTGGGTTTATTCCCGGAGGATACCAATATTTCCACCCAGGTGCTGATCAGTAATTTCAGCAAGGAAGCAGAACAGTATGCCCTGCCTATCCTTTATAAATTGAGAAGCGATGGGATTGCCACTGAAATGTATCCGGAACAGGCCAAGCTCAAGAAGCAGCTGGCCTATGCGGATGCCAAACGTATTCCTTATGTGATCCTGATCGGTGAGGACGAGATCAGGGACGGCCACCTGTCGATCAAAAATATGGAGACCGGTGAGCAGCGGACGATGGAGGAGGCCGTGATCGTGTCCTTTCTGACGAAAGAGGCCAGGCAGGTGGAATAATTTTGCGGGCAGGATTTGGTTGAACGGACAAGATTTAGTTGAACGGGCAGCATTTAGTTTAAAAAATACAAGCGGATGAAAAGCATAGCAGACACCAATTTTGCAGGTAAAAAAGTATTATTGCGGGTTGATTTTAATGTGCCACTGGACGATCAGTTTGCGATCGTGGATGATACACGTATCCAGGGAGCCTTGCCAACCATGCGCAAATTGCTGGATGATGGGGCGGCCCTGATTCTGATGTCCCATCTGGGCAGGCCGAAAGGCGGACCCAGCGACAAGTATTCCCTGCGACACCTGACCGGCCACTTGTCAGCTGTGCTGGAAAGACCGGTGGATTTTACCGATGATTGTGTCGGGGAGGAAGCGCAGCGCAAAGCCGGAAATCTGCAGCCAGGAGAGGTGTTATTGCTGGAAAACCTTCGGTTTTATGCCGGAGAGGAAGCTGGAGACCGGGATTTTGCGGGCCAGTTGGCGGCTTTGGGCGATGCCTATGTCAATGATGCATTCGGCACGGCACACCGCAGCCATGCCTCCACCGCGGTGATCGCTGAATTTTTCCCAGAAGCCAAATATTGCGGCTATCTGATGGCTGCTGAATTGGAAAATGCCGATAAAGTCCTGAAAAGGGCGCAGAAACCCTTTACCGCTATTATGGGTGGCGCAAAGGTATCTGACAAACTGGAACTGATCGAAGCGCTGCTGGACAAGGTGGACAATCTGATCATTGGCGGGGGGATGGCCTATACGTTTGTAAAAGCGCAGGGTGGTGAAATCGGTAATTCCCTGGTGGAAATGGACAAACTGGACCTGGCTTTATCCCTTTTAAGACAGGCGGAAGAAAAAGGAGTGAACCTGATTTTGCCCACCGATGCCCGGATTGCCGATCGCTTTTCCAATGATGCTCCTTTCTATGCCGGGCCGAATGACCGGATAGAGGCGGATAAGATGGGCCTGGATATCGGCCCTGAATCAGAGAAGCATTTTGAAAGTGTGATCGCTGCTTCCAAAACCATTCTGTGGAACGGCCCGATGGGTGTGTTTGAAATGGAAAACTTTGCGCACGGAACCCGTGCCGTGGCCGGTGCGATCGTAGCCGCAACGGAGCGGGGCGCTTTTTCATTGATCGGCGGTGGGGATTCGGCGGCAGCCATCAATATGATGGGCATGTCCGAGCATGTCAGCTATGTGAGTACCGGTGGCGGTGCCCTGCTGGAGTACATGGAAGGAAAAGTGCTGCCGGGCGTGAAGGCCTTGCAATTAGGGTGAATTCTGTAAAAAACCTTGCAAATCAGTCGTTTTCTTCGTAATAATACGAATAGTCAATGCCCTGCTGTTAGGGTAATTTTTGGCAAGTGCGATCACACCTTCACTATCCAACATATCGGTTTTATATTTTTTACCGTCTGCCGCCAAAAGGTTCAGTTGGGTAGTGGCACTAACCACTTCGCCGCTCTTTTTTCAAACATATTTGATAATTTATACATAAATGTAAATAATTTCAAGTATATTTGAATATTAGTACATTTGTGTATAAATTTTAAACCATGATTGATAATATCGCAAGGATTGCTCGCTTTAATTTTTGGGACCAACCCTTAAAGACTGGTTACCCCAGATCTGTCTATCTTGAACGTCTGAAAAAATACCAGGCCTCCAATTTGATCAAGGTACTTGTCGGGCAACGTAGAGTAGGGAAAAGCTATATTTTGCGTCAGGTGATCAGTGATCTGGTTGCAGAAGGAGTGCCTGCCAGGGCAACGCTGTATATCAATATGGAGTTTGCGGAGTATGACTTTATCCGCAATGCGAAAGATCTGCTGGAATTGGTCAATAGTTTCTTTGCCGGGCATGAAGGACCTGCCTATGTGTTTGTGGATGAGATACAGAACATCCCGGCATGGGAGAAGGCCGTCAATTCCCTCGCACAGGATTTTACCCGGGAGGTGTTTATATACATCACGGGTACAAATGCACAACTGCTGTCCAGTGAGCTGGCCACGTTTTTATCGGGCCGTTATGTGAAGTTCCTGATCTTGCCGTTCTCATTTGCTGAATATGCGGGCATGCTTGGGCAAAAACAGGATAAGCCCACATTTCTTGCTTACCTGAGTTCAGGAGGCCTGCCTGAACTTTTCCATCTCGAAGACGATGAATCCAAGAGGCTATACCTTAGTGCGATATACGATACGGTGATCCTGCGGGACATCGTGCAAAGGCATCAGATCAGGGATATTGCTCTGCTGAAAGATATCGTGGCATTTATCGCGAACAATATTTCCAATCTGGTGTCCATCTCCAATCTGGTCAATTACTTCAATAGCCAGAAACGCAAGACAAATTACGAAACAGTAGCCCAGTACCTCATTTACCTGGAACAGGCCTATATCATCCATCGTTGCGAACGCTACAACATTAAAGGCAAAGAGATTCTTTCGGGTACAGCAAAGTATTACCTGAATGATCTGTCTTTCAAAAATTATCTGTACAGAGGGTTTGAACATGGTCTGGGCTATCTATTGGAAAACCTGGTCTATTTACAATTGCTTTATCAGGAATACGAAGTGTATGTGGGTCAGTTACGCAACGGTGAAATAGACTTTGTCGCTATGCGCAACGATCAACGGCTTTATGTACAAAGCACCTGGTCGTTGCTCGGTGAGCCGACTATGGACAGGGAATATAAGCCCTTATTGTCATTGCAGGATCACTACCGGAAACTGATCGTAAGTGCCGATGACATAGCGATGCCCAGCAATGAGGGTGTAGAGCATCAGTTGGCGTGGGATAATTGGGTATAAAAATTCTCCTCCCTGCAAAAATATTAAATGGTCATTTTATGGCTGCACTCTTATATCAGCTCCTCCGCCACTGCTTGTAGCGGTTGATCAGGCCATTTGTGGAGCTGTCGTGACTACTGATCACCTGATCTGATTCCAGTTCGGGCAGGATCTTGCCGGCGAGTTGTTTGCCGAGTTCCACCCCCCACTGGTCGAAGCTGAAAATATTCCAGATCACCCCCTGTACGAAAATCTTGTGTTCGTAAAGGGCAATGAGCTTGCCAAGCTGGCCGGGGGTCATGCGCCTGATCAGTATGGAATTGCTGGGCCGGTTGCCTTCAAAGGTTTTGAAGGGTTTCAGGCGGGCGATTTCGGTTTCAGAGATTCCCGCTGACCGTAATTCGGTTTCTACTTCTGTTCCTGTTTTTCCGTTCATCAGGGCTTCGGTCTGGGCAAAGAAATTGGACAGGAGGAGTTCGTGGTGCCTGCTGAGGGGATTGAGCGATTGAGCAGTCGCAATGAAATCTGCCGGGATCAGTTTGGTGCCCTGGTGGAGCAGTTGGAAAAAGGCATGCTGGCCATTGGTGCCGGGTTCTCCCCAGATAATGGGACCGGTCTGGTATTCTACCCGCTGGCCGCTGCGGTTGATGGATTTGCCATTGCTCTCCATATCTCCCTGCTGGAAATAAGCCGCAAAACAGTGCAGGTATTGGTCGTAGGGGAGGATGGCATGGGTCTCGGCACCAAAGAAATTGTTGTACCAGATGCCCAGCAGGGCCATAAGTACCGGAATGTTCTCCCGGAAAGGAGCACTGTGAAAGTGTTGATCCGCCTCGTAAGCTCCGCAGAGCAATTCTTCAAACCGTTCAAAACCGATGCTCAGGGCAATGGATAGGCCGACGGCGCTCCAGAGGGAGTAACGCCCCCCTACCCAGTCCCAGAACACAAACATATTCGCCGGGTCAATTCCAAATTCCCGGACGGCTTTTTCATTGGTGGAGATGGCGACAAAGTGACGGGCAATGGCATTTGCCGCTACCGCAGATGTTTCCTCCCCTGATTCGCCTCCGGCTCCTCCGTTTTGAATCCCGTCGTTCTGGATCACTTTATTTTGCCCCCCTTCGTTCCGGATTCCTTTCAAAAGCCATTCCCGGGCAGAGAAGGCATTGGCCATGGTCTCCTGGGTGGTGAAAGTTTTGGAGGCAATCAGAAAGAGGGTGGTTTCCGGATCAAGATTTTTCAGGGTTTCCACCAGATGTGTCCCGTCCACATTGGACACAAAATGGACATTGAGATGGTTTTTGTAGGCCTTCAAAGCCTCCGTGACCATGACCGGGCCGAGATCCGACCCGCCAATGCCGATATTGACAATGGTTTGGATCGCCCGACCGCTGAATCCCTTCCATTCGCCACTGATCACCTGCTCCGAAAAGGCCTGCATCCGGGCCAGTACCTGACGGATTTCAGGCATGATGTCCTGTCCGTTTACATAGCGGGGCTGGCCGGAGCGATCGCGCAGGGCCGTATGCATGACGGCCCTGCCTTCGGTTTCATTGATGGTTTTCCCTCCAAAAAAAGCAGCGATGGCCTCTTCCAGCCGGCATTCTCCGGCCAATTGCAACAATAAATCCATCGTTTTACTGTTGATCCGGTTTTTGGAATAATCGAACAACAGTCCGTCCAGCTCAAGGGAGAATTTGCTGAAGCGGTCCGGATCCTGGCCGAACAGCTCCCTCAGGTGCTGCGGTTCAAGCTCCTGAAAGTGCCCGCTGAGTTCTTTATATGCGGGAGTCTGAGTGAAATCGATCCGGGGCAGCATCACGTTGGTTTTTATAGTTATGGGGCTAATATAAGGTTAAAATTCCCAATAATCATCAATTTGCAGGTTCACGCTGTCCCCCGCTTCGATGGGGTTGCCGGGCTCCTGAATGGCCCGCAGCTCCAACTCACCGTTCCGGAGAACCAGTTCATTGTGAAACCCTCTGAAACGGACGGCTTCGACCCAAAAGAGACCATCCTTTTGTTTTTTGATCCGGATGGCCTGCCGGTGGATGCCGACCTTCCGGATGCTTGTGATGCCCAGAATCCCGGCTTGTTCCGGGGTCAGGACATTGGCCTGTGCCAGCAAAGCGGCCACATAGGGATTGGGAGGACGTTCAAATAGCGTACGGGGATTGCCCAGGGCCACCCGGACTCCCTTGCGAATGATCAGCAACTGATCTGCCAGGGCCAGCACCTCGGTCGGATCATGGGAGACCATGATCACGGTCAGCCCGGTCTGCCGCACAATTTCCAGGATGTCTTCCTGCAGCATTTCCCGAAAAGCAGCATCCACCTGATTGAAGGGTTCGTCAAGCAGCAGGACCTTCGGCTGCCTGATAAGGGCAGCAGCGATGGCGACCCGCTGTTTTTCTCCACCGCTCAGGTCAAAAATGCGCTGGTTCTGTAAGTGCAGCAGGCGAAGGCTTTTCAGGATTCTTTTGGTGTGCCTTTCTTTGAGGGTCACATTGGTATTGGAAAGTTGGGACGAAACATTGTCCCAGACGTTGGCATAGGTGTTGAGGTCGTCAAATCCCTGGGAAACCATTCGCATGGCTTCATGACCGGGAATCAATCGTTCGGACGGATCCGGAATCTTATAGCCGTCATATCTGATTTCGCCGGTTTGAGGGCCCAGCAAACCGTAAATCAGTTTGAGCAGGGTGCTTTTGCCGCTACCGCTTTCACCGATAATGGCCAGAATCTGTCCTGCTTTGGCCGAAAAACTGAGATTCCGCACAGCGGTGACCGGCTCTTTCCCGTCAAAGGTGTAGCTTACCTTTTTGCCTTCGATCAGTGATCGTCCTTTCCGGTAATCAGGCTCCGGGCTTGTACAGGTGTTGATGATGTCGGTCATGATTTCGTAGCGGACCTAACCCATGATGATCGATCCGCTACGAAAATAGGAAATCTCTGACAATTTTCGGTTGCTGGCTTAAAAACCCAGCGTCAATCCAAAAGTAAAGTTTTGCAGACCTGCTCCGGCCGGACTCTGGTCGAACATGTCATTGAAGTAATACTTGCCATAGATTCCCATGCTGCCGACACCAAACCTTGCAAAGGCTCCGTATTGGAAAGGAGCATAGTCAAAATCTCCTCTTTTCTTGACCCGATCCCCGTTTTCCTGTCTGAAACGCTGGGTTCCTTTGAGAAGGAATCCGGTGATCGGCCCGAAGGCGAGCTTGGTTTTCTGGTCCGCCGAACGGAATTCGAAGGTCAATGGCAGCCTCAGGTAGGTAGAGGTCAGCCTGTTTTTGGAAATGTCCTCACCGGCCGGTTGTGCCGATGTATAGGGTGAGCCGTCCGGATCGAATACCAGGTCTTTCTGCAAGCGGATGTAAGTCCAGTCGAACCCGGCAGAAGCATACATTTTGAAATTCCGGTTGAAGCGGTATCCCGCCTGCAGCACATCAAATCCGAAATTGACTGTTTTGCCCGGACGGTAAGCAAAGATGTCATTGGCTCCTGCCATTTTGAAGCTGTTTCCATCCATAGGCTTGGTCAGCCCGAGATCGATCCTGGAGAAAGTAATCCCAAAGATCGGCTTTGCCTTATTGCGGCTGCTGTACGACTTATTTTTTTTGTCATCCGTTTTGGTGGTGTCATATTTATATGTTTTCTCTGTCTTTTCAACCGTTATGATCCCGTCGTCCTGACCCGGCAATATGATTTTGATCTTCCTTTTTTCACCGGTTTTTATGTCCTCGATGATCAGGGTATCGTTGGGCAGATTGAGTTTGGTCGTTTTCAGGGTGTCCTGCTGTGCAGCGGGCGCCGTCATGCTGAATGAAGGGACCCCCGCCAAAAGTAGTCCGCCTGCCAGCAGTAAAGATTTGATGTTGATTGCCGTTTTCATATTCTTCTATTGTTTTTTACTTAATTATTTATTGAATTTCTGATTGATTTTACCTTGATATATTGCTGTGTGAACGGATTATTTTTTTGCCTGAGCCAGATTGAAATCGATTTTCAGACTGCCTTCGTCGTCATTTGAAAAGGACACAAACTTCTCGTCGCGACGGTCGATCTGCGCGACCATCAGGTTCAGCAGTTTGCTGACACCAAACCGTGAGCGGGCTTGTGTGACCGGCTCCTCATCGCTTGCCGGTCTGGGGCGTTCCAAAGGCTCTGCCCCTGTACCGGCCATGTTCAGATCCTCTACCTGTGCAAGCTGGGCCTGCTGAGCGATTATAGGATTGTCCCTGTCCGAAACGCTCGATGCCAGCAAATTGTCGCTGATCATTGGTTTTTCTCCGATTCGTGCCGGTTCCGTTTGTGCATTTTGCATCGTCTCTGCATGAGTGGGCTGTGCCGCTTCCGTATTCAATGCAAAATGGTTTTGGTTACTATTTAGCTCTTCTGTAGTCACCCTGGTTTTTCGTTCGGTTGCCTGTAAGGTCGTGGCCAGCACCCGGCTGATTGTGCGGATGTCGTCAGACAGTTTCTTCCCTCCCGGTGCCGCTGATTCCCCTGAACGCGGCATTGCCCGTTCCGCCATATCCTGCGGGACCATCTGCTCCGGGGCCTGATTGCTCAGATAAAGGACTTCTCCTGACCGGTTTCCGTTATAGAGCAGCGCTCCGAAAGCAACCAGGACCATTGCTGCGACAGCCCAGCGGGACCATTGGATTTTGCGCTCCTTCTGCACACCCAGGACGACCGTTTCCTGCTTGTTGTCCAACTCGTTCTGGATCTGGTCCCAGATCCGGGCCGGTACTTCCGGGTGGAATCCTTCCAGCTTGTCCCGGAGCTTGTTATCAAATTCTTTATCCATGTTGTTCTTCATAAACTCCTCCTTCCAGTAGTTTGATTCTTTTTTTCAGCCATTCCCTTGCTCTCAGCAATTGGGATTTTGAAGTGCCTTCGCTGATGTCCAGCGCTTCTGCTATTTCCCGGTGCGAATAACCTTCAATGGCATACATATTGAAAACAATTTTGTACCCGGCAGGCAATTGCTGCACAATATTCAGCAGATCCGCATAGGCCAGTTCGTCCACATTCAGGCCGGGCGTATTTTCTTCCGCAAGTTCCTGTATGTCCTCTGCCTGTACCATTCTCTTGTTTCTCCTGAAAGATTCAATGGCTGTGTTTACCATTATTTTCCTGATCCATCCCTCAAAGGCCCCTTCGCCCCGGTAACTGTCCATCCGGGTAAACACCCTCACAAATCCGGTCTGCAGGATGTCTTCTGCTTCTGCCCGGTTGTTTGTATATCGCATGCAGACACCCAGCATTTTGGAGGCAGTCAGTTGATACAGCTTTTCCTGCGCCTTCCGTTCCATTGCTTTGCAGCCACTTACCAGGGATTCTATGGTATCCGTTTTACTCACTATGTGTTTGCTTTGTGTTGCTTTCTATTGGTTAGATGCGAAAACTCAGCCAAAGGTTGCATGGCTGTGACGATTTTTCGGATTAACGGTTAAAATTGTTAATGTTTTTACTAAGTGAAAACGAATCCCAAATCTAATCAAACGCTATTTCAAAATATTGAAGAATAGCTTTGTAATTGTCCTGAGCTGTAAGACAGGTGTCCAACAGATATTCTCTTATATTAGTCCACTCCTGTAAACCTCTGTAATAAAACAGCTTAATATCTTCATCAATAATGAAAGGCACAATATTGTTGGCAAGACATTCTTTAAATAGTATCAACCGACCAACACGACCATTACCGTCCTGAAAAGGATGAATGATTTCAAACCGATAATGAAAGTCAATGATATCTTCAAATGTTTTCTTTTCAATGCTGTGGTAATCGGAGAGTAATTCTTTCATTTTTGTCGCAACGGCCGCAGGTGGACAAGTTTCATTACCACCTACTTCGTTAGGGAGCTTTTTGTATTCGCCAATATTAAACCAATCTTTTCGACTATCAGATGTTCCTGATTTCAGCAGAAAATGCAATTCCTTTATAAATGATTCTGTTAATTTAGATTTTGCCTTATCAATGATTAAATCAATACACCGAAAGTGGTTGGTTGTTTCTATGATGTCATCTACATTAACACTTTCTTTGGAAGTTCCGATGGTATTCGTTTCAAAAATATACCGGGTTTGATCGTGGGTTAATCTGCTTCCTTCAATGCGGTTCGAATTATAAGTCAGGTCAATCTGTGTACGGTGGTAAATTCCCCCTTTGAGCTTCATTTCTTGTTGCTCTTTGAGATGATTGAGTAAAGGATTATTACTGAATTTCTTCTTAGTTGCTTTCTCAGGTAATACAGCATCTGCTGGAATATTCCAGGTTTTACCAGTAAGAAAAACTCCTTTAATTCTTCCCGTAGCACAATAATGCCGAGCTGTTCTTTCCGGAATATTCCATTTTTTTGCAAACTCACTTACTGAAATATAATTCATTGTTATTGGTTATAAATGCCGTTATCGGCAAATATACAACAAATAATCTCTTAAAATTTCTTTATTTTTGCCGGTAACGGCAGAATCTGTGTGCTTAACGGAATAAATATTAGAACAACAACCCGTTGCCCAGTTACCAAAATATTTAAGCCATCTTGTTATAAATGATCTCCCACCACCATCTTTCTCGCCCCGTCTTCTGTCAGTTCGATCCGGATCACGGCAGCGTCATCGGGTAGCAGGGAGGGAATGAGTTCGGGCCATTCCACAAAGCAGTAGTGGCCGGAATAAAAATATTCTTCGTACCCCAGGTCCAGGGCCTCCTGTTCGGAGCGGATGCGGTAAAAGTCGAAGTGGTAAACCGGCCCTTCAGAACCTGCGTATTCGTTTACAATGGAAAAGGTCGGGCTGGAGGCCTGATCCTCAATGCCCAGGGCGGCACATATTGCTTTGATGAGGGTGGTTTTCCCGGCCCCCATCTCTCCATAAAACAGCCAGACCCGCTTCCCGCCGATTTCAGCTAAAAGCTGCCGGGCCGCCGGATCCAGTCCCGAAAGGTCTTTTACAGTAATTGTCATCGGGCCAAAGTTACGAATGTCCGGGTAGAAATTGAAGAGCAGGTCCGCCGGGGATGAAAGTCGCCACACTCAAAGTCACAGGGCAAAGCTACGAATGTCAGGTCAAAAAAATAAACGACAATTCCGCAGGTTATTTTGGCGAATAGACGGCAAAGGGGATGATGACTTCTTCCAGAGAGATCCCCCCGTGCTGAAAGGTGCCGCTGAAGTAGTTTACAAAATGGTTGTAGTTGTTTGGATAGACAAAATAGGCATCCTCCTTTGCAAAGATAAAACTGGAGCTGACATTTTGTTTGGGGAGCTGGGCGTCCTGCGGGTTTTTGATGTGGAGCACGTCTTTCCCGATGAAGCTCAGGTTTTTCCCCTGTTTGTACCGCAGATTGGTGTTGGTGTTGCGGTCGCCGATGACCTTGCTCGGACTCTTGACCCGGATGGTGCCGTGATCGGTGGTGATGATAATCCTCACCCGTTTTTGGGCCAGCCATTTCAGGGTGTCCAACAGTGGAGAATGCTCAAACCAGGACAGGGTCAGCGAACGGTAAGCGGCTTCATCATTGGCCAGCTCCCGGATCATGGCCATATCGGTCCGGGCATGGGAAAGCATATCGACGAAGTTATAAACCAATGCGTTGAAATTATTGTTCATCAGATTGGGCAGGTTTTCGGTTATTTCTTTCCCCTGTTCAAGGGTCAGTATTTTGTGGTAGGAATGTTTGCATTCCTTCCGGAAAAGACGGTTGATCTGAAAAGAGAGAAACTGGCTTTCAAATTGATTCTTCCCTCCTTCGTCTTCTTCACTTTGCCAAAGATCCGGGTGCTGCTTTTCCATTTCCAGGGGGGTAAGGCCGCTGAAGATAGCGTTTCTGGCATATTGGGTAGCTGTGGGGAGAATACTGAAATAACTGTCCTCTTTCTCCAGCCGGAAATACTGGGTGATCACTTCATTGATTACTTTCCATTGGTCATACCGGAGATTGTCGATCAGAAAAAAGAAGGTTGGCTGCTCCGGGGTAATCTCTGGAAGTACTTTTTTGACAAACAGTTGATGGGACATGATGGGTCCGCTTTCCGGATTTTTCATCCATTTGAGATAATTGCGCTCTATGAATTTTGAGAACTGGATATTTGCCTCGGATTTCTGCATGGTCAGAATTTCATGCATGCCCGAATCTTCCAGTTTTTGAAGGGACAGCTCCCAGTAGATCAGCTTTTTGTATGCTTCTACCCATTCCTTATGTTCCAGGTCATCGTTCAGTGTCATGCCGAGAGTCCGGAAATCCTGCTGATAGGCCATGGTTGTTTTTTCGCTGACCAGCCGTTTGTTCTCTGTCAGTTTTTTGATGGTGAGCAATATCTGTTTCGGATTGACCGGTTTGATCAGGTAATCATCGATTTTGGATCCGATCGCTTCCTCCATCAGGTGCTCCTCCTCGTTTTTGGTCACCAGCACCATCGGAACCCCGGGACTGATGCCTTTGAGGATGGTCAGCGTCTCCAGTCCGGTCAGACCCGGCATATTTTCATCCAGAAAAACCAGGTCAAATATCTCTTTCCTGAAAGCATCTACCGCATCATTTCCATTGGTGACGGTTTTGACGCCATAGCCTTTTTCTTCCAGTAATAAGATATGAGGCCTCAACAAATCAATTTCGTCATCTGCCCAAAGGATTCTTGCTTCCTGCATCGTTTGTCAATTTTATGTCTAATTTCATAGAATTATCCTATGAATTAAGCGAAAATACCCAAAAATTACCGTCTTTGTACTGTTTTAACAAAATTTAACGCACACAATCGTATCTTTGCAACACATCGTGATCCGCAAATTGAACAAAAGAAAAATTATCAATGACCCTGTTTATGGGTTTGTTTCGATCCCTTCGGACTTTATTTTTGATATTGTCCAGCATCCCTATGTTCAGCGGCTCCGTTATATCAAACAAGTCAGTATGACCCATCTGGTGTATCCCGGAGCGCTGCATACCCGTTTTCAGCACGCGCTGGGGGCCATGCATCTGATGGGGCTGGCATTAGACACCCTGCAATCGAAGGGTATAGTCATCACGGACGAAGAGCGTGAATCGGCGATAATTGCCATTTTACTGCATGATATTGGTCATGGGCCCTTTTCCCACTCGCTGGAAAGTACATTGGTCGAGGGTGTTTCGCACGAATTGATCTCTGCGTTGCTGATGGACGAACTGGACAGACATTTTGGCGGACGCCTGCAGATGGCCAAAGCCATATTTAATGATGAATATAGCAAAACGTTTTTGCATCAACTGGTTTCCAGTCAGTTGGATACCGACAGAATGGATTATCTCAACCGGGACAGCTTTTTTACAGGGGTTTCCGAAGGTGTAATCAGTTTTGATCGCATCATTAAAATGTTCAATGTCGTTGATAATGAGATCGTCGTGGAGCAAAAAGGGATTTATTCGGTCGAGAAATTTCTGATTGCCAGAAGACTGATGTACTGGCAGGTTTATTTGCATAAAGCGGTACTGAGTGCGGAAGGTATGTTGATACAGGTTTTGAGAAGGGCAAAGGAGTTGTATCAAATTGGAGAAAATTTGCCGGTTTTGCCATCATTGGAACATTTTTTGCGCAATAAAGTGGATCGTCAGCACTTTGAGTCGGACCGGGTGCATTTGCAGCATTTTGCCCGGCTGGATGATGTGGATATTCTGGCAGCGATCAAGACCTGGACCTTACATGAGGATCGGGTTTTGCGTGACCTTTGTACCAGACTGATGAACCGGGACCTGTATCATACCGAATTGGTGGATTCAGTGCCCGATACTCAATTTATAGACCATTTGAATGAATTGGCCAAAGAACACCTGGATGTCGGAGCGTCTGACATCCGGTACTTTGTGTGGACACAGGAGATCGGAAACAGTGCATACGAACAGGACCATGATCCCATCCGGATTTTGATGAAGGATGGTTCGGTTCTGGATATTTCGAAAGCCTCGGATCTTTCCAATGTAGAAGTACTTTCAAAAAAAGTCAAGAAATACGCTGTGTCGTTTCCTAAGGAATTATTAAATAAATTGGATTTGATTAATAGTAATAATTGATGGAGTTTTCCGCATATCAAATAGCTGCCATGATCCAGGGGATCATCGAAGGCGATGAGGCAGTGACCATTTCCTCGCTGGCAAAAATAGAAGAAGCCAGAGCAGGAGAACTTTCTTTTCTTGCAAACCCGAAGTATCAGCATTATATTTATACAACAAAGGCCTCCATTGTGATCGTTGATGAAGCGCTCAAACTGGAACGGGCTGTACCGAGTACATTGATAAGGGTAAAAGATGCCTATTCCGCGTTTTCTACCCTCCTGGAGTTGTACAATGGAATGCGGCTGGATAAAAAAGGAATTGAAGAACCCTGCTTCATTCATGAAGAGGCTACCGTAGGCCAGGATGTTTATATCGGTGCTTTTGCCTATATTGGGAAAGGGGCGCAGATCGGGGACCGATGTAAAATTTATCCGAACGTATATATCGGTGACCGGGTGAAGGTAGGTGATGATACCACGCTTTTTCCGGGTGCGATTGTCTATTACGACTGTGAAATCGGACAGCAGGTGATCGTCCATGCCGGTGCCGTGATCGGCAGCGATGGCTTCGGCTTTGCTCCCCAGCCGGACGGATCCTATGTGAAGGTGAGTCAGATCGGGAATGTGATCGTACAGGATAAAGTGGAAATCGGTGCCAATACGGTGATCGACCGGGCGACCATGGGTTCCACCATTATCCGGCAGGGGGTGAAACTCGACAATCTGATTCAGATAGCACACAATGTGGAGATCGGCCAGGATACTGTGGTTGCCGCACAAAGCGGTATTTCCGGCTCGACCAAAGTAGGACGGAATGTGGTGATCGGCGGACAGGTCGGATTGGTGGGGCATATCAATATTGCCGATGGCAGCCAGATACAGGCTCAGTCCGGAGTCAATCGGAGCATTGTGGAGAAGGGTAAGAAATGGGGCGGTACTCCTGCTTCCGTCTATAATTCTCATTTACGTTCACATGTAGTATATTTGCGCCTTCCGGAACTGGAAAAAAGGATAGAGGAGTTGGAAAAACTATTAGCTATTGCCGAAAAATGACAATGAACGAAAAACAAAGAACGATAAAGGCCCCGGTGACTATTTCTGGTGTGGGCCTGCATACGGGCAAGTATGTGACCATGACACTGCACCCGGCGCCCGAAAACCACTGGTACCGGTTCCGAAGGGTCGATCTGCCGGATACTCCCACTGTGTTGGCCGATGCGGACAATGTGACGGATACATCCAGGGGTACCACGATTTCCCAGGATGGGGCCAGTGTGAGTACGGTGGAACACCTGCTGGCGGCCCTGGTCGGTCTCCAGATCGACAACGTGCTGATCGATATTGACGGTCCGGAGGTCCCCATTATGGATGGTAGTTCTTATCCCTTTGTACAATTATTGAAAGAAACGGGGTTTGAGGAGCTGCAGGCCGACCGGGATTATTTCGAGATCCAGCACAATATCCATCATTCGGAGCCGGATCGCAAGGTCGATATGGTGGCGATGCCACTGGATGGCTACCGCTTTACCTGCATGATTGATTTCAATTCTCCTGTGCTGGGCAGTCAGCACGCTTCCATCTCCGGGATATCCGAATTTTCTGAACAAATATCTTCATCGCGTACCTTCTGCTTTTTGCATGAACTGGAAGCGTTGGTCGCCAATAACCTGATCAAAGGGGGCGATCTGAACAATGCCATCGTGGTGGTGGACAGGGAGGTGCAAAAGGATGAATTGCGGGAAATCGCCAAACTGTTCAACCGGGAGGACATTGAGGTGGCCAAAGAGGGCATTTTGAATAATATTGAACTTCGTTACCAGAATGAACCGGCCCGCCATAAGTTGCTGGATATGATCGGTGACCTGGCTCTGGTCGGTCAACCCATCAAGGGGCATATCATGGCAGCCCGCCCCGGCCATGCGGCCAATGTGGCGTTTGCCAAGAAAATCAAGCAACAGATCAAGCGTACAAAGGAATCGAAATACACTAAAGTATATGACCTCCATGCGACCCCGGTATATGATACCGTGCAGATCATGGAGATTCTGCCGCACCGCCAACCTTTTTTGCTGATTGACAAGATTCTGGAACTGACCAAGACCCATGTGGTCGGCCTGAAGAACGTCACCATCAATGAGGATTTGTTTATGGGGCATTTCCCGGGTCAGCCGATTTTTCCGGGAGTCCTGAGCATCGAGGGCATGGCCCAGACCGGGGGTATCCTGGTTTTGAATACGGTACCGGATCCGGAAAACTATATCACCTTGTTTCTGAAGATTGACAATGCCCGGTTCAGGGCACAGGTCAATCCGGGGGATACGCTGATCTATCAGTGTCATCTGACCGAACCGATCCGCAGAGGCATTGCGCAGATGAAAGGTGTGGGAATGGTGGGAGAGAAAGTGGTGGTAGAAGCAGATTTGATGGCACAAATTGTAAAAGTAAAATAACGAACCGAAGATGATTCAACCATTAGCATATATCCACCCTCAGGCCAAAATTGCAGATAATGTGGTGATCGAGCCCTTTGTCACGATCCATAAAGATGTAGTGATCGGAGAAGGTACCTGGATCGGATCGAATGTCACCATTATGGATGGGGCACGCATTGGCAAGAATTGCCGTATTTTTCCGGGAGCCGTGATCTCGGGCATTCCGCAGGACCTGAAATTTGATGGTGAGGAAACCACGGCCGAGATCGGTGACAATACAACGATCCGGGAATGTGTGACCGTGAACCGGGGCACAAAGGACAAATGGAAAACGGTAATCGGCAGCAACTGTCTGATCCAGGCTTACAGCCATATTGCGCACGATTGTTTTGTGGGAGACTATTGCATTTTCTCCAATAACAGTACCCTCGGCGGCCACATTACGGTGGGAGATCATGTCGTGCTGGCTGGGATGGTCGCGGTCCATCAGTTTTGCCATATAGGTTCGCATGCTTTCATAGCTGGCGGTTCTCTGGTTCGTAAAGACGTTCCCCCCTTTGTCAAGGCTGCCCGCGAACCCCTTTCTTATGCCGGGGTCAATTCGGTGGGATTGCGGAGAAGGGGATTCTCACCCGGCCAGATCAATGAGATCCAGGATATTTACAGGGTGCTTTTTGTAAAAAACACAAATCTGGCCAAAGCGCTGGATATTATTGAAGCAGACTATAAGCCCACGGAAATCAGGGATGAGATCCTGGATTTTGTCCGCAATTCAAACCGGGGCGTGATGAAAGGCTTTGGCCACGTCAAATCACAGGGTTAATTTTCAGTAAGGATCAATATGTTTGAAATCCGGCTCAATCAGATTGGAAGACGATTTAATCGGGATTGGATTTTCAGACAGATTGATTATCGCTTTGTTTCCGGGGAGCGTTATGCTATTCTGGGGCCGAACGGATCGGGTAAATCCACTCTTTTGAAAGTGATCACGGGTAGCCTGACCCCATCGGAAGGCACAATTTCCTATTTTTCCGGTTCCGGTCATTCCGAAATCCCTGCGGAGCAATTTTATCGGCACATGACGGTTGCCGCACCGTATATGGAACTTATTGAGGAATTCAGCCTGCGGGAGCTGCTCCGTTTTCATTTCCGCAACAAGGAGTTTTTGCCGGGGTTTGATCAGGGATCACTGGCAGATCGGATCGGACTTTCTTCGTCTATGGATAAACCGCTGCGGTTTTTTTCCTCCGGCATGAAACAGCGGGTCAGGCTGGCACTGGCCTGCGGCTCCAGCAGTGATGTTTTGTTGCTGGATGAACCCATATCCAATCTGGACCACCAGGCGATCGACTGGTATCACCAACTGCTTGAAGACACGGTGGGCGAACGGGTGCTGATCATCTGTTCCAATCAACCCGAAGAGTATAAAAGCTGCAAAGCCGTATTGCAGCTCGGGTAAATTTTGGGTGGCCCGGCCCAGGTTTTGGGCGGCACGGTATTTTTTTTATTTTTGTAAACCAAATATAGTTTTATTCATTTTTTGTAAAATACAATGGCAAAGGCATCAGATGTAAAATCCGGAAATATTTTGAGATTCAACGGTGAGTTGGTTTCTGTGGATGAATTCATTCACCGGACTCCGGGGAATTTAAGGGCATTTTATCAGGCGAAAATGCGGAATGTCAGAACCGGAAAATTGGTGGAGTACCGGTTCCGTACGGATGAAGAGGTGGAAATCGCCCGGGTGGAAACCAATGATTATCAATATCTGTATGATGACGGCGATTTTTTTGTCGTAATGGATAACAATACCTACGAGCAATTTAATATTCCCAAACAGTTGTTTGGTGATTCGGCACGATTCTTGACCGAAGGTATGCAGGTGATCATCGCGATGGAAAGTGAAGAACCGATCATGGCACAGGCCCCGACCACAGTAGAACTGGAAGTGACCTATACAGAGCCAGCGGTGAAAGGTGATACCTCTACAAATGCCCTGAAAAACGCGACCGTTTCTACCGGTGTGGAGATTAAGGTTCCGCTATTTGTCAATCAGGGAGATAAAGTGAAAGTTGATACGCGCACAGGTGATTATATTGAGCGTGTAAAATAAATCATATTCAGCGTGTAAAATAAGGCACGAACTACAAGATATTAATAATTTAGGTTTAGGTTGATTATTCGGTCTTGGGGCTCCCCGCTTCAAGGCCGATTTTTTTGTGCCCGCAACAAAAAATTGATTACATTTACCGTACTAATTGTAACGCTATGACTCGATATCTTATTGCCCTTATTGCAGGTTTTGTATTCTTGACCGCTGCTCCCCAACTTAATTTTGCACAGGATTCCGGCAAAACAATGGAGAATGAAATCCTCCGGTTGATGGAGGAGTATAAAGCGGTTGGATTGTCTGTTGCTGTTGTAAAAGATGGAAAACTCGTGTACACCAAAGCCTTCGGAAAGCAAAATATTGCGTCCGGGACCCCATTGAAAGAGGACCATGTTTTCAGGATCGCATCGATTTCCAAGTCGTTTACCGCTACGGGAATCATGCAATTGATAGAGGCGGGCAAATTTACCCTGGATACTGATTTCAGTGAATTGATCGGTTTCCCTGTGCGCAATCCAAATTTTCCGGATCAACCGATTACCCTGCGGATGGTGCTTTCGCATACATCCAGTATCAATGACAGCCAGGGCTATTTCACTTTTGACGTGATTGATCCGTCAAAAAATCCGGATTGGGCCAAATCCTACAATGACTATGCCCCGGGTAGCAAGTATCAATATTGCAACCTGAACTTCAATATGGCGGGGGCCGTGATCGAGCGGTTTTCCGGGGAGCGTTTTGATGAGTATATCCCCGGGCATATCCTGCGCCCTTTGGGTTTGTATGGAGGGTATCGCATTGATGCGCTGGATAGCGATCGCTTTGCCTCGATATACACCTACAATGGGACGGAAGGGACGTTCAGGGAGGCACCTGATGCCTATCATCCTCGCAGGGAGGAACTGAAGAATTATACGATCGGGGTCACCACACCGGTGTTTTCCCCGACCGGAGGGATGAAGATCTCCGCTCCCGATCTGGCCCGCTATATGACCATGCACATGAATTACGGAGAGTCCAATGGGGTGCGGATCATTGGAGAGGCTAGTTCCAGGGAAATGCAGAAAGCCGTTCTGGAGACCAGTGGTTATGGTCTTGCCCTGACAAATACTTCGGAATACATTCCGGGCGAAAAAATGGTCGGACATACCGGTTCGGCTTATGGGCTGTACAGCAATATGTTCTTCAATCCGGACAAAAAATTCGGGGTAGTACTGATCACCAATGGATTTGCCCCGGTCGTGGTGGAGGAAGGCGTGATCGACATGGATTTTTTGCAGAAGTCGGCCAATGTGCTGTACCAGCATCTGATCAAACATTGACCTGACTTACTCCATCGCAGAGGAAATGAAAAGCAGAGCGGTGAAAGGAAAGAAGCGGACCGGATGGCCCCGCAGCTTGGCGGTTTCAATCTTATCTTTATTTGCTCTTGCCTGGTTTTACTTTTTATGGCCCCTTTGGGGTATTCCTTTCAATGCCCAGCGACATGGCAATCCACCGCTTACACCTGCCTGGGCGTTGGAATGCTGGCTGTGGGAGGATGATCATAATACGGCCGGATATGTGGACTCGCTGCTGGCAGGTTACCGGGAAAATGATATTCCGGTCCGCGCCATCATCATCGACAGTCCCTGGAGCACACGTTACAATGATTTTGAAGTGGATACCACCCTGTATCCAGATCCCGGCGAGTGGTTCAAAAAATTGAAGGATGATGGTTACCGGATTATTCTCTGGATGACCAATATGGTGAATAGCTATAATAAGGATCTGGACATGAAAGATTCTGAAGATTGGTACAAAAAAGCCAGAGAAAAGGGCTACCTGCTCAGTAAGGGGAACCAGAATAAGTGGTGGAAGGGAAAAGGAGGCTTTATCGATTATACCAATCCGGAGGCAATGACCTGGTGGCGGGGCATCCAGCAGCAGGTTTTCGATTATGGGATTGATGGCTGGAAGCTCGACGGAACGGCAACACTGTCATATAGCAAACTGGGGCCGATCCCGGTTTTTTATCAGCGATCGGCAGCGGGTATTATGACGACCCGGCAGTATATGGATCATTATTACCGCGACGAATATTCGCATGGGCTCAGCCAGAACCCTGAGTTTGTCACCTTGTCCCGTGCGATCGACCGGGGCTACCATCCGGAGGGTTTTGCGCCCATCGATGCTTCTCCGGTCAATTGGGTAGGCGATCAGGAGCATAGCTGGCGAACCCATGAGATGCTCCGGGAGTCCGAACAGGAGAAAGTCGATATCGCACTGAAAGGCATTCAGGGCTTTGAGTCGGCCATTACCAGTATCCTCAAAAGTGCCCGGCTCGGTTATAACATCGTGGGTTCGGATGTGGCCGGGTTTTCGGGAAAGACCATCCCCCCGAGATTGTACATCCGCTGGGCGCAGTTTTCGGCCTTTTGCGGTTTGTTCATGAACGGTGGCCACGGAGACCGGGCTTTATGGAACCGGACACCCGAAGAGTTGGAGATCATCCGCAAATTTTCCTGGCTGCATACCGAACTCGTGCCGTATATGTACCATTATGTGGTGACGGCCCATCGGGGGGGCGACAGGCTCCAGACACCGATAAAAGGAAAGTATCATTATCTGTTCGGGGAACACCTGCTGGTGGCCCCTATTTACAAGGATGAATTGAATAATGAAGTCCATTTACCCAAGGGGAAATGGTACTACTGGTTCGATGACCGGGAAGCGATCGAAGGGCCGCTCCGGTTTGAACGGGAGTTTCCACTGGACGAATATCCGGTCTATGTCCGGGAGGGTTCGATCATCCCGATGCAGATCGAACGGGATTATTCGGGTTTTGGCGCGGCTGCGGATCAGGGGCACCTCACTTTTCTGATCTATCCCTCGCAGGAATCACAATCGTTTACCGTTTACAGGGAAAAAGAGGAGAGCACGGATCTGGTCGTATCCGGGCTGACCGATGTGCTGGAGGTAAACCTCAGAGGGAG
Organism: Parapedobacter defluvii; assembly: GCA_040392005.1. Lineage (GTDB taxonomy): Bacteria > Bacteroidota > Bacteroidia > Sphingobacteriales > Sphingobacteriaceae > DASRQK01. The sequence goes on from JBEBWT010000010.1 coordinate 40,232, forward strand.
AGCCTGTCCGCATGTATTGAGGATACGGGTTCCCGGGCCACCCCAAAGGGTGGAGCGGAATGGCCGCTTATTGCCGGAAGCGGGTGACGATACCCCTGGATATAGCATGCAGGGGAATAAATTGGTTGTCCGGGCCAGCGATGATGCCACTGCGTCATACAAAATATACTTTTGAACTTTCTCTTTGAGCTTTCTCTTTGAGTTTTCTCTTTGAGCTTTCTCTATGAGTTTTTCATGGCTAACCTCACTCCCTGAAAAATCAATTCCATCTGCTACATGTCATAAACTCGCTCCCTGCGGTCGCTCAAACAGTATGACATGTTATACGCAGATTCCATTAATTTTTCTTAACGGTCGTTCGCCAAAGGCCATGAAAAACTCAAAGAGAAAGCTCCAACAAGAGTAAGTTCTTCTATAAAATTTGCTTTTGAGCCCGGCTCCCGGCTCTTCGTCAGAAAGGTAATCCGATCCCGAAGTTGTATTGCAGGAAGCGGTAACGGTCGGGAGCATTGCTCAGGGCGTAACCTGCCTTGAATGCTTTGGCTCCGTTGAACCATCTGGAGATCACCCATTGGTCGGCCGGATCAAACTGCGGGTCTTTGACTTTGGCTCCCACATCCAGGCGGAGCACAAAATAATCCAGATCGAACCGGAGCCCGGCACCGGCACCGATACCCAATTGGCCCAAAAACTTATCGGCCTCAAATTTTCCGCCCGGTGTGAGCTGTTGTTCATGGAGCTGCCAGATATTTCCGATATCGGTAAATGCGGCACCTTTCACTTTGGCTCCCCAGAAATTGTTCATGACGCGGAAGCGATACTCCAGATTGGCCTCCAGTTTGATTTCCCCCAATTGATCCAGATTCCGCAGGTTCATGCGCAGGGAGGGATCCAGGTCCTCCCGGTTATAATTGCCCGGCCCCAGGGTACGTGCCTGCCAGGCCCGCATGCCATTCATTCCCCCACCAAAAAAACTCTTCTCGAAGATCAGCAGGCTGGAATTGTTGCCGTAAGGAATGGCGATACCGGGATTGAAACGGGCTACCAATTGCCGGTCTCCCCCCAGATAGCGATAATACCGGAAATCACCCTCCATTTTGGCATACTGGAGATAGGGTACCCCGAAAATCTCTTTTTCTCCATCCGCATTCCGGCTGAAATTAAACAACGTACTGGCGAGATCAAGCAGGTTGCCGCTTAGGTCCACCGCACCCCGCAGATAGAAAAAATCTTCCTTTCTCAGCAGTTTCGGGGCGTTCAGGGTATAGACGTATTGGGAACCCAGCCCAAAATACGCCCGGTTGTTGCTGCGCACATACAGCAGGTAGCCCTTGTCTATGAGATCCTGTGCAAACGCATTGTTCAGTCGCCCATGCCGGTATTCCAGTACCAGCGGCGACAATTGATGCTGCTTATATTGCGTGCTGTTCCAGAAATAGGAAATGGTATTGACGGCATACCGGTTGGAATAGGTCAGGACCTGGTCGAATATCTGCAAGCTGGAGGTGAAGGTGGTCCGGGGCAGTCCGGCACTGTTCAATGAAAATTCCCCGAAAGGAACCAGCAGCCGGGGAACTGAAATATTGACCCCGACCTGAAAATCATTGTTAAAAATCCGGTCAAACAAATTGCCGGGCAGCCTTGAATCGAACAGCACTCCATACCCCAGTTTGATGTCCAGTTGCTCGGAGCCGCCAAACAGGTTGCGGTGCGAAAAGGTATTCCCCAGATTGAAACCACTCATTCCCCCGCTGAATGTATATTCTCCCTCGATCTGATTGGACATAAAAGCTCTGGGGATCAATTCATAATACAGCTCCAGTTTATTGCTGTCCAGTTTTACGTAGTCGCTCCGGACACTCCGGAAGCTGTTTAGTCCGTAGAGTCTGTCATAAGTGAGGTTTTCCCGATCCAGATTGTAGATGTCACCGGGATACTGGAAAAAATAACGGCTCAGGGCCTTTGCCCGGAACTTTCCGGTAAAATCCAGAAAAGTCAGGCCATTTGGAGCTTGTGTGACCCTGGGAGCGGATAGATCCCGGCTGGGATCCTGATGGCGTATCGCCACAAAGCTGCTGTCCACCAGATATTTGATGTGTGCATCCTGGCCCGGCACATTGTCAATATGGATTTTGAGATTTGCCCGGTTCCCGGCGGCACTGGTATCGATATCGACATACATGTACTGCCGCATAAAATCCACATAGCCGTTCCTTCTCATCATGGTATAGATCGCTTCCCGTTCGGCAGCAATAGAATCAATGTCCAGGCGCAGGCCGGGCCTCAGATTGGTGAATGTATGCTTGCTCTGCAGATACAGAGCCGCCACCGAAGGGTCGGCCACGTCCATCTGTATGCTATTGATCGTATAGGGTTCGCCGGTTTCGACCAGAAAATTGATTTTTGCCTTTTTTCCTTTGTAATGAATGCTGTCGGTCACTTTTGCGTCCAGATAACCTTTGTTGAATAGAAAGCGGTTGATTTGCAGGGAGGACAATTCCACCAATGCACTGTCCAGTATGTGCGGAGCTTCACCGACTCTGCGGGTATTTCTGGTTTTGTAGCGTCCGTTTCTGGTATTGACAAAATTATACAGAAAGAGATTGATTCTGGAATTGGGCTGGATGCTCTGGGGAATATAGCCGAAAGCGTCCTCTTCCAATGCGGGTGTAAGCCCCTCTATATGGGTCCGGACGACCAGTGCCTGGCCATCTTCCAGAAAGCGTGCGGACCGGCATCCGGCTGAAAATAACAACAAAAACCCTATACTTGCATAAAGAAAGTATTTTTTCCTGTAATATTCAGTCATTCACGTATGTTGTCAAAATCACAGATTCGGTTTATTACCTCGCTGAAACAAAAAAAATTCCGCAGGGAACACGGGGTATTTGTAGTAGAAGGAGCAAAATCCGTGCAGGAATTTATCCATTCGGATTATGTGGTCCAGTCTCTGTTTTATACTCCGGATACCGCTACAAAAATGGGTAAAATCCCTCAAAATATAGAATTATTTGAGATCAGTGAGGAGGAGCTGGGGAAAATCAGCAACCTGACCACCCCGCAGGGTGTACTGGCAGTGGTAAAAATCCCCATTGCGGGGGGGCGGCAGGGACAAAACGATCCCGAAGGCACAGATCTGGCGGCCGCACGGGGTGTGGATACGGCTTCTGGGGGTGCGGCTTCGGGTCCCGGCCCGGCAGCAGGATTCACCCTGGTGCTGGACGATGTGCAGGACCCGGGCAATCTGGGGACGATCATCCGCACGGCCGAATGGTTTGGCTTCAGGGAAATTATCTGTTCCATCGGCTCGGTGGACGCCTACAACCCCAAAACCGTGCAGGCCAGCATGGGATCACTCGCCAGGCTCCGTGTTTCCTATCAGGATCTGTCACAGTTGTTTGAAGCCAATCCCCTGCCGGTCTTTGGTGCCGTGCTGGACGGCCAGTCTATCTATGAAGTGGATTTTGGACGAACGGGATTTATTTTGTTGGGGAATGAAGGAAACGGGATTTCTGAAAAAATCCGCAGTTATATCAATTGCCCGGTGACTATTCCCCGGGTGGGGGAAGCTGAATCCCTGAATGTCGCAATTTCGGCAGCATTATTCTGCTCGGAGTTGATCCGCAGGGACGCAGTGGTGCAATCTCCCGGTAAATTGTAAATAAGAGGAAATTTATCTAATTTTGGGCATTTAATCCAGATATGGGAATAGAATTTTACGGTGATTTCAGGCTTGGGATTTTAGGCGGGGGCCAATTGGGCAGGATGCTGATCCAGGAGGCCATTAATTTTAATGTGGATGTACATGTCCTGGACCCGGATCCGAATGCGCCCTGCAAGGATCTGTGCGCCGGTTTTCAAGTAGGTTCCCTGGGTGATTTTGATACCGTGTATCAGTTTGGCAAGGATCTGGACATGCTGACCATTGAGATCGAAAAGGTCAATGTGGATGCGCTGGAAAAACTGGAGGAAGAGGGAGTGATGGTCTATCCGCAGTCCCGCATTATCCGTCTGATCCAGGACAAGGGATTGCAGAAGCAGTTTTTCAAGCAGAACGATATTCCCACCGCAGCTTTCCAGTTGATTTCCTCCAGGGAGGAGTTGGCCGGTGCATCTTTGCCTTTGCCCTATATCCAGAAACTCCGCAAGGATGGTTATGACGGCCGGGGTGTCAGGAAAATGGAAACCCAGGCGGATCTGGAGGAAGCTTTCGGCGCCCCCAGCCTGATCGAGCAGTGGGTGGACTTTGAAAAAGAGATCGCGGTCATTGTCTCCCGGAATGAAAATGGGGAAATGGCAACTTTCCCCTGTGTGGAAATGGATTTTAATCCGAAAGTCAATCTGGTTGAGTTTTTGATTTCACCCTCCGTACTTTCCCTCGAAATCCAGCAGCAGGCCGACCGCCTGGCAAAAAAAATAGCCGAAGATCTCCAGATCGTCGGGATACTGGCGGTGGAAATGTTTTTGACCAGGGAAGGTAATCTGCTGGTGAATGAGCTCGCTCCCCGTCCGCATAATAGTGGGCACCACACCATTGAGGGCAATCTTACCTCCCAGTTCGGACAGCATCTAAGGGCCATATTCAATATGCCTCCCGGTGATACGGCTGCCAGAAGTACGGCGGTCATGATCAATCTCCTGGGTGAAGAGGGGCACGATGGCCTGGCAACTTATGAGGGAATTGCAGATATATTGCGCAAACCGGGAGTTTATCTGCACCTTTACGGAAAGAAATATACCAAACCCTTCCGAAAGATGGGGCACATCACCATAATTCACGAAGAACGGGAAAAAGCGATCAGTCTGGCCAGAGAGGTGCAGGAGCTGATCAAGGCTACCACATAAAATTAAAGAGATATGGAAACCAAAACAAAACCAGAAGTAGGGGTCATCATGGGCAGTCAGTCCGATCTGCCGGTCATGCAGGATGCGGTGCAGATACTCCGGGATTTTGGGGTAGTGGTGGAAGTGTCGATTGTCTCGGCGCACCGTACGCCGGAACGTATGTTTGATTATGCCAAAAGTGCCTCCTCCCGCGGTATCAAAGTGATCATTGCCGGAGCCGGTGGCGCGGCGCATTTGCCGGGAATGGTGGCCTCGATCACCCATTTGCCGGTCATCGGTGTCCCTGTCAAATCCAGCAATTCCATTGATGGCTGGGATTCGATTTTGTCCATCCTGCAAATGCCCAACGGCATTCCGGTCGCTACCGTGGCCTTGAATGCTGCCAAAAATGCCGGTATTCTTGCCGCACAGATCCTGGCGGTCTCCTCTCCGGCGATTGCAGAGAAGCTGCATGCCTATAAGGCTGAACTGGCAGCCAAAGTCGAAGAAAGCGCAAGGAACCTGGAACAGCAGTAACGATGGCTTTGAACGATTAATTATCCAATATTAATTGTTCAATATTTAACACACAGGTAACATTCATTTAATGCTGCGGGATTAATTTTGCCGCTATATGCATAGACGGCCAGTCGATCTTGTAATCATTTCTGATGTGCATCTGGGCACATACGGTTGCCGGGCGACCGAATTGCTGGGGTATCTGAAGAGCATTGAACCCAGTCAGATTATTCTCAACGGCGATATCATCGATATCTGGCAATTCAGCAAACGTTACTGGCCGGAATCCCATATGAAAGTGATCCGGAAATTACTCAAGTTTGTGGCTGAGGGGATACCGGTCTATTACCTGACCGGCAATCACGATGAAATGCTGCGAAAATTTGCAGACTTCAATCTGGGTTCTCTATCCCTGATGAATAAGCTGTCTATGGATATCGGCAAGCAAAAAGCCTGGATTTTCCACGGAGATATTTTTGATGTCACCATGCAGCATTCCAAGTGGCTGGCCCGTCTCGGGGCAGTCGGATACGACAGCCTGATCCTGCTCAACACCTTTGTAAACTGGATGCTGGTCAAATTCGGCCGGGGAAAAATGAGTCTTTCCAAAAAGATCAAAAACAGTATTAAAAATGCCGTCAAATTTATCAATGATTTTGAGACTACTGCATCAGAGCTGGCCATTGAAAAAGGTTATCAGTATGTGATCTGCGGGCATATACACCATCCGGAGATCAAGGAGATCAAGACAGCAAAAGGATCCGTGACTTATCTCAATTCGGGGGATTGGATCGAGAACCTGAGCTCGCTGGAATATCATCGTGGACAATGGAGTATTTACCGGCATCCCGACTCCGGCCTGGAATCCGCAGGTACCGGAAAGCGGGACGACGAAACCGATAGCGAGCTGCTGAGCGAAAAGCTGGATGTGCGCAAGTTGCTCGCCCTATTGAAGGCAGAGTAGTTTTTGCTGGATATCGTACCGAAAATTTGCTTAATATTGTACGGAAAATTGAACAGGCCCGTATGATCATTACACAATTCCGAAAATTCACTCCCTTCAATATGGTATTGTTGGTGGTGCTGGGACTGTTGTATTGTTTCTGGATGTTTGTCCGTCTGCCCGCTGAATCGGGGGCGCAATTGGTCGAACCCGGTATGCTCCTTCCCTTTGGACAGAATGTGGTTTTCCCCCTGGACTCCCGCCTGAATCTCATCATCACGTTATTATTGACCATTCTGCAAGCATTGTACCTGAACAGGGTCATGAATAAATACAATTTTTTTGGCAAACCCGGTTTTCTGGTGGCATTGATGTACCTGACACTGGCAAGCCTGGCCCATTCATTTTTGGTGCTGACCCCGAGCCTGATCTGCAATTTTATTTTTATCCGCATCCTGGACAAGCTGATCGGCATCTATCACCGGGAGAATGCCATGAGCACGATGTTTGACCTGGGTTTGCTGGTGGCACTTGGCAGCCTGGTCTATTTTCCTTTTGCTGCCATGCTGCTGTCGGTGTGGATAGGGCTGCGTTTGTTCCGGCCATTCCATTGGCGGGAGTGGGCGGCCCCGCTGCTGGGATTCCTGTCCGTCTATTTTTTGCTTTGGGTCTTTTATCTCTGGAATGACCAGGCGGATCAGTTCGCAGCATTCTGGACACCGCTTATTGACCCTACCCTGCCCGCATTCAACCCAAACCTGCAGGTATATCTGGTCTGGGTACCAGTATTATTGATTATGATCCTGTTTCTCAATGTCCTCAGACAAAATATTTTTAAAAGGATCGTGCATATCCGCAAGATTGTACAGCTCCTATTGGTCATGCTACTGATCAGTCTGGCGGCTATATTTCTGGATCCGGACAAGGAAACCTCCCATTTTCTGCTGGCCGTACCGACCCTGTCCATATATGCGGCCTATTATTTTCATTATGCAGCGACAAAATGGTTTTATGAATCTGTATATGTGATTTTATTGCTGTTGATCGTTATTTTTCAGTTTATATAACTTTCTATGAAACAGATCTTTAACCTTTTTTAACAAAAACTAATGAGTTAAAGCCCAAAAAATAGATAGCTTTGCATCCGGTTTGCTATGATTGGGGCAGGCCTCGATATGATTGAAAAGTACATGAACAGAGCCATATTTTTGATTTTTACCGTGCTGTTTTTGCCTGTCAGCGGCCTTTATGCACAGAAAGCCAGTACCAGTTCACCCTATTCCAGGTATGGGATCGGTGAATTGCGCGGAAGCCAGTTACCACAGACCCGGGCAATGGGGGGCATTGCCTCCGGAGTAAGGCATATCGGGGTGTTCAGTAATATCAATACTGAAAATCCTGCTTCTTATTCTGCACTTCAGTTTACCACTATTGATGCGGGTGTATTTGGCAATATTACACAATTGAGCAACAGTAGCCGGTCTGAGAATTCCTATAATTTTGCATTGAGTCACCTGAACCTGGCCTTTCCGATGGGCAGGGCAGGTGGGCTGAGCGCTGGTGTCAGACCCTATTCGGATGTGGGTTACAGTTATATGATGAGTGAAAGTCTGGATACAACTGCCATCAATAAGGTATATGCCGGTGAAGGCGGCACGAACGCAGCCTATCTGGGCTATGGTGTCCGCATCAATCAGAAACTCAGCGTGGGGGTTAATTTCAACTATCTGTTTGGAAAACTGACGCAGGTGCGTTCATTAGAGTACCCCGGCCAGCCCGGTGCGCTGAACAGCCGGGAAGACCGGGACAACTTTATCAATGGTTTTTCCGTTGGTTATGGTGCCCAGTATTTTCAACCGGTGGGCCGCTATATACTGGTGCTTGGATATAGCGGGTCTGCGGGCTCCCAACTCAATTCAAGACAAGATATCCTGACTATCCGGACCCCTTCCAGTGTCAGCAATGGTACGGATAACCTGCCGGTGGATACTATTTCATACTTCGAGGGGCAGAAAGAGAAGATCACCATGCCATTCCGTCACAGTGTTGGTTTTACATTGACGAACAGCAATAAGTGGATGGTAGGGGCAGATTTCAGGTATGAAACCTGGTCCAGATTCTCTGAGGGAGGGGTGTCACGGGGCCTGAGGGATAGTTATGGTGTGGCCGTTGGCGGACAGGTGACGCCGGATCCTACCGCAGTCAATTATTTTGGAATAGTCGATTACCGTCTGGGGCTGCGATATGATAGAACTTATATCCATGTCAATAATGAAGGGGTCAATCAAGTGGCCGTGACCTTTGGACTCGGTCTTCCGCTGCCCTCCCTGTTTGGGCTTTCGTACAATAAAGTAAATGTTGCTGCCGAAATCGGCCAGATGGGTCGGGTTTCCAACCACCTGGTGCGGGAACGGTTTGTCAATTTCAGCCTGGGCTTTACGCTCAATGACAGTTGGTTCAGGCGACCTACTTATGATTAATCAGAAAGGAGGAATGCCACATGAGACTGATTCTGAATGTTGCATTGCTGATCCTGTTTGTTTTTTGTGCTTCCTGTGAACCGGATCTGAAAGAGGTCGATCGGATTGCTTCCATCCAGGCCGAAGAGCCCGTGGATATATCATTGGGAGTGACCGTGATTTTCAGTGATTCAGCAAAGGTCAAGGCCCGCCTGGTAGCCCCCGAAATGCGCAATTATCAGGCCGTTGAACGTCCCTATTATGAATTCCAGAAGGGTTTGACCATTTATTTCTTTGATGAGCAGGGCGTGGAGACCCAGCGGATTACTTCGGATTATGCGATCAGGCGTGAACTGGAAGAGATAGTCGAATTCCGGAAGAATGTAGTGATCACCCGGGCAGATGGCGTACAGATCAAGACTGAAGAGCTTATCCACAATGAAAAGGAAAATACCTTTTATAATCAATCGCCCATAGCCGGCTATTCCAAAGACGGCAGGAATACTTTTCAGGGGGCCTCATTCAGTGCCGACGGGGATTTCAAAAACATTGAAGTGCAGAATACCACCGGTGTGATGTATCTGGAAGGAGATCGTAAACCGGGATTCTGATCTGCCGGCAAACCTGCATCCGCACTTATTGCTATTGCACATTTGGTTTTCATCACGAAGCCTAATGCGGAATCTGGGTTTAAATTCCCGGACCCCGGGCTAAAACGCTCCTCTCCAAGCAGGTATTTCAATTATTTTCTATTTTTTTTTATAAAAGTTGTATCTTGCGCCTCATTTTGGAGAAGGACTCTTGGTATGGCCTTTCCGATAGGTATTTTTTCAAGTAAACACTTTTAATTACGATATGGGATTAATGAATTATTTGCGGAACCGGGCAGGGGTAGTGATTGTCTTTTTTATCGGTTTTGCGATCGTTGCGTTTTTGCTGGGTGACGTGATCAACTATGGTACCCCTTTCTGGGCCAGGCATCAGAACCAGGTTGGTAATATCAATGGGAATGCTATTGATTATAATGAATTCAACCAACAGGTGGAACAGACCACGGAGATTTACCGTCAGCAACTGGGCGGCACGCTCAATTCGCAGATGAAAGGCTGGGCAGCCGAGCAGGTATGGAGCCAGTTTGTCAATCGTGAATTGCTGGCCGGAGAGATTGAAAAAATCGGTCTGACCATTGGCAAGGCGGAATTGAACGATCTGGTCAATGGCGATAATCCGTCTATGCAGATTGTTCAGGCATTTTCCAATCCACAGACCGGACAGTTTGACAAGCAGCAACTGATTTCTTTTGTCAGCCAGGTCGGAACGCTGCCGGCCAATCACGAAGCGGTGTTCCAATGGAATGCCCTGTTGGAGAATGTGGTCAATGAACAATTGAATTTCAAGTATAATAACCTGATCAACAATAGTGTTTATGTCACTACGCTGGAAGCAAACGATGAATTTATCCAGCGCAATAAAGCTGCCAATTTTGACTATGTCCTGTTGGATTATGCTTCGATCGCAGATGAAACGATCAGTCTGACAGATGCGGATTATAAGGCTTATTATGATCAGCACAGAAAACTTTTTGTCAATCAGGAAGAAACAAGGGATATTGAATTTGTAGAATTTGATGCGAGCCCGCTGGCTCAGGATACGGCCCGGGTACTGGAGCAGGTACAAGCGCTGGCCGGACAACTGGCTGAGTCCAAAACAGACTCACTGTTTGCCGCCGTCAATTCCGACACCAAATATCCATTTATCTATTATAGAAAAGGTGCGCTGAATATGAGCCTGGACACACTGGTGTTTTCCGCTCCGGTCGGGAGTACGGTCGGTCCGGTATTGAACAACGGTTCTTTTGAGGTTGCCAAAGTGATCGATTCGAGGATCAGCCCCGATTCGGTAAAGGCCAGCCACATTTTGCTGAATCCGGTAACGGAAGGCGGACAGGATCAGGCACAGGCAAAAGCAGATTCGATCAGGACACTGGTCAGGAATGGTGAGAATTTTGCCGCCCTGGCCATTCAGTTCAGTGTGGACAATGAGAGCAAGATCAATGGCGGTGAACTGGGCACTTTCTCCAGGGGCGTAATGGTTCCGGAGTTTGAGAATGCTGTTTTTGATGCCAAAAAAGGAGATGTTATCATCGTCAATTCCCGGTTCGGTGTGCATATTGTCAAGGTTGAAAACCAGATAGGTTCTTCCCAGGTGGTCAAACTGGCCATTATTGACAAGCAGATCACCAGTGGTAAGGAAACCATTGATGCAGCATACGGCAGGGCAACCAGTTTCTTCAGTGAAATCAAGAACAATGACCTGAAAGGTCTGGCAGAAGAATATGGCGTGCGGGTACATACTGCGGAGCATGTGAATGCAAGAGCCCTTGTCCTGGAATCGACCATGGTCAAGCGGGAACTGATCCGTTGGGCTTTCGAGGCCAAAAAAGGAGAAGTTTCCGATAAAATCTATGAGTCTGAAAACAATGACAAATACATGGTGGCGAGGGTGACCGAGATCCGGAAAAAAGGGCAACTGCCACTGGATGCGGTGAAAGCATCCATCACCAATGAGGTGCTGGAGCTGGTCAAGGCCAACCAATTGGCAGAACGGGCTGGAAAAGTTGTGGCCGAGGGAGGCAATCTGGCCGCGATCGCCCAGAAATTGAATGCAACTCCGGTAACCGTAGAGAATGTAACGCTGGGCAATCCGGTCATACCCGGAGTGTCGATGGAACATGCTGTCATCGGGTCTGTCTTTGGGCTTGATCTCCATCAGGTATCCAAGCCCATCAAAGGCAAGCAGGGAGTATATGTGGTCGAGGTGCATGGATTTGTGAATCCGGAGACCCCTTCAGACCTGAGTGCCCAGAAAAGGCAGATGGCTCAGGCGCAAATGCAGCGCAACTGGTCTTTGGTCTTCCGTGCATTGCAGGATAATGCCGATATCACTGACAACAGGGCAAGATTCTTTTGATAGTGAATGGCGGGCGCATGCTGTACCGTCAGGGATAAACTTATTTTTTTGTAACTTTGTAACCGGATAAACTGCTCAAGGTTTATCCGGTTTTTTATTAAGATGGAAATACAGGAAAAGATAGTCAATAAAGTAGCGCAAAGTGGATTGGTCACCTTCGACCTGGCCAGTATTTATCCCGTCGGGACAAGAATGGTCTATGATATCAGGGACAATCTGTTCCAGGGGTTGATACTGAGAGAGAAGGATTTCAGGGAATTTGTGAAAAATCACGACTGGTCCACTTATCAGGATGCTTTTGTGGCGATCACCTGCACTGCGGATGCGATCGTACCTACCTGGGCCTATATGTTATTGGCCAATAGTTTGCAGCCCTATGCAAAGGAGGTGGTTTTTGGAGATCTGGAAGTGCTGGAAACCCTGTTGTTTGAGCGGGCTCTCGCCGGGCTGGATATGACACAATTTACAGACGAGCGGGTGGTCGTCAAAGGTTGCGGCGACTTGCCTGTCCCCGAATCAGCCTTTGTCAAATTCACCTTCGAGCTGAGTAAAGTGGCCAAAAGTATTATGTACGGAGAACCCTGCTCTACGGTTCCCGTATTCAAACGCAAGAATTAAACCTTCTCCCGGCACCGGGGTCAAAACGGCACCTTATTTGTTTTGATACCTTTAGGATTTTAGAAAATGCGCTTATAGTCGAACACCGGAAACATGATACAAAAAAGTAGTTTAAGTTTTTCCAGAGGGCAATGGTCCGCAGTAATGGCACTGATTGTTGCCTTTTTCAGTGTCAATGTCCTGATGGCCCAGACCCTTCCTTTCAAGAAGGAATCTTCTTTTCAGGCAGGAGAAGAACTAAAATATAAACTTAAATATGGTTTTATTTCTGCGGCAGAGGGGATCCTGAGCGTGAAGGATTCGGAACTGCAATTCAGCTCTCCGCATTCCTTTCATTTGACGGCCATTGGCAAGACATCCAACGCATTTAGTCTGCTGTTTCCGGTGGACAACCGCTACAACTCTTATATTGATTCAAAAACTTTTTTGCCCTACTTCTATACCGAAAATATCAGGGAAGGCAAGTACAGAAGGACAGATGTGGTACGCTTTGACCACCGGAACCGTAAAGTCTCCGGGAATAAAGGGGAGTTCACGAGTAATGGCGCACAGACTTTTGACCTACTGTCTGCCTATTACTTTGCCCGAAATCTGGACCTGACGAATGTAAAGCCGGGTCAGTCCTTCAAACTCACTTATTTTCTCAACGATGAGATCGCTACACTTGGGATAGAATATATCGGTGTGGAGACCGTTGAAACCGCGCTTGGAACATTGGAATGCCTGAAATTCAGTCCCGAACTGAAGCCGGGCAGGATTTTTAAAAAAGATAGCCGAATGTATCTTTGGGTGACCAATGACGGCAACCGGATTCCGGTGCGGGCGAATGTGGAGATTCTGGTGGGTACCGTATCGCTCGAACTGACCGCTGCGAGCGGGTTAAAGTATCCTTTGGGTAAAAAAATAGCACCATGATCGAAGTAGGGCATGTATTGGTCAGTGAAGAACTGATCCGGGAAGAATTTGTCTGCAATCTGTCCAAATGCAAGGGGGCCTGTTGCGTGGAGGGGGATGCAGGAGCACCGCTGGAGCAGCATGAGAAGGCAGTTTTGGAAGAAATTTATCCGTCTGTCATGCCCTATATGACCGAAAAGGGTATTGCTACTATTGAGGAATCCGGCACCTCGGTCATCGATCCGGACGGAGATCTCACTACCCCTTGTGTCGGCGGAAATAAGGAGTGTGCCTATGTCACCTGGGAGGGCGGTATTACCAAATGTGCCATTGAGAAAGCCTTTGAAGACGGAGCTGTGCAATGGCGGAAACCTCTGTCCTGCCATCTCTACCCGATCCGCATCACTACTTATCCCGGTTTCGATATGTTGCACTACGATCGCTGGCATATCTGCCATGCGGCCTGTTCCCTGGGCCGCGAATTGAAAGTGCCTGTCTATCAATTTCTCAAAACACCGCTCATTCGCAAATATGGGGCGGAATGGTATGCAGAGCTGGAAAAAATAGCGGCTGAATTTAACGGCTAATGAAATTATCTTAGTATCTTTCGCTCAAAATTTGAAACAGGTCAAAAAGGGCCCTTGATACATGCTCAGACTGAACGATATACAAAAGCCGATTTCCAGGGAACTCGAAATTTTTGAAGACAAGTTTAAAGAATCCATGAAAAGTTCGGTCCCTTTGCTGGACCGGATCACGCACTATATTGTCAAGCGCAAGGGCAAGCAGATGCGTCCCATGTTTGTCTTTTTTGCAGCGGGTCTCTGTGGCGGTGGTATTTCCGAAGGGTCATACCGCGGTGCGGCCCTGGTCGAGTTGCTGCATACAGCTACCCTGGTCCACGATGATGTGGTGGACAATGCCAATCAGCGCCGGGGTTTTTTTTCGGTCAATGCGCTATGGAAAAACAAGATTGCGGTATTGGTTGGTGACTTCTTACTGGCCAAAGGCATGTCCCTATCGGTAGAAAACAATGATTTTGCGCTTTTGCGTATTGTCAGCCAAGCGGTGCAGCAGATTATCGAGGGGGAGTTGCTACAACTTGAAAAAGCCCGCAGGTTGGATATCAATGAGGAAGTTTATTTTGAAGTGATCCGGCAGAAAACGGCCTCACTCATCGCTTCCTGCTGCGCCTGCGGAGCCGCTTCGGTGGATGCTGCCCCGGATACCATTGCCAAAATGCATCTTTTCGGAGAGAAGGTGGGGATTGCCTTCCAGATCAAGGACGATCTGTTTGATTTTGGGACCGATGATGTCGGCAAGCCACTGGGCAATGATATTAAAGAGAAAAAAATGACCCTTCCCCTTATTTATGCATTGAATCATGCGACCAGGAAGGAAAGACATCACATGATCAATCTGGTCAAAATCCATCATGAGGATAAGGAAAAGGTGGCGGAGGTGATACAGTTTGTCCGTGCAAGCGGGGGGCTGGAGTATGCGCAGGAGAAGATGATGGAATATCAGCAGCAGGCTTTTGATATACTTTATGCATTTCCGGACAATGTCTATCGGCAGGGGCTGGAACAATTGGTACGATTTACAACAGAACGAAAGAAATAATAATATGAGTCACGAGGTACTATTTTTTGGAGGGTTTATACTTTTTATTATCCTGATGCTGGCCATTGACCTGGGTTTGTTCAGCAAGAGCAACAAGGCGGTCAGCCTCAAACAGGCGGCGATCATGAGTGCGGTATGGGTCAGTTTTGCGCTGATATTTTATGTGATACTGCGGATCTGGGGGCATGAGCTGCACAACATACATGATTTTGATCAACTGAGGCTGATCACCGAGAGGCATCTGCATAATATCAATATTATCCCGGGGGATCTGGCCGCCAGCATCGATCTGTACAAGCAGAATCTGGCGTTGGAATACATCACGGGCTATGTGGTGGAATACGCCCTGTCTGTCGATAATATCTTTGTGATGGTACTTGTTTTCAGCTCTTTCGGTGTAAATCCACAGTATTATCACAAAGTCCTGGTCTGGGGAATTATCGGAGCAGTTGTATTACGTTTCCTGTTTATCTTTATCGGGGCGGCCCTAATCAGTAAGTTTGGCTGGATCCTGTATGTGTTTGGATTCTTCCTGGTTTATACAGGTTTTATGATGTTTATCAACCGCAATCAGGAAGAGGAGATCGACCCCAAAAACCACCGGGTGGTCCGGTTTGCTTCCAAGTACTTCTCCGTTTATCCGGATTTTGTAGGGGGGCAATTTTTCCACAAAGAAAATGCGAAGAAATACATTACCCCATTGTTTCTGGTCCTGCTGGTGATCGAGTTTACGGACGTCATTTTTGCCGTGGATTCCATCCCTGCTATTTTTGCAGTGACCAAAGACCCGTACATTGTGTTTTTCTCCAATATTTTTGCGATTCTGGGGCTGCGTTCCATGTTTTTCCTGCTGGTCAATATTATCCACAAGTTCCATTACCTCAAAACCGGCCTGTCCTTTTTGCTGGTCTTTATCGGGGCGAAGATGCTGCTGCACGACTGGCTGCATGACTGGGGATTTACAACCAGCCATTCCCTGATCATTATCCTGGGGATCCTGGCATTGAGTATTGTGGCTTCTCTGGTGTTTCCGAAGAAAGAGGAGCCGGCCATTAAATAGAGAGGGCGGACCATTCAGTAATTTTAGGTATATAAATTTATGATTATGAAAAAATTCAGGTTGCTTGTTTTCCTTCCCTTTTTTCTGCTGTCCGGCCAGCTACCCTCTGACCGGCAACTGTCGGAGCCCGCTCTGCTGGAAGTTTTTCAACGTATTGATCAGGAGGTAAGCGCACATTCGGAGGCTTATTTCCGTCTGGGTGAATCCATTAACCGGATCGGCCACCGCCTGACCGGATCGGAGAATGGTGCAAAAGCCGAGCAGTATGCTTATGATCTTCTGAAATCATACGGTTTTTCGGATGTGCGGTTTCAGCCTTTTGAGATGAATGGCTGGATTCGTGAGGAAATGCAATTGAATATTCGCACCGCTGCTGGTGGACTTTCTGCGGTAAAAGCAGTGGCTTTGGCCCTGACCCCAGCCCGGGCGGATCTGGATGGCGTATTGGTGGATATGGGAAATGGCCTGGAAGCGGATTACCTGGCAGCTCCCGAAAAAGCAAAAGGCAAGATTGTGCTGGCTGCGCTGAATATCCTACCGGGTAGTCCGGATGGAACCCGGAATATACACCGGTCGGCCAAAGTCACACTGGCTATTGAATATGGTGCAAAAGGGATTATTCTGTTCAATAGTGTCACCGGAGGCACCCTGCTGACCGGTACAGCCTCTATTGATGGCACTTTATTGCCAGTGCCGGCGATTGCCATCGGGCTGGAAGACGGAATGGCCCTTAAAGAACAAGTGGCGGCGCAGGAGGTTTCTGCGCAGATCCGGATGCGGAACAAGACTGGCCGATTTACTGCCCGGAATGTGATCGTCCGGATTGAAGGATCCGAATGGCCGGAGGAGACCATTGTAGTCGGGGGACACCTGGATAGCTGGGATCTTTCTCCCGGAGCCGTGGACAATGGACTGGGGTCTTTTTCAGTGATCGATATGGCCCGGACCTTTATCAGTCTGGGATTGAAACCAAAACGCTCGGTTGAATTTGTGCTGTTTATGGGGGAAGAACAGGGGCTTTTGGGTTCCAAGGCCTATGTGCGTCATGCGGCTGAAACAGGTGCGCTGGACCGCATTCGCTTTATGCTCAACTTTGACATGACCAATGATCCCAAGTTTTTTACGGCCACGCTGGAGGGTAGCCGCCCCCTGTTTGAAAGCATCAGTAAAACGGTCATGCAGGTGGACACCAGTTTCCAGAACCGTTTTTCGGCCCGTGCGGGCTTGTACAGTGACCACCAACCCTTTATGTTGCAGGGCATCCCGACCGGGGGCGCAGGAGGAGGCCGCCTGAGCCGGGAAGCACTCAACTGTTATCATGCTGACTGCGATGTATTCAGCCTGGTCAATGATCAGGAAATGCGCAATACAGTCCGTTTCGGAGCCATGCTGGCCTACGGACTAGCCGAGGCAACCAGCATTCCGGTCACCCGGCTCAGTGATCAGGCCATCAAACAACTGATGCTTGACAACAACCTGGAAGAATCCCTGCGGATCGGTGGCGACTGGCGCTGGGATTAAACCCAGATTCCGTATAGAAGGATAATACGGAATCTGGATTAATTACAACACGTCCTGTATCTCTTTTACCCGCTGGAATACGCTTTTGGCAAACGGGCACAGGGGGATGATACTGACCTTTTTCTCGCGGGCATAATCCACGGCCGCCAGCACCAGACTTTTGCCTACTCCGCGACCTGAAAATTTGGGATCCGCTTCGGTGTGGTCAATAATAAAACGATCTTCTCCTGCCCAGGAATAGGTCATCAGGCCAGCCTGTTCTCCATCCAGAAAGGCAGTAAACTGGCCTTTATGGCCATTTTCGGTTCTTGTGATCTCCATAATATTCTATTTTTAAATTTTCTTCGGATGAGTGAAGCCGGAAAAGTAGATCGGTAACCCCGATTTTATTTCACTACGCTGTAACCCGTCCCCGTGTTCTGGAAGAGAAAAGCCCATTTGTCTGTCTGTTCCGAGATAATCATCGCTGTGGGCTTTCCGGCCCCATGTCCTGCATTGGTTTCAATGCGGATCAGCACCGGATTCTCTCCCTCATGATATTCCTGCAGGCGGGCGGCAAATTTAAAGGAATGCGCCGGTACCACCCGGTCATCGTGGTCCGCGGTCGTCACCATCGTTGCAGGGTAATTGGTCCCCGCTTTCAGGGCATGGTAAGGTGAGTATCGGTGCAGATAGGCAAACATTTCCGGATCATCCTCCGAAGTGCCATAATCGTAGGCCCAGCCGGCACCTGCGGTGAATTTATGGTAGCGCAGCATATCCAGTACCCCCACTGCCGGGAAAGCCACCTTGAACAATTCCGGCCTTTGGGTCATGGCTGCCCCTACCAGCAGGCCACCGTTGGAGCCTCCGGCAATCCCCAGTTTTTCCGATGATGTATAATTTTCCGAAATCAGATATTCCGCGGCAGCGATAAAATCATCAAATACATTTTGCTTCTGCTGCCTGGTACCGGCCAGATGCCATTGCTCACCATATTCACCCCCGCCCCGCAAATTGGCCACGGCATACACTCCTCCCTGCTCCAGCAGGATGATATTGGATGTACTGAAAGCAGGGGTCAGACTGATGTTGAAGCCACCATATGCGTACAGCAATGTCGGATTACTGCCGTCCAGCACCAGCCCTTTTTTGTGGGTAATGATCATCGGGACCCGTGTGCCGTCTTTGGAAGTATAAAACACCTGTTTGGATTCAAATTGCGAAGGGTCGAAGTCCACTCCCGAAGATTTATACAATTCGGATGCTCCGCTTGCTATATCGTATTTGAAAATAGTCGGTGGATACACATAGGAAGTGAAGGAGTAATACAGGGAGGTATCCTCCAGTTTGGCCCCGAAGCCACTGGCACTGCCCACGCCCGGCAATTCGATGGTGCGTTCCAATTGTCCTCCCATATCGTATTGCTGTACCAGGGAAGTAGCATCTTTGAGGTAATGGGCAAAAATCTTTCCTCCTCCGGTGGCAGGAGACAGCACCTGTTCGGTTTCAGCAATCAGATCGCTCCAGTTTGCCGGCTGGGCTGCATCCGCTGGGGCAGTGACCACCCTTCCGTTGGGAGCATCCAGATTGGTATAGATGAAAAGTCTGCCGCCGTTGCTGTCGCTGCCCAGGACATAATGTTCTTTTTCCATATTGCCCACCACCGTGCGGATCGGGCTGCCCGCCTGTCTCAGATCCTGTATGTAAAGCTCGTTGCCACTGGTGGCATTGGCTGCCGTAATGATCAGGTAATGCTCATCTTCCGTCAGGTAGCCGCCAATATAGCGCCGGGGCTGTGCCGAACCTCCGAAGATCAGTTGATCCTCCGATTGAGGTGTGTTCAGAGTGTGGAAATACAATTTGTGCTGGTCGGTCATGGCCGAAAGTGCGCTGCCTTCCACCGGTTTGTCGTAGCTGCTGTAATAGAAACCTTCATTGCCCCGCCAGGCCAGTCCGCTGAATTTGACATCCATCAGCGTATCCCCGACCATTGCTTTATCCTCCGCCCGGATCACCACCACTTTCCGCCAGTCGGAGCCGCCTTCGGACAATTGGTAGGCGATCAGGCTGCCATCCTTGCTGAACGTAATGCCGGCCAGAGAAGTCGTCCCGTCAGCGGAGAAGGTATTGGGATCGAGGAAAACTTCGACTTCCCCGTCCTCCCCCTTTTGCCGGTAGAGGACACTCTGGTTCTGCAAGCCATCATTTTTGTAAAAATAGGTGTAATCTCCTTCCTTGAAGGGGGCAGAAAACTTCTCATAATTCCACAGTTTTTCCAGCCTGGCCTGGATCGCGGACCGGAAAGGGATCTGTGCCAGGTAATTCTCCGTCACCTCATTCTGTGCCTGCACCCATGCTTTGGTATCTTCCGCCAGATCGTCTTCCAGCCAACGGTAGGGATCGGCCACCGTAGTGCCAAAATAATCGTCCGTGACTTCGCCTTTTTGGGTCTGGGGATAGGGCAACAGGCTGATGTTTTCCGCAGGGCCTATCTGTTTCTGCTCATTGCATGCACCTGCTACCACTGCGGCCAGCAGGATCAATCCTAAATTCTTGTTCATTTTTTGTATGCTTTTGTGTGCTTATAAGTAGCGGTTACTATGTGATATAGTGACGTATTTTATACAAACTTAATCATCCCTTTTCTTAAATACAAATCCGTATTTTTCGCTTGCAATTGCTGTGCTGATTGACTAAGTTTGGCCATCATGTGTGCAGCCACCCACATTCCCCCGGGGAAAAAGATTTATTTTGCTTCGGATTTTCATCTGGGGTCGCATCCTGTATCCGATTCCGCGGAGCGGGAAAAACGAATTGTAGCATGGCTGGACCGGATTGCCGCTGATGCCACCGAACTCTACCTGATGGGTGATATCTTTGATTTCTGGTTTGAATATGCTTCGGTTGTCCCGAAAGGGTATATCCGATTTTTGGGTAAATTGGCCGAACTGGCTGATGCCGGTGTTGTAATCACTCTTTTTAAAGGCAATCACGATATGTGGATGTTCGGCTATCTCAAAGATGAATTGGGGGCCCGCATCGTATCGGACGAATTGCTGCTGGAGCGCAATGGAAAGACCTTTTACCTGCATCACGGGGATGGTCTGGGGCCGGGGGACCGCAGCTATAAAATACTTAAAAAAATCTTTCGCAGCCCGTTGTGCCAATGGCTTTTTGCCCGTCTCCATCCCAACCTGGGGATCTGGATCGCCCGGCGCTGGTCCCGCAACAGCCGCATTTCCTCGGGTGTGCAGGAGGAGTTCCGGGGAGCGGAAAAGGAGTGGCTGGTGGCTTATGCCAATGAGGTGCTGGAGCATCAGCCGGTCGATTTCTTCGTGTTCGGTCACCGGCACCTGCCTCTTGATCTGCCCCTGAAGGGCGGTAGCCGCTACATCAATCTTGGTGAGTGGATACGCTATAATACCTATGCCGTATTTGATGGAACGGATCTCCGCCTGGAGACCTGGTAGGGGAATGTAGTATGGCAGGCTTGGTCTGACCCGGAAGTGGTCCGGCCGGCCGTGATTGTGTCAGTCGTCAGCCGGTCAGGCGTGGCGAAATGAAAAATGCCTCAGTGTTTCAGTTATAAAATGCGTAATTTTGCATGATTCCGGGAAACTGTGCTTAAATAGGACGGATGTTTGCCGGGAGGGAAGATATTTTATGTTAGAAAAATTAAAAGCGATCAAAGATCGGTGGGAAGAGGTCGAGCGGGAATTGGCCAACCCAGATACCATCAGTGACATGTCGCGTTTTGCCAAACTCAACAAAGAGTATAAAGATCTGGGCAAAATCGTCGAACAATACCACATCTACAAAAACATTGTCAGCAATATCGAAACCAACAAAGATATTCTGTCCAATGAAAAGGATCAGGAGCTGAGAGAGATGGCTAAAGAGGAATTGGATATTCTGCTTGATGAGTGTGAAAAAAAAGAGGAAGAAGTACGCCTGATGCTGATTCCCAAAGATCCGGAAGACGCCAAAAATGCCATTCTGGAGATACGTGGAGGTACCGGCGGGGATGAAGCGGCCCTGTTTGCAGGTGACTTGTATCGCATGTACACCCGCTACTTTGAAGTAAAGGGATGGAGGACTGAAGTCATGGATGTGACCGAAGGTACTTCCGGTGGCTATAAGGAAGTGATCCTGAAAGTGATCGGTGAAGATGTTTACGGGCAATTGAAATATGAGTCCGGTGTGCATCGGGTCCAGCGGGTACCCGATACCGAAGCCCAGGGCCGGGTCCATACCTCTGCTGCATCTGTTGCGGTTTTGCCCGAAGCAGAAGAAGTAGATGTGTATATCAATCCGGGTGATATCGAACTGCAGACCTCCCGTTCCGGAGGGGCCGGTGGACAGAATGTCAATAAGGTGGAAACCAAGGTGCAATTGACCCACAAGCCCACAGGCATTGTGGTGGTCTGTCAGGTCGAACGTTCCCAACTGGCCAACCGGGAGATGGCGATGGAGATGCTACGCACCAAGCTGTATGAACTGGAAATCCAGAAGAAACAGGGAGACGTGGCCGCCAAACGCAAAACCATGGTTTCCGGTGGTGACCGCTCTGCCAAAGTCCGTACTTACAACTATCCCCAGGGGCGGGTGACCGAGCACCGCATCGGTATGACCATGTACAATCTGTCGGCTATTATGGACGGCGATATTCAGGAAATCATCGATGCCCTGCAATTTGCTGAGAATGCCGAAAAACTCAAGGCCGGAGCTACCCTGTAAGGATACTTTGGGCAGGGTTTCGGTTTTTGGAATTATTTTCAAAAAAGCCTTGACAAATCAATAAATCACGCTATATTTGCAAACCCTAAACGATCAGGGGAAAGCAGGTCCGGTAGTTCAGCTGGTTAGAATACATGCCTGTCACGCATGGGGTCGCGGGTTCGAGTCCCGTCCGGACCGCTCCATTAAAACAAAATCGCTTAATCCCATAAAGGCTAAGCGATTTTTTTGTGCCCGATTCTCTCACATCTTCTTCAGCACCTTCTCAAAGGTATTCAGGTTGCGGGAGGTAAAGGTGTCTTTGAGGTTTT
>JBEBWT010000011.1:0-58482 GCA_040392005.1 Parapedobacter defluvii
ACCTGAGCTACGTGAAAGAATACAGCTCCATAGACGGCGGGGTTGTGAAAATGACTGATGGCAATCAATGGAGCATCAGCCGCAGGCAACTGGATATTTTTATGGAAAAAATACAAAACCAGACGGTGATGTTCGGGAAATCCAAATAGGCTATGTATTGCAGCTCTCGTTTTCTGCTTGTTGTTGCCGCTTGTCTATTACAGGCTGCAACGGCTGTTGCCCAAAGCGGAAAATACATCCAGTTTACGGTAAACGAAGGGCTTCCGAGCAACAATGTTTACCAGATGGTCGAAGACAACAAAGGTTTTTTGTGGGTAGAAACTGATGCAGGAATTGCACGGTTTGACGGAAAAAAGTTTCAGGTTTTTACCACAAAGCAAGGCTTGCCCGACAATGATGTTTTCTATCTGGAAAAGGAAAAAGACGGTAGAATCTGGGTTTCAGATTTCAAAAGTATGGCTTATTTTGATGAAACCAAAAACAGATTTGTTGTTCCGGTAGATGAAAAAACCTTGGACTGGTTTAATTCTGCTGATGCAAAAGCGACTAACCTTTTTCCGATTCCGATGAAGAACGGAGGCGTTTTGTTTGCCAACCATAAGTATTATATGATTTTCAAAAATGGAAAACTGGTAGAAAAAGGCGAACGGAAAGGAAAATATCTTGGAATAATTATCGAAGAATTTGAAGACAATTCTGCACTTGTTTTGCAATGGGATGCAAGTCCTGACAAAACTAAAATTACCCTTGTTTTATATCATTACAAAGGTGAAAAGATCATAGACAGTTTAGTCCTCGAAAAAGAAGAAAAACGGGAATTGTCAAAAAACGGAGTTTCCCGGAACGGAAAAATTTATTTGTATAATCCATATTTTCAATCTGATGAGGTTACGGTAATTTCCGAAATAAAAACCGATCCGCTCCGGGTTAAAAAAGATGTCATCAAAATTCCGTCACCAATTATCAGTTCTATTTTTACAGTAGATAATTTTTCAAAAACCAGTATTTATTTCACAACACATTCAGGGAAAATTTTTGTTTACGATACCGAAACGTTGAAGCTCAAAGGTGTTTTTGGCCAGGATTTTTTGATTAGCGGATATGGTGAAGACAGCAAAGGAAACCAGTATATTTCTACTGTGGACAAAGGAATGCTGGTATTTCGGAAACAAAATCCGGAAGAGTTGGATTTGCCGGAAGATTTTTCCCGCCGCAATTTTCTCAGTATTTCCTGTAAAGAAGACGGAAGCATTTTTGCAGGGAATTATTATGGTGAAGTAGCGGAATTTAAGAACGGAAAATTCCTCAAAATTCACGAAACCAACAATATCGTAACGGCAAAAATCCGCAAAGTTTTGTTTTCGGGAAATGATACTTACACCTTTTCGGAACAGGGGATTTTCAAGAATTTTCAGGAGCAGATTTTCGTGACTAACAACGGAATTCAAAGAGCACTTTCGGTTGCTAAAACGGCAGAAATTTTCAGCGATTCCGTCATTTTAATCGGAGCGCATGTGGGTTTGTTTGAGTTCAGTACAAAAACACAGCAGTCCCGAAGAATTGTCCCAAAAGACTATGAAACTGCTTTGCGGATTACTGCAATCGCAAAAGCGGATGAGAACTCGTTTTATTTCGGTTCGATAAACGGATTGTATAAATATGATTTCAGAACCGACCAGTATGTTTCACTTCAAAGCATAAATCCTGAGCTGAAAGAACGCATTTCTTCGCTTTATTTTACGAAAGACAAATTACTCTGGATTTCGACAGCGTCCAACAAAATTTTGGTTCTGGAAAATGAAAATTCGGTTGTTGGAATCTTTGATATCAACGCATCCATCCGAAATGTTTCCGAAGGAAAAGCGGGCGAAATTTTGGTTTCAACGTCTAATGGGATTCAACTCATCAGGTATTGGTCTGACGGAAAAAAATTGAATGTTGAAACGAAGAACATCACAAAAAATGACGGACTGCTGAGCAACGATGTGAAGGAAGCGGCTTACCAAAACGGAAAAATTTATGCAGCGACTGCTAACGGAATTTCTGTAATCCCAGAAAATTTTGAAATTCCGAAAAGTGAAATCCCGACTTATCTGACACAGATCTCCGTCAATCAGCAAGAACTTGAAATAGCAGAGAATTACGGGTTAAAATATGGGGAACAGGATTTGCAGATGCAGTTTTCGGGAGTGGATCTGAACGGGAATTTCAGTCATTTCCAGTATGCTTTAGATGGAGCGGATTGGGTAAATCTTGACGGACAAACGCTTACCATTCAACTTTCAACAGGAAAACATCATCTGAAAATCAGAGCTGTGGACAGCAACGGTAACAGAAGCGACAAAGTACTGTCACTTGATTTTGATGTGGAAATTCCCTTTTGGCAACGGATTTGGTTTTGGGTATTCCTTGGTGTTTTGGTACAGATCGTGCTGTTCTATCTGATCAACCGTTACCAAAAACGGAGACGGGAAGCCAAGTTGGCAGATAAAATAGCAAGAGTGCAAATGGCAGCTATTGAACAACAGGCATTTACTTCATTAATGAATCCTCATTTTATGTTCAATGCACTCAACAGTATCCAGCATTATATCAATGTAGAGGACCGAAAAAATGCCAATCGTTACCTGAGTGATTTCGCTTCGCTGATACGGAAAAACTTTGATGCGGCACAGCAGTCTTTTATTCCGCTGGAAGAGGAAATCGAAAATATCAAAATCTATCTCGAACTTGAAAAAATGCGGTTCAACGAGCGCTTTCAATATTCCATAGACGAGGATGGAGATTTCGATATTTCGGATTGGATGATTCCCACCATGATTTTGCAGCCTTTGCTGGAAAACGCTTTACTGCATGGTATTATGCCCTCTTCCCAACCGGGGAAGATCTGGTTGCGGGTCAGTGAACAGGGGCAGGACCTCCTGATCAGCATCACCGACAACGGTATCGGCATAACCAATAGCCTGGCATTGAAACGAAGCAATGATACGCACCAGAGCCACGGCATGGAGTTGATCCGCAAGAGAATCAATGCGCTTTCCAGTTTTGGATCAAAACCAATGAGCCTTTCTGTAACGCCTGCATTTGATAGCGTGACCAATCCGGGAAACAGAGTAACCATACTGATAACCAACACGTTATACCAAGAATGGCGGAGCAATCACCGGGGTTAAACCCAGATTCCTCATGAGGATCCTATACGGAGTCCGGCCTTAATCCGACCGGATACTCAACGATCTCTTTCCTTTACACGATGATGCCCGGCCCAGGCTCAATCCGCATTGTGTCATTAGGGGCATTCTCATAGTTTTACCCACAGTCCAGGAACCGACAGACAATCCCGGATTTGAAGTATCTCCATTATGAGAAAACTTTTGCTACCTTTTCTGCTTATCTTGACTCTCCAGTTATCGGCACAATACCCCATTACTGGTATTACGATCACGCTGCCCTCCAATCCAGATGCTGAAACCGGCAAATGGGCGAGCGGCAGCTCCCTGCTCACCATTTCGGCCTCGACCCGGCAGATAGGAAAGAATGGGCGTGTGGAAGGACATATCCAGGAAAGTAGCCTATTGGTCACTATCAAAAAGAACGGTACGGTAGTATGCGGAACCTATACCAAAAGTTCGGCGCCTATGTCGAATTTCAATACGCCAAACAAGGTCTGGAGCGGGCCGGCGGCGCTTGCCCTGCTGGGGCAAGAGTGTACATTAACCCCCGGTGATTATGAGCTGAGTGTGCAGTTTTTTGGGGAGGGGGCAGTCCCGGGCCTGGTGCCGTTTAGCGAAGAAAAAATCAAGCCGTTTTCGATCAGGGAGGAGCGTCTGGAGACGTATCGGCCGCCACAGGTGCTTGCTCCAGCCAATCAGGTATTGCTATCGGATGCGAATGCCCTGAGACCTATCACGTTTCGGTGGACCCCCGTGATGCCCCGGCCGGAAGACGCTGTGACCTATCGTTTGCAAATCTGGCAGATACCCGAAAAACAACCTGTTACCCAGGTTGTACGCACGACTCAGCCTCTGATCAGCAAAGATATCAACAACCTCACGCAGGCCGTTGTCACTGAATTGACAAAGAGTGAATATAAAACTTCGTCCGTTTTTGCATGGCAGGTACAGGCATTGAACAGGGATGGCAAACCTATCGGAGGCAATAATGGGATGAGTGAGTTGTTTAGCTTTTCGCTTGCCGCCAATGAACTTAGGGAGTACAAATTGCAGGATGTACTTGTTTCATCTTACGCTTCCCGTATCCAGTTGATCGCACCTGAAAAGGGTGCCGTCATTCCTGCTGGTGAGTCCATGGTGTTTGCGTGGAGCACCTCGATACCTGCCGATTCGGGGAATTACAAAATAAAAATAGTGGAAGTATCAGGTGATCAGTCACCTGAACAGGCATACAGAACGAATAAACCAATCTTTGAGAAAGACAGTGGAACCTGGATAAGGGGTAATAAGCCAATTTTTGAAAAAGACTCCACAGTATATCTCGCTGGGGGTAACAAACCTATTTTTGAAAAGGATACGATCAACTGGATAATAGGTAATAAACCAATTTTTGAGAAAGATTCCATGTTGTACATTGGAGGTAACAAGCCAATCTTTGAGAAAGACAGTCTCAATTGGATGGTGGCAAAGTTTGTTGAAGGCAGGCAGTATGCCTGGGTCATTGAGGTATTGGACAAAGAAGGGAAAGCCATCGGGACAAGTGAGGTGTCCGTTTTCAAAAAAGGATCAACCGGGGATACTGGTGGAAATGCCAAAACAGACGATGGTTCCAAAACAGGGGATGCCAAAAAGGATGATGACACTAAAACGGATGATGATGACAAGACAGGAGGGAATGGCGGTGTGACCAAAAGTATGCCAGTGGATACCGACAACGATGGTGATCCTGTCACAGATTCTGGCTCAGCTGCCGTAGGTGATACCATACGAGCGGGTTTTAACGGTGAGTTTTTGATCCTGGTCACTCAAGTCACCCAGGCAAGTGATGGAAGGCTCACCGGAAAAGGCATCGTGGATGTAGATTGGTTGTCCACGAATATTGCCGTTGAATTTGACAAAATCAGGATAGATTCGGTCAAGAGGCTGACGGCTGGTGGGATCAAGACACAACGTACGGCCGGTGTGAATTATCCGGAAGCCTGGTTATTGGCTAACCTGACAGCCGATCTTGGGTCTCAGCTGCCGGTCGATGGCGTGGTCAATTGGACCAACCAGACCATTGACAATGTGGTCAGTTGGGTAAACAATAATAATTTCAGCTTGCCCGATATTAAATACAAAGCCAATATCACCGCTCCGGTCATTCCGCCCAATTCCCTGAAGATGCCGTTCGGGGTGAAATTTGATGACCCGGATGATAAGCTCATGGTGACAGAGATTGTGTTCAAGGCGGATGAATCCAAAGTCAATTTCATTACACAGAAAAAATTTACCAAAGGTCCCAATGACTATAAACTGGGTTTTGCGGCAAAGTACATCCCGATACATCCCGACCGGATCGAGTTTTCCAGTGGCCGTGGAGAACTGGCAGAAGACGTGGATATACCCAATCTGTCGGCGAACCCCAAAATGATCTTCGGATTTATCAATGGTGCTGATCCCAACGGGAATTATATAGAATGGGATAGTACGGGCGTGAAGGAGTATGGCATCGGCATCTCCGTGAAATTCAGTCGGGACTGGTTGTTGCCCGTTGCCACATCTGTGGATACAGTCAAAGCCACCCTTAGCGGCAAGGCATCCGGCCTGAACAATATTTTATTGACCGGCGGGTTGCCGCACTGCGAAATCGTGGGTACCAATGGATTGAAGCTGGCGGCTGATTCCATCGCACTTGACCTTTCGGAAACTAGAAACGCCTCTTTTATGTATTTCCCAGATAATTATATCGGTGACACGAGCGTGCAGTGGGAGGGTGTATATATGAAAACCATCAAGTTGGGGCTGCCCGACACCTGGAAAACCGGGACGAATCAAAATCCACCGGAGATCGGCGTAAGCAATACGCTGATAGACGATTTCGGGGTGACCCTCACGGCTCAGGCCACTAACATCCTCAGTTTCGGACTGGCCCGGGTATCCGATATGGTGGCCAGCCTGGATACGGTGGAAGTGTCTATCGTTCGGGGTTCACTGACCGATGCGAAAGCAAAAGGGCGGCTGGTGCTGCCGGTCAGCAAGGACACCCTGAGCAATTCGCTGAAATACACCGCTATGTTTGCGCAGGTCAATAACAGCAACAGTTTGCAGGTGGTTGTCGTCCCCGATGGTCCGATCCAGGCAGAGATATTGAAAGCCCAACTCACACTCAGTCCTACTTCTTACATCACCTCCACAGTCAATGGTGATGCGGTGTCAGCCTCCATCAACCTCAACGGAACTTTCAAATGGGACAACCCCTCATTTGAAGTGCCGGCCACGAGCAATACCTCATCGGGGGCTGCGGGCGATTTCACGGTCAGAACCAGCGGCATCAAAGGGGTTTCGATGGAAATGGGCTTTCAGAACCTGGGCTTTGCCTACACCAACAACTGGGCTGCCGGCACAAGCAGTTTTGCAGTCAGTATGGGCTCATGGAGCTTTGCCAGTCCGCAGAAATTACTGGCTAATTTCCCGGTCACCATCAAGAAGATATATTATAAATCCCTGACAAAAGGAACGGCTTCGCAGCCGGGATGGAAAGTGTTGGAGCGGGGAGCCGTGCTGATCGATATAGTGGCCAACCTTACGGATGATATCGGTGGCTCTACCACATTGCGTGCAGGATTTGCGCTGGAGGCAAGGCCGGATTATAAGAAAATTGAACCCAAATTTCTCGGTGTCAATGTTGAAAGCCTGGAAGTGCATGCCAATACACCTGCTGTCAAAATAGACGGTTCACTCCAGCTTTATGACCACGACCCCATGTACGGGGATGGCTTCAAGGCCGATCTGACCGTGCGCTTCAATGCCATTTCGCTGGAAGCGAGCGCATTGGTGCAATTCGGTAACACGACATACGATCCAAATAACGCCAACGCTAATCAATATTACCGCTATTGGCGGGTGCAGGCAAAGGCTATGTTTGAACCGGGTATCCCATTTATGGCGGGTCTGGGATTCTATGGATTTGGTGGAGGCGCCTATTACAATATGGACCATACGGTTCATGTAGATAGTGGATATGTGTTTAGGCCGAAGAAGGGTACGATTGGCTTTATCGCACAAGCCACTGTGGCCACGCTGCCCAAGTTTGACACCTTCAATGCCGACCTCACGTTGATGGCCCAGTTCAACACCAATACCGGCGGACTGACGAAGCTGACATTCGGAGGGGATCTGTGGCTGGCGGCTTCTATTCCCCAACGGCCCGATGGTAAAATCAAGGGTTCCATGTTTGTCGATTTTGACTTTTCAAACAAACTATTCCAGACCGGGGGCAATTTGTATATCAACGTGCCGAATGTGATCAAGACCAAACCCTCTGTATGGTTTCACATGAAGATCAACGGGGTGACCAATAAGTGGTTTTTCATGGCGGGCAGGCCGGACTCGACCAATACGGTGGAAATACTCGGTGTAGATCTGTATTCGTATTTTATGTTTGGCAATGATATACCGGTGCCCAATGGGTTTACGCCACGGTTTGCCAATAAATACCAGCAGGTGATCGGCAATTCTCCGGGATGGAATGGGTCTGCTGGAGGCGTCGGAGATGCTACAAAGACCGGTACGGGCATTGCGACTGGGGTAGGGATTGAATTTGACCGGAGTGGCGATCTGAATTTAATTTTGGGTGTCGTTGCAAAAGGAACCATAAAAGCCGGAGCGGAGCTGAATCTTGCCCTGATGCAACAGTTGGGATGTGTGGGGATCAATGGCTGGCGGGCTCACGGGAGCATTGGATTGTATGCCGGGGCGAATCTGGCCATATATCGTAAAAATAAGTATCTATTCGATTTATTGGATGCCAAGGCCGGCGTCTGGATTACCGGACAGTTCCCCAACACCACATTTGTAGCCGGACAGATTTCAACCGAAATAGATGTGTTCATCGCAACAATCAAATACAGCAAGTATTTTGAATATGGCACACCTTGCTATGGTACGGCCGTGGCGGATACATTCGCCGCACAGGAAGATGAGGCCGCCGATTATAAAAACAAGTTGATACAGGCGGTTACTTCGCCTGAAAAAACTGGGTATTTACCGGGTATATACGATGTTCCGGTCAGCTCCACGATCAATGTGCGTTATGCACTTGTCCCCGGCCAGGCCTTTGATGTAGCAGAAAACCAAGGCGATGGTACCATTAAAAACCGGACATTCCGGATGGCCACTACCACTACACTGGAAGTAAAAAATGCCGCAGGCGCATGGACGGCCCTGATACTGAAATCAAAAGCCAACAACATGGGCGAGTACCAATATTTTACATCGGCCGTATCTTCACCTTTGAACATTATGACCGGGCAGGTATCGGCGACAGTGATGGCGACTCCCATGCAGGCCAATCCGGTACTCACCTCCAATACTGGTAAACAGTATCTTTCGATGTCCGCAAGCGGATTCCTTGCTGCACCAATCAATAGCACAGTTGCGCCTCCACCATTGCCCAGCTATCCGAATCCGCCCGCCCCGGTGGCCAACCACCTTGAAAAGGACAAAGATTACCGCTTTGTGGTCGTGGCAACATTGCAGGAATTGAACAACACCAACAATACCTGGGGTACCGCACTGACCCGGCAGGGGCAGCCGGTGACTGAAACAAAAACAGTTGTATTCAGGACTGGGCCCAGGGAAGTGATGACAGGGGTGAGCAGCATCAACAATAATATTACAAAATAAACAGAAGATGGCCATCATGAACCCACGATTCTTTCTTGTCCTGACTGTACTCGCAGTGATGTGTCAGGGTATTGTACGGGCACAGGTTGAGGGCGGAAAAAGTGAACTGGCAACCATCGCCCGCTATACCAAAAATGGCGTGGAAATCCGGTGGATACCGGACAATAAAACTATCCTGCGCCTCGGTTTTGCCCATAGCTATACCATTCAGCGCAGCGAAAACGCCGATAAGGGTTATCAAGACCTGGCCCGGGTCAAATTGCTGGGCACAGAGGAATGGGACAGGCTCATGGCACAGGAAACAGATACCACCGTACACACGGCGCTTGAAGTGGCCCGGGATCTTGCATTTTCCAACGATGCCACAGAACAGGAGATCAGCCTGGATGCGGGCATCGCCGAACTCAGTGAGCAAAAGAGCCGGGAAGACCTCATATATGCCGTGTTTGTGCTGACGACCCTGAGAAGCGGAAAAACTGCGGAAGCATTGGGGCTGGGCTATACCGACACGACAGTAAAGGAGGGACAAACCTATCATTACCGGGTTATCCTGAATGCTTCATCACGCATTTACCACATCGCGCCGGGTGAAATCACTGTCAAAGCAGCTCATGACTCCGGCCAATATGCAAACGAAGTCTTTGTCTATCCGGGAGATCAGCACCTGGCTTTTGCGTG
Organism: Parapedobacter defluvii; assembly: GCA_040392005.1. GTDB lineage: Bacteria > Bacteroidota > Bacteroidia > Sphingobacteriales > Sphingobacteriaceae > DASRQK01. The sequence goes on from JBEBWT010000011.1 coordinate 9,519, forward strand.
GTCGCCAGTCCCCGAACTCAGCGGATATTTTGTGGAAAAATCCTTAGATGGCGGCAAGACGTATGAGCCCTTGAATGCCCAACCTTTTTATGCTTCAAAAAGTCCGGGATATCAGGGGCCGATCAACGGTACATTCACGGATGATTCCCTCATGAATTATCAATGGTACCATTACCGGTTCTATGGCCTGACGGCATTCAATGAAAAAGTGCTGTTTGCCGAAGTGAAGGGAATGCCGCGGGATCTTACCCCGCCCCCAGGCCCCTTGTTCATCAAACAACCCGAACATGTCAAACCCGATGAGGTGCTGGTGGGCTGGGAAATGCGTGGGAATCTCTCGGATCTCCGGGGATTTATTGTGGCCAGGTCTGACAAAGACAGTGGCGATTTCAACATCCTGCATCCACGACTGCTACCGGCAGAAACCCGACATTTCACGGACACCGGATTCAGCGCCGAAGCGCCAAACTATTATGTGGTGTATGCCCTGGATACGGCAGGTAATATCAGTGCTTCGTATCCTGGTTATGTGACACTGGTCGATTCGGTGCCTCCGGCGCAGCCGAAGATCCTATCCGCATTGATCGACTCTGTCGGTATCGTGACCATCACCATCGAAAAAGGGGCGGAACGGGACCTCAAAGGGTATCGGATCTTTAAATCCAATAGTGCGGAACATGAGTTTTCTACGGTATGGGAGGGGTTCAGGGAAGACAAGTTCGATGATACGGAAGTACCTTTGGTGTACACCGATACGGTGTCGCTCAATTCGCTGACCGCTCATGTATATTACAAGATTAAGGCACTTGATTTCCACTATAACCAGTCCGGATTTTCTGAATTGATCGAAATCAAAAGACCGGATACCATCCCCCCGGTCACTCCTGTTTTTATGGATGTATCCGTGAAGAGCGACCAGGTGACCCTCCATTTTGCACCCAGTGAAAGCGAGGATGTGACCGAACATATCATTTACCGGAAAACGGTGCCTGAGGCAGCATGGGATAGCCTGTATTCGTTCAGGGAAGTCCAAAAAACCTTTATTGACACGGCTGTGAAGAAGAACACGACTTATTATTATACCCTGCGGGCCAAAGACGAAGGGGGTCTGTATTCCGGATTTGCCAATCCGGTGTATGCAAAACCGTATGATGACGGAGTCTGTCTGCCTGTCACCAACCTGACGGCCGGAATGGATGACCGGAAAGTCATATTGCGCTGGGATTATCCGGCGTACGACCGGGAAGTATTTTTTATCGTTTACAAGAAAAATGAAAAAGGCGAGCTGAGGCAATACGCACGCACACAGGAGACGACATTTACAGATGAACGCTTGGGCAAAGACAATACTTATGCGGTGAAGGTCTGGACAAGCAATGGCGCACAATCTGTATTATCCGACCTGGTGACGGCCAGGGCAACACCATCAAACTGATCAGGAATATGCGAAAACAGCTATTGATTATCCTGTCGCTATCCCTTGCATCGCTTGCTGCGGCGCAGGAAGACAGCACAAAAAACAAGGTCAAGCTGACCGGCACCATGGGCGTGACCTACGAGAATTATGGACTCACAATGCAGCCGGCCGGCAGCAATTTTTATTCCCCACGAAGACCGTGGAACCAGGCAAGGTTTCAGTTTACGCCGGTCGTGTCCTTCGGGAAGTATTTTTCGCTGCCGCTCAATTTCAATTTTTCGACCTTACCCACCAATTTTGCAGGGCCGTATGCAGGCATTGTCAAACAGAATTTTGGTCAATGGCTCACCAATCCGCTGAATAGTTTCGGGTTGAACCCCACTTATAAATGGGCCGAATTGCAGTTGGGCACACAGTATCTGAAGTATTCCAATTTATCTACCGGAGATGTTGGGGTTTTCGGGGCAGGTATTGATCTGAAACCCCAAACCTGGCGCTTCAAATTCTTCACCGGTACTTCGCAGCGGGGCATCAACTATGCGCCTACCCCATTACCCGGTGTGGCGGGGGCCTATCAGCGACAACATTGGATGGCCCAGATCGGTAATGAAAAAGAGGGTAAATATCTGCTGGCCCTGAATTTTGCCCAAGCGAACGACAAAACCAGTTCCGTCACCTCCCCGCCGCAGCATGTGCAGCCACAGGAGGGCCTGACCCTCAGCCTGGTGGCAGATGTATATTTTGGCAAAGGTTGGTATGTCCGGTCAGAGACCGCTCGCTCCACATTTACCGATGACATGACCGCGGCTGCGCTTACTCCTTCAACCGGTTCGCCCGGCTCTGCCACTGGCCCCGGCTCTTCTACCGGACCCGGCTCCGTCACGGGATCCGGATCATCCGCACCACCCGAAGAACAGGACTGGGCGGCCACCGCTTCCATTGGCAAGAAATCCACAAACTTTGACATCGGTTATTCCAGCAAATACGTCGGGGAGCATTTCCGTACCCTCGGCTATCCATTCATGCAGTTTGACTATTGGGACAATACGCTCGATACCCGCTTCAACGCCTGGAAAAGCCAGTCCGGGGCATACCGCGTCCATGTAGTGGCCAGTGCCGGCCAGCGGATAAACCGGTTAAGCGATGCCAGTGCCAGAAGCCGGCAGTTTATCGCCAACCTGAATTGGCTCACTCAGTTCAATGACCATGTATCGGTCAATATCACCTACAACAACTTTGGTTTTCAAAGTGCCAGTATCACCAACCCGAGGGCATTGCGCAATGTAAGCAACGATTTCGGTATCAACCCTACATTTACCTGGAGCAGCACGAAAGTCTATAATTTCCTCAGCATCAATTATAATTACAGCAAATATGTGGAAAAGGACTACACCCTCGCTCCGTTTCCGCTGATCACGCCCAACAATACCCACTCCTTGCTGCTGAGTTATGTGCCGACTTTCCTGCAAAAAAATCTCACCCCTGATTTCAGTGTGCTTTACTTTGAAAACCGCCTGACCGGTTTTGCGACCAAACTGTTTACCCTCGGTGCCGGTATAAGTATGCCCTTGGCGAAAGATAAGGTGCAATTTCATGGACAATTGCAATACAGCCATGTCAAAAACAACCTTTTTACACCCAGCGACAACTTGATCGGCAGTCTGACGATCGACTGGAAAATTACCAAAAAGCTCACATGGAACAATTTCTTTACTACCAATTTTTTTAAATATGGGGATGAATTGGCCCCGCCTGCCAACTTGATGGGCGCCCATTACCTTGAAACGCATCTCCGTACCGGGTTGCGATACCGTTTTTGAAGAAATGAATGCTTTGAACAGTACTATTAATTATAGGATACTCATGAAATCTACACTATTAACCGTCATTTCGTTATGCTGTGCTGTCCATATCTTTGCACAGGCGCAGATCAATACCTCACTGAGCTTGCTATCCAATCCGCCCGCTTCGCTAAGCAATTGGCCAATGCACAAAAATGTACTGACTTATGTGTGTACGTATGTGTCGGCGGTAGGAGAGCCCTTCACGGCCAAAATAAAGGCTGAAATCAGGCTCACCGACGGCACGCCGGTAGCCACGATCGACTTGTCGAAAGTATCGTTGCTTGAGTTTTCGGGCACGAGGGTATTCTATGCTGCCGATGTATTGCCGATGGGTGCCCTGCGGTTTTCGGGTCCGCTTCAGGCGCAATTGCTCAATAGCGGAAAACTGCCGCCCGGGACTTATGAGTTGTCTGTACAATTGGTGGAGCCGATCGATTTTTCACCAGTGAGCGATGAAAGCAGGAAAATATTTACCATTGTCTCGCCACGCCTGCCCGTGGCCATCCTGCCTGCCCATGATGCCATCCTGGATGCGACCACCGCCGCATCGGCCATCACGTTTCGCTGGACCCAGCTGACTCCCCGTACCGAAGAAGTGCCCCGTTACCGTGTCCAGGTGTTTGAAGTGCTGGAAAACCAAACACCAATGCAAGCATTCCGGGGCAACCAGCCGATACTCGACAAACAGGTGATCGGTACGACCCAGTTTATCTGGCAGCCGCAATTGCTGTTTACCAATGCCCATCCTGCCGATACGACTGCCGCAGGACCTGTGAAACAAACGTTTATCTGGACCATACAGACTTTGGATGCGACCGGTAGTCCTTATGGTGATGGGAGTGCCAATGGCGATGGCAGGAGCGAGCCGGTGTTGTTTTATGTAATGCCGAAGAAAAAGTGAGTAAAGGGGTTTTAGCATTTCTTTCCTCTTTTGGGGTAAGAAAAAAATATTAAACAGTCTTTATCTGTTTCCGGCTATTTTTATGGCTTTGTACAATTGCACTTCTGCCCTGGTTTCGTCTTTTCCGTTCAGATAAATTATTCCCTGAAGGGAGATAGGTGTGCTTTCAAAAGCAAGTTTGGTGGTACCCTCCATCGTAACTTCCACCATAGGAGGGATGCCGTTTTGGCCGCAAAACATGCATTGGTTGATAGGCAGTACCGAAAGCAGAAAAGTGCTGTGCCTCCGCCCGGAGTATATGGGTATAAGGTAGCCACTCAATGAAACTTTTTTACCATCCAATGCCTTTAACCCCGGGGGAAAATAAGGGGTATAGTTTGTTTTCCCGTTCTGGGTCGAGACTTTGTACATCAATTGATCAATCGTTTCCCATGTTTTGTTCATCAATGGTTTGTGATCCTCCAGATGCTCTACTTTCGTCTGAGATCGTACCCCAAAAGCCGGAATCAGGAAAAGGGACAATAAAAGGAATGTGTAGATATTTCTGATTTTCATAATGCTATTTGAATATTAGGACACCAAAAGCTTTGCATTTCAAAGGTAGTAAAAAATAATTAATGCAACATTGTTGCTTTTATTATTTTTGTTACCTAATTTTGTTCTGTAAAATGAAAGTATATGATGCCCGTTGATTTTGAAGACTGGAAGGATTGCATAGAACGGAAATGTAAAATTTCGCTGACGTCCCAGTTTGCCCTTGAAAGGCTATCGGTTTACAGGGACCGTACACATTCCGAGACAAAGGAATTTATACGGCTGTATGGCGATGCGCATTGTGATCGCATCATCGCATGGTTCAGTCGTATTGCACAGGAAAATCCATAATGGATCCGGCATCCTAAATCACTCCACCTGTTTTACTGCAATTGTCGGCATATTTTATTTTGATAAACGAATACAGCTTATTTTATGGGAGTTAAAAAATTGCCTGTTACCGTGTTGAGCGGATTTCTGGGGGCGGGAAAAACTACTTTATTGAACCATGTCCTGCACAATAAGGAGAATCTGAAAGTCGCTGTCATTGTCAATGATATGAGTGAGGTGAATATCGATGCACAAATGGTCGAGCGCGAAAATACATTGTCAAGAACCGAAGAAAAGCTGGTGGAGATGAGCAATGGCTGCATCTGCTGTACGCTCCGGGAAGACCTGATGGAAGAAGTCGAACGCCTGGCAAAGGAGGATCGTTTCGATTACCTGCTGATCGAAAGTACGGGAATTTCCGAACCCATCCCGGTTGCCCAGACGTTTAGTTATGTGGATGAGAACAATGGTATCGACCTGTCGGCTTTCAGTTACATTGATACCATGGTTACCGTAGTGGATTGTTATAATTTTTTTAGGGATTTTGGATCGGATGAAACTCTGCTTGAGAGGGAATTGATCGATGATGAATACGATGGAAGAACCATTGTCAATCTATTGACGGATCAGATTGAGTTTGCCAATGTCATCGTGCTGAATAAGACGGATCTGGTGTCGGAGGAAACGGCAGGTACGATTGAAGCGGCCATCCGGAAGCTAAACCGGGAAGCGAGGATCATTCGCTCTCATTTTGGAAAAGTAGATACATCAGAGATCATGGGTACGAAGCTGTTTGATTTTGAGACTGCTTCTTCCGCAACAGGGTGGATCAAGGAACTGGAGAATGAGCATATTCCGGAAACAGAAGAATACGGCATTTCGTCCTTTGTGTTCCGTGCGCAGCGGCCATTCCATCCGCAACGCTGGTACCGATACCTTAACGAGCATTATCCCAGTGGGATGATCCGGGCAAAGGGACTTTTCTGGATAGCTTCCCGACCACAGGTGGCGATCAGCTTCAGCCAGGCAGGGGGCAGTCTTCGCATAGAAAGTGCCGGTGTGTGGTGGTGCAGCATTCCGGAGACAGAACGCTTCCGGTATCCCGGGTATCTGGAACACCGGAAGTCGATCGAAGAACGCTGGCACCCGGTGTGGGCGGACCGGAAAACAGAATTGGTCTTTATCGGTCAGCATCTTGATAAGGAAAAGCATCTTGTGGAACTGGAGCGCTGCCTGTTGACCGAAGACGAGGCGGAGGATTGGAAATACACATTGTGGAAGGATGAATTCCCTGAAAATATTTAAGATTGAAGATCATGTTTGAAAGTATTACAGGTAAAGTTACTATTGGCAAAGAATTGGAACAAACGATCATGGATGAGATAGGTGATGCGCAGGTCATGGCCTCCATCAACACTCCTTTGCGGCCCGACGCTTTTGACAAATCGGATCAGGAGAAGATCACCAGTATCACAGGCCATTTTGCAGCAATTATGGAAGAACTCGGACTCGACCTGAGGGATGACAGCCTGAAAGGAACCCCGTACCGGGTAGCTAAAATGTACGTCTCTGAACTCTTCCGGGGCCTGAATCCTGCCTTTAAACCCAGTTTGTCCGCTTTTGAAAACAAATACGGATATGGCAAAATGTTGATCGAGAAAGATATACAGGTCCATTCAGCTTGTGAGCATCATTTTCTCCCCATTATCGGAAAGGCGCATGTTGGCTACATTGCCGGAGATCGGGTTATCGGTCTGTCAAAGATCAACCGGATCGTCGATTATTATTCTCGCAGGCCACAGGTACAGGAACGGCTGACCCTGCAGGTTTTTGAGGAGCTCAGGGATGCACTATCCACTGAGAGTGTGATCGTGGTGGTGGAAGCAGTCCATCTTTGCGTCTCCATCCGCGGGGTGAAGGATCAACAAAGCCAGACAACCACAATGGAATATGGAGGTGCATTTGAGGAGGAAAAGGTTCGGAAGGAATTCATGACCATGTTATGATCCGGTTCCACTACTTTCGAAGATTCCATATAATCTTCGAAAGTAGTGTTTTCATGAATTCCACAGTCGGATTTTTGTCTGTGAAAAGGGGTGATTCAAATCGTCATGATATCCTTTTCCTTGACCTCAGTAAGGTGATCAACTTTTGCGATATAGTTGTCCGTCAGTTTCTGGACTTCGGCTTCGCCTACTTTTATTTCATCCTCGGACACACCATCAGTTTTGAATTTCTTGATGGTTTCATTGGCTTCTTTGCGGATATTCCGGATGGCTACCTTTCCTTTTTCTGACTCTTCTCTTATTTTTTTGACCAGTTCCTTTCTTCTTTCCTCGGTCAATGGTGGAATGTTCAGCCGGATAATGTTCCCGTCATTTTGTGGATTCAAGCCAATGTTTGAATCGATAATGGCTTTTTCTATGGTGCCCAGCAGATTTTTCTCCCAGGGTTGTACGACAATCGTCCTGGCATCCGGCGTATTGATGTTGCCCACTTGTGCAAGAGGGGTTGTAGTTCCGTAATAGTCTATGAATATCCCATCCAGCATGGAGGGCATGGCTTTGCCTGCCCGAATTTTTGTCAATTCGGATTCGGTGTGGCTGATCGCCTTTTGCATTTGCTCTTTTGCTTCTTCCAGTTGTAAGTCTATAAGCTCATTCATGACTGTATTGTTTTTTATATGTTTCCCTTAATATGTTATCCCTTTACGATGGTCCCAATGGGATCGCCATTGGCCAGGCGGGCCAGATTACCTTCTTTATTCATATCAAAGACAATAATAGGAAGGTTATTTTCCTGGCAGAGGGTGAATGCGGTCATATCCATCACATTCAGTCCCCGGTTGAATACTTCCTGGAAAGTCAGCGATTCATAACGCTCGGCTGACGGATCTTTCAACGGGTCGGCAGAATAAATTCCGTCCACCCGGGTGCCTTTCAGAACAACGTCCGCATTGATTTCAATGGCACGTAGCGAGGCAGCGGTATCCGTGGTAAAATAAGGGTTGCCGGTACCTGCACCGAATATTACAACCCTGCCTTTTTCAAGGTGGCGGACGGCGCGTCTCCGGATAAAGGGTTCACAGATCTGCTCCATTTTGATGGCAGTCAGCAAGCGGGTGGTGACTTCCAGTTTTTCAAGTGCGTCCTGGAGTGCCATGCTGTTGATGACGGTGGCCAGCATGCCCATATAATCGGCCTGCACCCGATCCATCCCTGCTTTTTCCGCACTCAGGCCCCGGTAAATATTGCCCCCTCCGATGACGATGGCCACTTCCATGCCCTGATCGTGGATGCTTTTGATGTCTCTGGCGTACTGCTGTACCCTGTTGATGTCGATACCGTACTGCTGATCACCCATCAGGGCTTCGCCACTGAGTTTTAATAATATCCGCTTATATGCCATAGTGAATGTTGCTGCCTGAAATCGGTTTGCAGATTTCAAAAGCCAAAGATAGTGGATTTCGATTTACAAAGGAAAGGTTCAGCCATTTAATTATTAACCACCAACCTAATTGCCCTGCTCCGTTCCATCCTCATCCGGCTGACGGGGTTCCTTGCTGATTTCCTCAAATAACTTGTCCATATGGGCCACATATTCATTGGTATCATCAATAAAAAACTCAAGCTGCGGAATAATGCGCGCATGGTTTTTGATCCGCCCTCCCAATTTATAACGGATTTCGCTGCTGTGGGATTTGATGGCGGCCAAGCCGTCTTCCGCATTTTTGCTATCGAGAAAACTGAGAAACACCCTTGCGATGGACAGATCCGGCGTCATCCGGACCCGGGTGATAGTGATAAAATTGCCGGCAACCCAACTTTTTCCTTCCCGATGGAATAATTCTGCCAGATCCTGCTGGATCACCCCTGCAAACCTTTGCTGCCTTTTACTTTCTGTATTCATGCCGGTTGAATTGTTGAATAGACAAAGATAATGATTTTTTGTACTTTAGTGGTGAATTTAAGAGGACCAGATGGAAGCGCTGATCAGAAAAAATATTGAGAATACACTTGCGCAGGATATTCCCGATGATATGTTTGCCCTATTGATGGAATATGCCTTTGAGAAATCCTTTGAAAAAAAGCAGTTTCTGGTGGAAACAGGTACGCATTGCAAATACCAGTATTTTATGCTGGAAGGCTCTTGCTACTCCTATTATGTCAATGAAAAAGGAGATAAGAACGTCATCCAGTTTGCACTGGAAAACTACTGGATCACGGATGCGGCCAGTTATTTTTCAGGCAAACCGGCGGTTTTCACCATCGAAACCCTGGAGCCGACCAAAGCCCTGCTCCTCAGCAGGGAGAAACTGGACCGGCTGTGTGACGCATTCCCACTGTATGACCGGTTTTTCCGTATTCTCCTCCAGAATTCCATCAGTAATTTACATTACCGCATTGCGGTGACGACGAGTGAGGATGCAGAACACCGCTATATTGGCTTTACCCAGCGGTACCCTCAGTTTGTCCAGCGGATTCCCCAGTATCTGATCGCTTCCTATCTGGGGATTGCGCCCCAGTCCCTGAGCCGCATCCGAAAGGAACTGGCCCACAAGTGCTGATTATATTAACATAGGTGAATGGCGGGCGGGCATTTCCTCCCGATCTTTGTAACGTTCAAAGAATTTAAAATTTTAAAAAATTAACGTTATGAGTACTACAAAGACTACCTGGGTAATGGACCCTGCACACAGTGAATTGCTTTTCAAGGTAAAGCATTTGATGATCACCAATGTAAAAGGTGAATTTAAAAAATTTGATGTTTCGGTAGAGAGTGAAGATGAGGATTTCCGCGAGGCGAAAGTAAATGTGAAGATCGCTGCTGATTCAGTGTTTACCAATCAGCCCGACCGGGATCAACATCTGGCCAGTGCCGACTTCTTCGATGCCGGAAATCACCCTGAGATCACTTTTGAAAGTAGTGAAATGAACAAACTGGATGATGAAAATTATCAGTTGAAAGGTTTACTGGGCATCAAGGGTGTGAAAAAGGAAGTGGTGCTGGATGCCGAATTCGGTGGATTTATGAAGGATCCTTATGGCAATCAAAAAGCTGGATTTTCCTTGTCAGGTAAATTCAACCGCAAGGATTGGGGATTGAACTGGAATGCTGCCCTGGAAACCGGTGGCGTTATGGTGAGTGATGAGGTGCGACTGAATGCAGAAGTGCAGTTGGTCAAGCAATAAATAGATATAGATGAAAAACAACAAGGGGACAATATTCATTTTCTTAGTGATATGGGGCATTGTCCCCTTATTTTCGTCTGCTCAACCGGCCGATGGAGCCTCTGCCCCGGCCGATGCTGCATTACCTGGGCCCCGGATCGTCGCCCATCGCGGGCAGGTTGCCGGCTATCCCGAAAATTCCCTGAGCGGTTTTGAAAAAGCGATACAGCTTGGTGTGGATTATATTGAAGTGGATGTGCGTACGACAGCCGATGGGGTGTTGGTGGTTTTGCATGACGGAGACCTCAAACGGACTACCCGGGCCAAAGGTCCCCTGAAAGAAAGGACATTTGCAGAATTGCAGGAGGTGGTGGAGCTGAAACCGAAACGGCGGGGACCCAAAGGAGAGCGCATTCCCACCCTGGAACAGGTCTGTGAATTGCTGGTCCGGCACAATCAGAATCAGCCCCGACCGGTGAATTTGTATGTGGACTGCAAGGATGCGGACCCAGCCTTGCTGTTGAATACCTTGCAGCGGTATGGCCTTGCGGAAGGCGCCGTTTTTTATGGAGGCGATTCCTATCTGGAGTCCCTGAAGCAGCTGTTTCCAGCGGCGAAGATCATACCGGGATTGAGGGAATTGTCGGGATTGGATGATCGGATTGCCCGGCTGGAACCCTATGGGTTCGATGTGAAGTGGAAAGTACTCAATGCCCGGGTGGCGGAATCATTGCAGTCAAAAGGCGTGAAGATCTACACAGATTTGTTATTCATTTATGATCACAGTCGGAATTATAAAAAGGCCCAACGCTGGGGGGTCGATGTGATACAGACAGACCGGGCAAAAAAGGCTGTTGGTGCTATTGGCCAGACAAAGGCTCAGACACAGACACTCAAAGTAATGACCTACAATATTTATCACGGAGAGGAAGGCTATCAGCGGGGCCATAGCAATATTCAGCGGATAGCGGATCTGATCAATGAATACCAGCCGGATTTTGTCGCCTTGCAGGAGGTGGACAGCATGACCAACCGGACTGCTGCGTTCAATGGAGGGATGCCCCGGGACTTGATGCAGGAACTGGCCGGATTGACCGGAATGTACGGATATTTTGCCAAGGCCATCGATTACAGCAACGGAGGTTATGGTGAAGGAATCCTTTCCCGCTGGCCTGTCCAATCCAGACGGGATACATTAACCATTCCGAAGGGGGGAGAGGGCCGTGCCCTGATTTCTGTAAGCTATGCAATGCCGGATGGAAGGGAACTGATCTTTGCAGGCACCCATCTCTGTCACCAGTTTGCAGAAAACCGGGTGGCACAGGTGTTGGATATCAATAAGATATTTGAAAACGTAAATGGTCCGGTTATCGTGGGCGGAGATTTTAATTTCACTCCGGACTCGGAATCTTATCAGGTGTTCACCTCGCGGTTCCTGGATGCTGCCCGTCTGTACGGTGAGGAAAAAAACACCTTTCCCGCACATGATCCCGGGTCGAGGATTGATTATATTTTTCTTTCCAGAAATACAAAATGGAAGGTCGTTGGGGTGCAGGTTCTTGACACAGATCCTTCGGATCATCTGCCCGTGCTGGTGACACTGGAAATTTTAAAATAGAACCCGGATACGCTCGAAAACAATCTGACGATAGCCGTCAGATTCGTACAGGACTCCGATATCATCCTGCCGGATGAAAACCAGATCTGAATAAGCAACATAGGAGGATCCTTTGTAATCATTTGGGGCAGCGGCAATCAGCTTATTGAAAAACCAGGTTTTGCCCCCGTCTTTGCTCAGTCGCAGGGTCAGATTGTTGCGCGCAAGGGGATCCACGGTATTGCAGAAGGCGAGCAAAAATTCTCCCCCAGCAAGAGGGATGGAAACGGTGGAACCCTGATTGACCGGATCCGGTAATTGCTGATCATAATAGGTGGTGTCCCAGGTCGTGCCCCCGTCAGAAGAATAGGAGACAATCCTTCTCTTGATATTTCCCTGCTGGTTCCGGGAATTCATATACAGTCCGTCCTCGGAAATCTGGGCCGCCATGCTCTCATTTCCTCCCGGAAAGGGGATGGAGGGTGCCAGATGGAAGGTCTGACCGTGATCATCGGTATAATAGCCATGAGCCTGGTAGTCCATGCCATTGGGCTGGGGCTCTCCGCTGGAATGATTGGCAGCGATGAAAATCCGGCCGGCATAGGGACCAAGAACAAATTGCATACCTTGTCCGGGTGTGTTGGCATAAGTCCGCCAGTCTTCTTCAAAATTGTATGCCGGATTGCGTTGAGATTGCTTTGGCCGGTGTACGGATGTGGTAATATTCACCGGATCGGTCCAGCTTTGGCCCTGATCCGTGCTGCTAATAAACCAGGCTTCACGGAGTCCATTACCCCTGCGCACTTCGCTTTCGTGATTGTCTCCGGTATTGTAAAACAGGAGCAGACGGCCCTCTGGATATCGGGGGTCCAGCAGATCGACTACCGGAGCGGGATTGCCGGCCTGGAACTTTTCATAATCCACCGCAATCCGCAGAGGTCCCCAGGTGTTACCACTATCCCTGCTGATTTTATACACAATGTCCACATTGCCAAAGTCACCGGCGCCATCGACCCGACCTTCCGAAAAGGCAATCAAATGACCGTTTTTCAATTTTACCATTGCCGGAATGCGGTAGCTGGCATAACCCTCGGACCCGGATTCAAATACCGTACTTTTTTGCTGGCGGGCGTAGCTGGTGCAAAGAGGTCCGAAAAGTAGAAATAAACAAGTAAAGAGTAAACCTGTGCTTTTCATATACCCTTAATTAACTGCTTTTCATGTGTCAATCATTAAACTGGCTTTGCCGTCCGCAAACCATTGTTTTACCAGATCCATTTCGAAGGAATGATCCGCCTTATGGATAAACTCATTTGTTGAATGATTGTAATTGTAATCTGTTGCCCATTCCCGGTGGTTTCCGGCAATTTCCAAAATAGCCCGGCAGATTTGCTTTACTTCCTCATCCGTAGTGGTCGGATGTATAGAAATCCGTATCCAACCCGGTTTTTTGGATAATTCGCCTTGAGATACCTTCTCATACAATTTTTGGGAAGTCAATCTGTCAATATGAAATAGAAAATGTCCATAGGTTCCGGCGCAACTGCATCCTCCTCTTGACTGTATGCCAAACCGGTCGTTGAGCAACCTAACACCCAGATTAAAATGAAGGTTTTCAATATAAAAGGACACTACCCCCAGACGGTTCTCATGTTGACCAGCCAATAAATACAAATTGGGGATTTTTTTTAATGCAGCGAATAGCTGTTCTAAAATTTCATGTTCCCTGCGAATCATATTGTCTGCACCCATTTCTTCCTTGAGCTGTATCGCAAGTGCGGTTTTGATCACTTGTATGAAACCTGGCGTCCCACCGTCTTCCCGCACTTCAATGTCTTCAATATAGGCATGTTCACCCCAGGGATTGGTCCAGCTAACGGTGCCTCCACCCGGATGATCCGGAGTCTTGTTTTTATATAAATTTCTATTGAAGATCAATACACCGGAGGTTCCCGGCCCGCCGAGAAATTTGTGGGGAGAAAAAAAGATCGCATCCAGGTAGGACTCTCCGTCCGGATGCATATCGATCGGTACATACGGTGCAGAACAGGCAAAATCGACAAAGCAAAGCCCCTGGTACCGGTGTATCATCCGGGCGATTTCATGATAGGGGGTCTGAATGCCGGTCACATTGGAGCAGGCAGTCACCGAAGCGATTTTCAGGGGGTAGTCTTTGTATTTCTCCAGGAGTTTTCCAAAACTTTTCAGGCAGATCAACCCTTCTTCGTCGGCATCGATCACTTCTACGTGAGCAATGGTCTCCAGCCAGGAGGTCTGATTGGAATGGTGTTCCATGTGGGATACAAATACGACCGGCTTTTTTTCCGGAGGAATATCCAGATAGCCCTGGAGTGATTCGGGCACTTTCAATCCCAGGATCCGCTGGAATTTATTGACCACTCCGGTCATTCCCGTTCCAGCTGCCACAAATACATCATCTTCATTGGCATTTACATGCTTTTTGATAAGATTGCGGGCCTGCTGATAGGCCAGAGTCATCGCCGTGCCTGAAAAAGTCGTTTCGGTATGGGTATTGGCCACAAAAGGACCAAAATCACGGATCAATTTTTCTTCAATAGGCCTGTACAATCGTCCGGAGGCGGTCCAGTCGGCATAAATTATTTTCTTTTTCCCGTAGGGGGACTCGAATTCCTGATCGATTCCAATAATATTATTCCGGAACCGGTCAAAGTAATTTTCCAGGGATGCAATCTTTGTTTCAGGAATATTCATTCTGATTCAAAATTTCGTTTGTGGCAGCGGCGGTTTGGATGTTATCGGCCGCTCTTGTCTAAAATTGGTTATAATAGCGTGTTTCGCAGAAACGAAATTAAGAAAAAACTGACAAAAACTAATTATGAAACGATATATTTATCCACAATGAAAAAGAACTGGAGAAACCTGATCGTATTTCTGATGAAATATACTGTCTTGCTGATCGCAGCCGGAGTTTTTATCGGCCTGTTCCACGAACGGGACGGACTGGTGGCTCTGGGGCTATGCGCAGGGCTGCTGCTGATTTTATACAGAAAACGTTCGCTTCCGGCAGGGGAAAGACAGATTTATTATCTGGGAATTTTACTTTCGGCAATGCTCGGCTCTTTGTGCGAATATTGGGGTACCAGCAATCAATATTGGCAGTACCATGATCTGAGCGGAGGCAGGACCTTCCCGTATTGGCTCCCCTTTGCCTGGGCTTCTGCCTTTGCCTTTCTCTACACCATTGAGCGGAACATCATTGCACTTAGGGGTTTTCAGGATATTGCTTCCAAGCTCCTGATCACCATGCTGGTCTCTGCCATTTTCCCGACCATAGGGGAAATCGTGACCATCAGGCTTGGGGTCTGGACCTATTACTGGGACTATCAATTGCTGGGCGTGCCGGCACTGGCCATCTTTCTGCTGATGGTTTTTCATACCGGCATATTCTTTCTGCTGCGCTATATCAGCATCCGGAAAGGCATAAACAGTCCTGTGTTTAATACGCAGGGATAACCCCGCTTCTCTCCTGAATTACAGCACGTTCTCACTCTCCTTATCCAGATAGCTCTGGACGATGTCAATGGCGTTGGTCACGACGTCGCTCAATGCCGTAATGAACGTTCCGTCTTTGGCATTGTTGATGGCGTGTTTGATCGCCTCGATTTCTTTCGGAATAATTTCGTAAGTGATCTCCTTATTGGATTCATGAATCCCGTCCAGGATGAGATTGATAATTTCCTCTTCGGTCCGGCCACGGAGATGTTTCTCCTGCCGGATAATAATATGGTCAAACATTCTGCCGGCAATCTTTCCGCATTCCCGGATATCTTCATCCCGCCGGTCCCCCACTCCGGCAATAATCCCGATTTTATGGGGCGAATCCACACTGCTCAGGAACTCCTCAATGGCGAGGTAACCATTCGGATTGTGGGCAAAGTCGATCATCACCTTGAAATTGCGGAAATCAAATATATTTAGCCTGCCGGGCGTCTGAGCCGCACTTGGAATAAAGGTTTGCAAAGCCAGGCTCAGATCTTCCGAATTGAAGCCCGATAAATAACCTGCCAGTACGGCTGCCAGTGCATTGGCGATCATGAATCTGGCCTTGCCGCCCACCGTAAGCGGAATCTGGATGACCCGTTCGATCCGGATCTTCCAGTCACCTTTCTTGATGGTGACATAACCGTTTTCATAGACCGCTACGATGCTGCCTGCTTTGGAAAGGGCCTTGACATGGGGCTGATTTTCATCCATGCTGAAATAGGCAATGTTGCAATCGATCTGCCCGGCGATCTTCATGCAATACTCATCATCTGCGTTGAGAATGGCCCAACCATCATTCTTGATGCTCCGGGCTACTACGCTTTTCACCCGTGCCAGATCTTCCAGGTTGTGGATATCGCTCAGGCCCAGGTGATCTTCCTGTATATTAGTGATCACACCTATATCGCAGCGGCTGAAGCCGAGTCCGGTGCGCAGGATTCCGCCACGGGCAGTTTCCAGCACGGCAAATTCGACCGTGGGATCTTTCAGAATATATTCAGCACTGAAAGGACCGGTGGTGTCACCTTTTTCCAGCAAATGGTTTTGTATGTAAATGCCGTCCGAAGTGGTAAATCCGACCCGGAACCCCTTGTTTTTCACCATGTGGGCAATGAGTCGGGTGGTCGTGGTTTTGCCATTGGTCCCGGTGACCGCGATGATAGGGATACGGCTCGGCTTGCCCGGAGGGTACAGCATATCGATGACCGGTGCGGCCACATTCCGCGGCAAACCTTCGGAGGGAGCCAGGTGCATCCGGAATCCCGGTGCGGCATTGACTTCCAGTACCACTCCGCCATTTTGTTTCAGTGGCTGGGTCAGGTTATGGGCCATGATGTCGATGCCGCAGATGTCCAGCCCAATGATGCGGGAGATCCGCTCGGCGAGGAATATGTTTTCAGGGTGTATCATATCGGTCACATCAATAGAGGTGCCGCCGGTACTGAGGTTGGCGGTGGATTTCAGATAGACGATTTCCCTTTTTTTGGGCACTGAATCTTCTGTATAACCCAATTTGTCCAGTAGATCCAGCGAGTCCCGGTCTATTTCGATCTCGGTCAGGACATTTTCATGCCCGTAACCTCTGCGGGGATCCTGATTTTCCAGATCGATCAGCTCACGGATACTTTTTTCTCCGTCACCAATGACATGCGCCGGGACCCGCTGGGCCGCAGCCACCATTTTATGATTGATGACCAGCACCCGGAAATCAAAACCGCTGATATATTTTTCCACAAGCACCCTACGACCATATTTCTGTGCGTGCAGCAAACCCTCTTTGGCGGCTTCATGGGTTTTGACGTTAATGGATGCCCCCTTTCCATGATTGCCGCCCAAAGGCTTGATCACGATCGGGAACCCGATTTTTTCAATGGTATTCGTAAGATCTTCTTCATCCACGCAAATGGCCCCGGATGCGACCGGTATGGATGAATTTTCAAGCATGCGCTTGGTATCTTCCTTGTCGCAGGCAATATCCACGGCAATATGGCTGGTATTGCAGGTGATAGTCGCCTGAAAGCGCATCTGATTGATCCCGTAACCCAATTGGACCAGGGAGTTGGTGCCCAGACGGATCCAGGGGATATCCCTGGCCACGGCTTCTTCCACAATGCTGCCGGTGCTCGGTCCCAGACGTACCCTTTCCCTGATTTCCTTCATTTTCAGAATATCGGCATCGATATCATATTCTGATCCGTCTATCAGTGCCTGCGCAATCCGCACGGAGGCCTCTGCCGCATATTCGCCTACACTTTCTTCCAGATAGCTGAATACCACATTATAGACTCCGTGTTCCTGTGTGCCCCGTGTGCGGCCGAAGCCGGTGTCCATTCCCGCCAGGGTCTGAATCTCCAGCGCAATATGCTCGATCACATGGCCCATCCAGGTGCCTTCATCCACCCGGAGAAAGAATCCTCCCCGGACCCCTTCGGAACAGCGGTGCTCGATCAGACTGGGCATCAACGCTTCCAGCCTTTCACGGAAACCTGGAATTTTATTGGTGGGCCGGTCCTCCAATTCCTCCAGATCCAGGCGCATCTGAATCAGCTTCTTTCTCTTTATACTCCAGATATTTGGCCCGCGAAGTGCCTGAATTTTCAGAATCCTCATAAATTAAGTTTAATTGGTATGTCAGTTAATTATCCGATCAAGTGCCGGCAAGTACGCTAAAAGTAATTCTTTTTTCATCTTTTCCAAAATATAAATATAGATTTGTGAGATGAACATTAAGGGAAAACTGATCATTATAGGCGGTGCGGTCGATAAAGGAAGCTTCACAGAAGCACATTATGATAAGAACGCGGCCAATAACTTAAATTTCTTTGAGAAGGGAATTCTGAAGCGTATCCTCAATGAATCCCGCTTTGGGAATGAATCCCGGATCGAGGTGATCACGACCGCTTCTTCCATTCCCCATGAAGTGGGCGCAGAATATATTAAGGCATTCAATTATCTGGGAGCCAACAATGTGGACGTATTATTTATTCAAAACCGGGAGGAAGCGCTGCGGGATGAAGTGGTTGAAAGGGTCAGGAAGGCCGATGTGGTGATGTTTACCGGCGGAGATCAGCTTCGTCTGACCTCCATGCTGGGCGGTACCGAATTACACGAGGTTCTGCTGGATAAATATAGGAATGAAGAGTTTATCTATGCCGGAACTTCGGCCGGTGCAGCCGCATCTTCCGGCAGCATGATCTATCAGGGAAGCAGTAAAGAAGCCCTGCTAAAAGGAGAAGTAAAAATCACCAGAGGCCTCGGTTTCATTGAAGATGTGATTGTCGATACACATTTCGTCCAGCGGGGACGGATGGGCCGCCTGTTCCAGGCAGTGGTTGGCAATCCCAGGATGCTGGGCATCGGATTGGGGGAAGATACCGGTCTCCTGATCAAGGAAGGCAGTAAAATGGAGGCGATTGGCTCTGGACTGGTGATCCTGGTGGATGGCAGGCAGATCAAAAACACCAATCTGACCGATGTTGCCCTGGGGGAGCCTATTTCCATCAGCAATCTGATCGTACATGTGATGAGTCAGAATGATACCTATGACCTCACTACCCGTGAACTGGTGATCCGGGATAAATCTGTAAAGGAATTGACCGCCTGATTCAAAGTTGCCTGATATGAAGATTATTATCCATGGTGGATTTTTTAGTGAATCCCATACCGACCGCCTGACCAAGAAAGCCAAACAGGATGCTTTGAAGGAAATTGCCCGAAGGGGTTTTGAGTACCTGCAGCAGCACAATGCACTGGAAACAGTGGTATATACAGTTTCTTTGCTGGAAGATAATGAACTGTTCAATGCTGGTACAGGCTCCCAGATCCAAAGCGACGGCAAGATCCGGATGAGTGCCTCGCTGATGGACGGATCGACCCAGCGGATGAGCGGTGTGATCAATATTGAGGATGTCCGGAATCCAGTACAAGTAGCGTTGCGCTTGCTGGATTATGACGATAAAATCCTGGGAGGGGAGGGGGCCACACAATTTGCCCGCAAAATGGGTTTTGCGCATTTTTCTACTGAAATCCCCCAGCGCCGACAGGAATATCTGGACAAATTGGAATCTTCCGGTACCGGCACCGTGGGATGCGTGGCTTTGGACGGGCAGGGCCGCCTGGCGGTGGCGACTTCTACCGGCGGAAAGGGCTTTGAGATTCCGGGCAGGATTTCGGATTCCGCCACGGTAGCCGGGAATTATGCCAATCCGAACTGTGCGGTCAGTTGCACCGGTGTAGGTGAAGACATTGTGGGCGGAGCGGTTGCTGCCAAAATCGTGACCAGAGTGACAGATGGCATGGCGCTGGAAAGCGCTTTTGAAAAGACCTTTGAGGAGTTGAAGCAGATCGAGGGATTTACGGGTGCGATCGCCATCGACCGGTCCGGCAACTTCTGCCACCGGGATTCCCATCCCAGTATGGTGTTTGCCTCTTATGACGGGGAGCATTTTGTAATTTTTGATTGATTGTGGGGCTGTCCTATTCCTTTTATTTAGCTGTCCTCTTCCTTTTGTTTATTAACCGATAATTTTTTGAATGATGCTGAAAAAGAACAGAGATATTCTGACCATTGGTTTTGCCTTATTTGCCATGTTTTTTGGTGCGGGAAATTTACTCCTGCCACCCTATATAGGTTTGCAGATCGGTTCCCATGTGTGGATCACGATCATCGCATTTTCTCTCACCGGGATTTTGCTGCCGTTTTTTGGGATTTTGTCGATCGTCCGTTCCGGAAATTCCTTTAATGACCTGGGAGCCCGCATCCATCCCTGGCTGTCACCAGTGCTTGGCACCATTATTATGCTTTGTATCGGTCCCCTGATCGCCATCCCCCGGACGGCTGCTACCACCTATGAAGTGGGTTTATTGCCTTTATTCCCTGCTTTCAGTCCTGTTTTGGCTTCTGTACTCTTTTTTGGGGTGACCTGGGCCCTGACCATCGTTCCTTCGAAAGTGGTGGACATCATCGGGAATATGCTGACCCCGGCACTGTTGCTGTTGCTGCTGTTGCTGATCGCAGTAGGGGTTTTCTATCCACAAAGTGATTTTCCAGCCAGTGAATTGACGGGACTCGAATTTTTTTCTCTGGGTTTTACCGAAGGGTATCAGACCCTGGATGTACTGGCTTCGGTGATTTTCGCAAGTATCATTATTACTGCTGCGCAGGCAAAGGGTTATGTGGCTGGAAAAGCCAAAAACTCAGTGGTGATTTCTTCGGGTGTGCTTTCTTCCCTGTGTCTGCTGATTATTTATGGTGGCTTGCTTTATCTGGGCGCTACTTCAGGGATTGACGACCCCAATATCAGCCGTTCGGCCCTCCTGATCCATATTGCCAAAAGCACTTTAGGGAGTTACGGTATGATTGCCATCGCATTGAGTATTGCCCTGGCCTGCCTCACCACAGCCATTGCCCTGACCTCGGCAGTGGGTACTTTTTTCTCCGGTCTGACCGGTGGCCGCGTGGGATACAAGACATTGGTCACCTTATGCTGCCTGGTGTCCGGCTACCTGGCCATTCACGGAGTGGATCAGATTATTCAATTTGCCTATCCTCCTCTGGCGTTTGTCTATCCAATTGTGATCACGCTGATACTTTATATTGTGCTTTTAGGCGGGTTTGTACGCTCCAGAACACCTTATATCGGCGCACTGATCGCCTCGACGATCGTGGGAGGGCTCAGTCTGTTCAAAATATTGGGAATATGGAGTGAAAGCACTTTATCTCTGCTCAACCGGATTCCATTGTTTGAAAGTGATCTGGGCTGGGTGCTGCCTTCGGTGCTGGGCTTTATTGCGGGTCTTTTGCTGGATCGGTTAAAGCCGCCAGCTCTTCGCCCACAAGGCTCCCGATAGCTACCCCGGTGCCGGTAAGACGCACACCGCAATACACGTTTCCGGACAGTTGTTTGACGATTGGAGTCCGCTGAGGCCCCATTCCCATAATGCCACTCCAGCGATGGTCGATTTCCACTGCCTGATGGGGGAGAATGAGTTGGTTCAGATAGGTTTCCAATTGATTCTGGATCTGTGCTGTGAGGGCAAATTCGGTAGTTGTCTCGCCCTCAATGTCCAGATTGCGGCCCCCGCCGAACAGGATCCGGTTTCCTGTATTCCGGAAAAAATAAAAACCCTCGTCAAAATGGAAACAACCTTCGAACCGGAGGTTTTTAATGGGTTTGGTAACCAAAACCTGCGCCCTTGCCGGGACAACTTCCAGATCGTATAATTTGCGGGTAAAGGCATTGGTGCATAGAAAAACCTTGCGGCACTTGAAGGTGAACCCATCCCGCAATTCCAATTCGACGGAGGAATGATTGTCAGACAAGCGGGTGACTTCTATATTATTGAGGATGGCGATATTATTGGAAACGACCAGTTTCATCAGGGCTTTCATCATTTTACCCGTGTGGATCTGTCCTTCAAATCTGGTTTCGATCACCCCGATGGTCTGTCCGAAACCAAAATCCCGCTGAGACTTTTTGTAGGGATCCTCACCGAAGATCGGACGGAGCCATTTGTTGATTTCCTCCATCCTTGATAAGCTATGCTCCATCAGTGCCCGGTCCTGTTGGCGAAAGATCTCAAAACCACCGGCTTGCTGGTAATCCATCGTCTCATCGCCCAGCAAGCCCCGGAGTTTCCGGAGGCCGTTGTACCGCCTTTTAACCAGACGGTAAATTTCCTCTTCCGGATTGGATTCCAGATAGTCCAGGATTTCCGACAGGGTGCCAAAACAGGCAAACCCTGCATTTTTGGTGCTGGCCCCCTCGGGCAGCATCCCTTTTTCAAGGATCAGGATTTTCGCGGCAGGATGTTTCAAGCGGAGGTGATAAGCAGTGCTCAGCCCCACGATCCCACTGCCGACGATTACAAAATCGACCTTCCGGAAATAAGTATCCAGCTCCCAGTAACTTAAGTTCATAAGTTAAAATTACTGTATATTTGCTAATAAAATAAATCATATGAAGAAGATATTTTTGAGTGCTGTACTTTTTTTACTTGTTGCTTTGCCAATCATGGTCAGTGCCCAGGTGGCGCGCCCTAAGCTGGTAGTCGGTCTGATGGTGGATCAGATGCGCTGGGATTATCTGTACCGGTATTCGGATCGCTATTCCGAAGATGGTTTCAAACGCTTGCTGCGAGAGGGATTTTCCTGCGAAAATACCCTGATCAATTATATACCTACCTTTACGGCGATCGGGCACAGTTCGGTTTACACTGGTTCTGTTCCCGCTATTCATGGGATTGCTGGGAATGACTGGATCATGCAGGCGGATGGTTCTTCCATGTATTGTACCCAGGACAATGATGTACGGGGAGTCGGGACGAAGGGAAAGGAAGGACAGCAGTCACCGCGCAATCTGCTGGCATCCACGGTCACGGATGAGCTGCGGCTGGCTTCCAATTTCAGATCCAAAGTGATTGGTATCGCGATCAAGGACCGGGGAGGTATCCTGCCGGCTGGTCACCTTGCGAATGCGGCTTATTGGTTTGAAAGTGCATCGGGCAACTGGATTTCCAGTACTTTTTACATGCAGGAATTGCCCTCATGGGTCAATGGGTTCAATCAACAGAAACTGGCCGAAAAATATATTATGCAGGATTGGAATACGCTTTATCCGATAGACACCTATGTCAATAGTATTGCGGACGATAACCGGTATGAGGGCAAATGGCAAGGGGAAGATACGCCAACCCTGCCCCGGCAGACTTCCAGACTGGTAAAGGATGTCGGACTCGAGTTGATCAAAACCATGCCCCAGGGCAATACCTTTACCCTGGATTTTGCAAAAGCGGCCATTGCAAACGAGGAACTGGGCCGGAATGCTTCGGGTCAGACGGACTTTCTCTGTGTCAGCCTCTCCGCTACGGATTATGTCGGTCACCGCTATTCGATTTCATCGGTGGAACTGGAAGATACCTATCTGCGGCTGGACAGGGACATTGCCGATTTTCTGAAATACCTGGATGAAACGGTAGGAGAGGGGAATTATACCTTCTTCCTGACAGCAGATCATGCGGTGTCGTACAATCCCATGTATTATACTGATCAGGGGGGCAATGGAGGTTATCTTTATTCCAGTAATATACGCCGGAACCTGAATGCATCGCTCCGGGAAAAATTCGGCCAGGAAAATCTGGTGATCAGCACCCTCAATTATCAGGTGCACCTCAACAATGTACTGATCGATTCACTCGGTCTGGATGAGCGGGCAATCAGGGAACTGGTCGTGAAAACACTGAAAAAGGAGGAAGGAATCGCCTATGTAGTCGATCTGACCGGTGACAGCGACCTTTTAGTGCCGGCCCCTATCAGGGAGAAAATCATCAATGGGTACAACCGCAAGCGGAGCGGTGTCATCCAGATCGTGGTGGAGCCGCAATGGTATTCGGGTACACCACGCTCGACCGGTACGACCCACGGAGTGTGGTCACCGTATGATTCCCATATACCACTGGTATTCATGGGTTGGGGCATCAATCAGGGAGTCAGCAATAATGCGGTAAATATCACGGATATTGCGCCCACCATTTCAGCTTTGCTGCATATTATGGAGCCCAATGGTGCGATCGGCAAACCCATTGCTGAGGTGCTGAAGGCGAATGAATGATCTTTCGGAACGATGTTGGCGATACCGGCTTGGTGCCGCTTGTGGCCAAAAACACCTTTGTAGGCCTGGTTTTCACAACACAATTATACCGGCGATATTCGCCGGTATAATTGTGTTGTGAAAACCAGATAGTTTATATATATTTGTAATAACGGCGATATTCGCCGTTATAATGAAATTGATTAAACATGGCGTCAAAAAGAAGAAAGTTGTTGGAAGAATTAATGCCAGAAGGTGTAATAGTGACCAGAAACTGGCTGAGGGAAGAAGCTGATCTCAGCTATCATGCTATTGATAATCTGGTGAAAAGTGAGCAGCTAAGGTCGTTATGGAAAGGATTATATACCCGTGGACTAATCCAATCCAACTGGCAAAGTATTGTTTATACTCTGCAACAGATCATGGATTCAGATTTTATTGTTGGAGGACTATCTTCATTGGAACTGAAAGGATTCTCTCACTACCTGCCCAATTCGCAACGTCCGACAATATATTTATACGGCAATGATAAGTTGCCGGCTTGGGCAAATGATATACTAAGAACCGGAATTTTTATAAAACATTCCCGTACAAGTCTATTTGCCGGAATGGATCGGGCTGTATCTGAAAAATATACGACTACCATACCCTGGAAAGAAGGTATGGAAGAGATCAGGATATCGACTCCGGAAAGGGCCTGCCTGGAAATGCTGGATCAAATACCCGGGAATTTATCTTTTGAACATGCTGACCAACTCATACAGGGAATGACCTCTTTGTCCCCCAAGGCAATGCAACAATTGCTGGAAATGTGTAGTAATGTAAAAGTCAAGCGTTTATTCCTGTGGTTTGCCAGACGCCACAATTATCGTTGGTTTGCTAAACTTGATCAGGATAAAATAGATCTGGGATCGGGGAAAAGGGTTGTTGAAAAAGGAGGGCAATTAGATAAAACCTATTTGATAACTGTGCCCAGGGACCTTGAAGATTAAAAAGTGAAAAGGGATAGTATTTATTACAGACAGGTTCAATTGCTGGTCAGGATATTACCTCTGTTGGATAGCGAAAAATGTTTTGCTTTAAAAGGTGGGACTGCTATCAATCTATTCTATCGGGAACTTCCGAGATTATCTGTAGATATAGATTTGTTATATCTTCCTTCCGAAGGACGTGAGGAATCGTTGATCGATATCCGGGCCGCATTGACCCGATTGAGTAAACTGATCAAACAAACAATTCCAGGGATACGCATCCAGAATACACATGAGCAAAGCAACGCATTGCGTTTGATTATTCAATTGGGAGATGTGCGTATCAAAGTGGAGTTGTCTCCTGTTATCAGGGGGACTGTATTTCCGGCAGAACGGATGGAAGTATGTAAACGGGTAGAACAGGAATTTGGGTATGCCGAGATTCAAGTTGCTTCATTGCCGGATCTTTATGCCGGGAAAATCTGTGCCGCATTAGACAGACAGCACCCCCGGGATCTGTTTGATATAAAGCTTCTTTTGGAGAACGAGGGATTTACTGAAGATCTGCGTAAAACATTTTTATTGTTCCTGATCAGTCACCAACGCCCCATGGCTGAACTATTGTCCCCGCATAGAAAAGATATCCGCCCTATATATGCCTCAGAATTTAAGGATATGGCAGCAGTCGATATTCCTGTTGAAGAGTTGGAGCAAACAAGGGAAAACCTTATTGCAATGATCCATCAACACATGACGGGTGATGAAAGGAAGTTTCTATTATCATTTAAGGATCGCGATCCACAATGGGAATTGCTTGGATTGGCGAATGCAGATGAAGTAAGCAGACTACCCTCTGTTCAATGGAAGCTGGTGAATCTGACTCAAATGAATGATAATAAACATCAGGAAGCTTTGGGTAAATTAAATAGTGTTTTGTTTCAGTAGATAATAGGATTTTTTGGCGAGTGCATCGAGCGCATTGAAATCCCGGCCCATCATGATGATGACGTGGGTGGTCACGAGGCAGAAACAGGTTCTTGTAATAAGATCCTTGTAGCGGACAACCCGCGGGCGGTCGTCCACCGGACGTATTTCCAATGAACCCATTACGAGCTTTGCATTGTTGTATTCAAAAATAGTTAATATTAATCCAATAATCAACTATTTAAACCGGTAATGCGTCCGATTGTTCTTGCAGATTGTATTATTAATTAATAAAATTCTTATATTTGACTAACTGATTATAAGTGCATATCCCTTTTGGGGTCAGGAGAGGTAGAAATGTCCACTGCCATCTTGGCCACACGGTTCTCCGAGCTCATAGCAGCACAGATTTTGTGTTTGAAGATCACATTCAAGCTCTGGGAAAACCAGATCATCAGCCGCCGTGGCACACTGCTCGTCCTCTGTGGCATTAGCCATTCGATAGCAACCTTCAGGTGGTGGATCGAACATGGTAGAATTGAACGCTCCCGCCTCACTGGCAACGGTAAATCCTGTGGCTGCAACGAATGCAATTGCTGCCAGCAGGTTGAATTTCAATTTACGCATAATAAATGATGCTTTTGTGAATCAAAAAGCAACAAAAACTTTTGTGAATAATAATGCCGGGTATTTTGCGGGTTATCCAGCTTCTCCCCGTTTTTTGCGCAAAAAAGTCTTTATCCGCTTTGTGGTATCATAGTTTCATCCTTTGTCTGGTTTCTTACTACCAACGGTATAGCAAACAGGTTTAGGATCGTGGCAACTATATTGAAAACAAGATGGTCATTCCAATTATTTTCCAAACCGAATACCGAAAGGATACCACCACAACTACATGGCATATAGTATGAAAAGTGAATCATCGCATACACATATCCTGTGAACAGCGTCATCAAGAAAAGAGAGGCATACATAGCGATTAAGCGTGTGGTATTGAACAATAGCATCAATGCAATAATGATTTCTCCGATTGGAACGGTAACAGCAATAAAGCCAGCAAAACTCTCGAGATAAGGCGAACGACCAAGCTCAAACCTGAACTTTTCATAACCGATTAGTTTGGACAAGCCACCGGTTACCCATAGTATAACAAATCCGAGTACAATACACCAGGTAATGATGTTTTCTGTTTTTGACAATACCTTTTGCATGATCCAAATTGAGTTCTGTGATACAAAAGTAGAGCGGCTCTCAACAGCGGTTGTTATCCGATCTGCTCATTTTTATGTCCAAAACGCTCATTTTTATGTCCGATCTGCTCACGATATGTCCGATCTGCTCACTTTGGGTAATGCTAACGGCAAAACTGGATCGGTGGGATGCCATAAAACTTGGTGAACGCTTTTGTAAAAGCCGAATAATTCTGATAGCCCAATGCTTCACTGATTTCAGCAATGGTCATTGTTCCCTGTTGCAAGAATTGTTTTGCTATACCCATACGGCTTTCTTGTACGAATTGGTATAGGGGCATGCCGAAAGCCTTGCTGAACGTACGTCTGAGGGTAGATTCTCCCATGCCAAACTTGGCGGCAATCTGGCTGATATTCAAACTCGTTCCGAGGTTGTTTTCAATATAGTCCCGTATGGCTTCCAAACGCTCCTTGTACAGCCGTGGCAACTCGGAAGCCGAGGCATGATGTGTTCGTATGTACAGCAGTAATTTAAGAAAATAGAATAAAAATTTGCGAAACCGAAAGGTTGCACGTATATTTGCAACTGATTGGTTTCATTAAAATAGTTTAGCCAAATGAGAAGAGATATTTTTCAAGCCATTGCAGACCCAACAAGACGGGCAATTATTGCCTTGATTGCCTTGCAGGCCATGACACCAAATGCCATTGCCCAACACTTTGACACTACACGGCAAGCAGTATCAAAACATCTGCGCATTTTGACAGAGTGCGAATTGATCACACAGGAACAAAAAGGCAGAGAGATTTATTACTCTCTCGAAATTGACAAAATGAAAGAAATAGACAAATGGCTGGAGCAGTTTCGGAAAATCTGGGAAAACCGTTTTGATAATTTGGATAAGTTATTGGCAAAAATTAAAGAACAAAAAAATGAACAATAAATTATTATTTGACTTTGTTGTAAACAAAGAGAACAACACGATTGTTGTAAAACGTGAATTTGCCGCAGACCTTGAATTAGTGTGGAAAGCGTGGACAACGGCCGAATTGCTTGACCAATGGTGGGGACCGGCCCCTTGTCGTGCAAAAACTAAATCAATGGATTTTCGTGAAGGCGGACATTGGTTGTATTGTATGATTGTTCCCGAAGAAGGCAGTAGTGAAGCTAATCAAATACATTGGGGAAGACAGGATTTTGAAAAAATAGTATTGCACAAAAATTTTTCAGGCACAGATGTGTTTTGTGATGAGAATGGTTATGCAAATCCCGAACTTCCAAAAGGCAGGTTTGAAAATGTGTTTAGCCAAGAAATTGACGGAAAAACGCTTGTTACCATTATTTCAACGCACAATAGTTTTGAAGATATTGAAATGCTGATTGAGATGGGTTTCAAAGAGGGCCTTGCACTGGGCCTGAACCAATTGGACGAATTATTATTAACACTAAGAAACAACTCAAATGAACAGCAACTTATTATTTGACTTTACCGTCAATAAGGAAAACAAGACCATTCACATCCAACGTGAATTTGATGCCGGCCTTGCATTGGTCTGGCAGGCGTGGACAACAGCCGAATTGTTGGATCAATGGTGGGGACCGGAACCCTGGAAAGCCGAAACCAGGACAATGGATTTCCGTGAAGGTGGAACCTGGCTGTATGCAATGGTAGGTCCTGAAGGAGAAAGGCATTGGAGCAGATCCGATTATATCTCAATTGAGAAAGAAAAATCATTTATCTCAAAAGATGGATTTTGTGATGAAAATGGGATAATCAACACTGCTTTTCCACAAAATTTATGGGAAAACAACTTTAGTCCAAACGAAAACAGAACACAAGTGGATATACTGCTCACTTTTGACGAACTGGCCGATCTCGAAAAAAACTTAGAGATGGGCTTTAAAGAAGGTATGATAACAGACTTCCGGCAGTTGGACGATTTATTATCAACCTTGAAAAAGTAGATAAGTTTCTAAGTTCCATCTTTCGAGGGATTGGCTGCGTCGCTCTTCCCCACACTCCTGGCTGCAGCCATCCTTTTTTGGGGGACCGCTTCGCAATCCTGCTGGATTGGCTGCGTCGCTCTTCCCCGCACTCCTGGCTGCAGCCATCCTTTTTTGGGGGACCGCTTCGCAATCCTGCTGGATTGGCTGCGTCGCTCTTCCCCGCACTCCTGGCTGCAGCCATCCTTTTTTGGGGGAGGCCATCATCAAAAAAGCCTTTGGCGCCTTGCGCCTGGCTTTTATATTTTTAGGGCTTCACTCAAGCAAGCTTGGTTTGCCCTGAAAATATAAAAGCCCTCACTTTCGTGAAGGCTTTTTTGTGTGTCGGGGTGGCAGGATTCGAACCTACGACCTCCACATCCCAAATGTGGCGCGATACCGGGCTACGCTACACCCCGAACTTTTGCGCTGAGTTTTTCAGATGTTTCTGATTCCCTCATTGCGGTGTGCAAAATTAATCAATTCCATTGAAGTTGCAAATAATATTTATTATTTCTTTTGGAGGATGGTGGGTTCCGTATTTCCTACCTCCGCAATCTTCAGACAATCTTCAAATAAGTGTCTGAAATTTTTCTAAAAAGGTTTTTTTATTTGGGAAATAATCACTAATATTGCAGTCCGATTTTCACAGGTGATAAATCGACTTTAATTACTCAAAATCATGGATTTAATTAAATTTGTAGAAGAACAAGCGGTTGTCAAAAACAATCTTCCTGAGTTTAATGCAGGGGATACCATCAGTGTGCACTATAAGATCCGCGAAGGAAATAAGGAGCGTGTCCAGGTTTATCAAGGTGTTGTGATCCAGATCAATAGTGATGGTACTAACAAGACTTTTACTGTTCGCAAAATTTCCAATGGTATTGGCGTAGAGCGTATTTTCCCTGTGAACTCGCCAAATATTGACAAGATTGAGGTGAACAGCCATGGTAAGGTTCGCCGTGCAAAATTGTTCTATTTGAGAGGTCTGACCGGTAAGGCTGCCCGTATCAAATCGAAAAGAATCAAATAAGTTTACCTTAGAAGATAATTTACTGCAGAGTCCTGTGCATCACAAATGCACAGGATTTTTATGTTTCTACCCTGCCCCCTTGGTGTCTTCTGTCTCCTCCGAAAGCAATCTTCTTTTCTGAAAGCGCTCTCCCTTCATTAATATTCCGGCAACAGCGGTTTTGTTCCCATAATCTGATCAATTTCTGCAAGAATATCCGGAGTCAGAAGCGGCACGGCATCCAGTGCTTTTAAATTGTCCGTCAATTGGCTTTCTCTGGTGGCCCCAAGAATGGCCGAAGTGACGTTCGGATTGCTCAGGCACCAGGCGATGGACAAAGTAGCCAGCGATAGCCCCAGTCTGTCGGCCACCACCTGCAGATTTCTCACTTTGCCGATCTTTTCTTCGGTAAACGATTTGTCTTTCAACCAGCCATAGCCTTCCAGGGTCAGCCTGGAACCTTCGGGGATGCCATCATTGTATTTTCCGGTCAGGATACCTGATGCCAGTGGACTCCAGGTAGTGGTTCCCATTCCTATATTTTTGAAGATGGTTAGGAAATCAGCCTCTATTTTCTGACGATTGAATAGATTGTATTCAGGTTGTTCCACACTTGGCCCCTCCAGTCCCAGCCTTTGGGCTAAGGCATGGGCTTCCACGATTTCCGCAGCACTCCACTCGCTGGTGCCCCAATAGAAAATTTTGCCCTGACCGATCAGGGTATTCATGCTACGGACGACCTCTTCGATGGGGGTGTTTTTATCAGGCCGGTGGCAATAATAGAGGTCCAGATACTCCACCTGCATTCTTTGCAGGGCTTCCTCACAGGCTTCCATAATGTGTTTGCGGCTCAGACCAGATTGGTTGGGTTTTTTGGTTTTTCCCTTCCAGCCGAAAAACACCTTGCTCGACAGTACGTAGGAGGACCGCTCCCAGTTTTTATTTTTCAATACCTTACCCATGATCTTTTCAGACTCACCAGCGGCATATACTTCGGCATTATCAAAGAAATTGATGCCTGCATCATAGGCGATACCCATCAACCGGTCACTGAGACCGACATCCAGTTGATTTGAAAAAGTCACCCAGGATCCAAATGACAATGCGCTCAATTGCAGGCCGGTACGCCCCATTCTTCTATATTCCATGACGGTATAATTGTTTTATCCAAATTTAATCATTTCCGGGCATAATCCGGAAATATTATAGTCAGAATCCGGAAAACATTTGGTCATAGTCCGGAAAAATCTATTGAAAATCTGGAAAAATCCCTATCCAGATCCGATAAATTGCCTGATTTTTTCCCGGTTCTTTTCATAGACCTTATCGGCCAGTGAAACCATCGCCTCCAATTGCTCCGGGTCTGTGGTATCCATGGGTACCCGCCTCCCGGCCAGCACGGGGTTGCTAACGGACAGATCATCGAAAAAGGGATCGATCCGCAGAAAATGACCTTCCGGCAGGACATGACGGGCATAATAGATGCTGCTCTGTATATTGCTTTCGGTAATGAGTTGAGGGAGGTATCTGATCCATTGTATATTGCCCCAATTGCCGGATTTGATGGTGTCCGGCTCGATGCGGTTCAGATTGCTGGTCCCCGTACCCAGCGACAGCACCTGTATATTCTCTCGTTTGACTCTCAGGCCCTTGAAACCATTGGACAGGTACTGACCCTTTTCGCCCGCAGTTTCCTTTGAATCATTCATGGCATAGGCGATCGCTGCCATTGCCGGATTGTTCATGGCTACGCCGCCATCAATGTATTTTTTTTGATAAATCGGGAACACAGTGGGAGCTGCCGTGGTTTTCAGAGCCAGGTCCACCAGCTTCTCATTCGCATCTCTTCCGAATGCCGAATGGAAGATCGCAGGACGATAATTGCGGTTGCGGTCTGCCTCCATTTCCGGATTGAGATCAAAACTGCAGATCATGATCTCCTTTTTCTTCTTGCCCAGGTTGTATTGCGCATGCAAATCCCCCAATGTCAGCTCACCGAAATATTTTTTGAGAATGGTGCGAAAACGCTTATGTGGATAATCGGCACGTAGATGCTCATCCAGTCCGCTCACCCGGTCGGCATAGTTTTCATGGAATATTTCCCCCGATTCCAGTAAATAGAGATCCGTCAATTGGGCTGCGGTCAGGCCACAAGCCAGCCCCAGGCAAAGTACGCCTCCCGTAGAAGTGCCTGCCATCAGGTCGAACCATTCGGGTGCCGTCTTGCCAAAGTCCTGTTCCAGGCAGTCGAGGATTCTGGCCGGTATCACCCCCTTTGTTCCACCTCCATCGATCGCTAAAATCTTGAAATCCATCAATTGGTGGCAGACAAAATAAGTATTTTTCGTTAATTTTTTTTATATTTGAATTTATAGATCTAAAAAATGATGAGTAAACAAATTTCATGGCATGGAGTTTATCCGGCCGTTCTGACCCCGTTTTCGGCTGAGGGTACGATTGATTATGAGATGTTCGCAAAAAACATCCTGATGCAGAAAGAGGCCGGAGTGGCGGGCATTATTATTGCCGGAACATTGGGGGAAGCCAGCACACTGAGTACACAGGAAAAATTTGATCTGCTGGTGTTTGCCAGACAGTTATTGCCGGGGGATTTTCCGGTGCTCCTGAATATTGCGGAGCAGGCGACCTCAGAGGCTGTTGCCTTTGCAAAAAAAGCGGAAACGCTGGATGCGGATGGATTGATGTTACTGCCCCCCATGCGTTACCGGGCCTCTGACCGGGAAGTCGTGACCTATTTCCAGGCAGTTGCTGCTTCCACCTCGTTACCCATTCTGATCTATAATAATCCGGTCGATTATGGCATCCATGTGACGGTGGATATGTTTGCCGAATTGGAACCTTATCAGAATATACAGGCCGTCAAAGAATCCACACGTGACCTGACCAATGTCACCCGGATGATCAATCGTTTCGGGGACCGGTTCAAGATCCTGGGCGGTGTGGATACGATCTGCCTGGAGACTCAATTGATGGGTGCTACCGGTTCGGTGGCCGGTCTGGTCAATGCATTCCCGGAGGAGACTGTCGCGATCTACCGGTTGGCAAAAGCGGGGCGGCTGGACGAAGCCCTCGCCATTTATCGTTGGTTTATGCCCCTGCTCGAATTGGATATACACCCTCGTTTGGTACAGTATATCAAACTGGCCGCTGCGAAGGTGGGTTTGAGTAATGAATATGTACGGGAACCCAGACTTCCCCTGGAACCCGGGGAAAAAGTCAGGGTAGAACAGATCATTGATGATGCGCTGGCATGCAGGCCCGTATTGCCGGATTACCTGAATATCTGATCAGGGGAAAGCCATTAAAATGCCATTAAAAGGAAGGAAGAAATGGAATTAAATACGCCGATCAGTACGATTGAGCGGTTTCTGGAAGACGCCCAGACCGCATTCTTTGTGCTGAAAAATAAAAATATAAAAGAGCGGGCCGCCCTGATGCATCTGATCGCGGATGAGATTGAGGCGCTCGGGGAGGAGCTGATACATACCTCCGGGGAGGAGACTAACCTGCCGCCTGCCCGCCTGAAGGGAGAACAGGCCCGGACCGTATTCCAGTGGCGGAGTTATGCGGATGGGCTGGCCTCCGGCACTGCATTGCCCGTGCGGATCGACACGGCCATCCCGGACCGGACACCCCCCAAACCGGACCTGCGCAAATCTTTCCTGCCGGTTGGGATCGTGGTCGTATTTGGGGCCAGCAACTTTCCCTATGCCTATTCCACGGCCGGGGGAGACACGGCCTCGGCTATTGCTGCGGGCTGCCCGGTGGTTGTCAAGGCGCATCCGGCACATCCCCGTACTTCGGCCATGATGGGAGAAGCGATCGCAAGGGGCATTCGGAAATCCGGATTGCCCTCCGGTATATTTTCCCAGGTATTCAGTGAAACCCATGAGGCCGGTGTGTTTCTGGTTTCCCATCCCCTGGTCAAAGCAGTGGGATTTACCGGATCACTGGCCGGAGGAAAGGCTTTATTTGATGTGGCCAACCGGCGTGCCGAACCCATTCCGGTCTTTGCGGAAATGGGGAGCGTCAATCCCGTCTTTGTACTCCCGGAGAAATTGAAAAGTACAGGTGCGGCATTGGCCGGTCAATATATTGCATCCCTGACACTGGGTGTCGGGCAATTTTGTACCAATCCCGGAATCATGCTGGTCCCCGATCAGGAAGATCTGCCCGAATTTGAAAAATGCCTGCGGGATGAATTGCTTCGGTTAGCCCCGGCAAATATGTTGCATCAGGGCATTGCGACAGCCTATCAGAGAAATAAAACTGCTATCAGTCTTCTAAAAGGGGTAGAACTGATTGCAATGGTTCCCCCGGGAGAAAAATTGCAGGGAAATCCTACGCTGGTTAGGGTCAGTGCACAAGACTTTCTGGCCAATGATAGCCTGTCAGAGGAAGTGTTCGGGCCTTTTGGTATGCTGGTCACCTATCGTGATCCGCAGGAATTGTTGGCCATCGCCAGGAAACTGGAAGGGCAATTGACCGTCTCAATATGGGCCGAAAGCGAGGAGATCCGGGCATCCGGCGAACTGATGGATGTGCTGTCCACAAAATGTGGAAGGCTCCTGTACAACAGTTTTCCGACAGGGGTCGAAGTTGCCTATGCCATGCAGCACGGAGGGCCCTTCCCGGCATCCACGGACAATCGCTTCACCGCGGTCGGCCCGGATGCCATTCAACGTTTTGCCCGTCCGATCAGTTTTCAAAACTGGGGAGATGACTTCCTGCCGGATGAATTGAAAAGCAATAATCCCCTGAAAATCTGGAGAACCGTCAATAATGAATGGACAAAGGACCCTATATGAAAAGAACATTTTCCTGCATTGACGCCCATACCTGTGGCAATCCGGTCAGACTGGTGACAGGGGGAGGGCCTTTTCTGGAGGGTAACTCCATGATGGAGCGCCGCCTGCATTTTCTGGCTGAATACGACTGGATCCGCAAGGGATTGATGTTTGAACCCCGTGGACACGATATGATGAGCGGGAGTATCCTGTATCCACCCATAGATCCGGCAAATGATGTGGGGGTACTTTTTATAGAAACCAGTGGATGCCTCCCCATGTGCGGGCACGGCACTATTGGCACAGTGACCATTGCGGTCGAAGAAGGATTGGTGATCCCAAAGGTTCCGGGCAAGTTGCGCCTGGAAACCCCGGCGGGCCTGGTATTGGTGGATTATGTGCAGGAAGGCAAGAAGGTCCGCTCCGTCCGATTGACAAACGTCAGATCCTTTTTGGAAGCAGCAGGATTGACGGTTGAATGCCCGGATCTGGGTACCCTGACAGTGGATGTGGCCTATGGGGGTAATTTTTATGCCATCGTAGATCCGCAGGAGAATTTCAAGGGACTGGAACATTATTCGGCCGATCAACTGATCGCCTGGAGCCGGGTCTGCCGCCAGCGGCTCAATGAGCAATATCAGTTTTTCCATCCGGAGGACAGAAATATCAACGGACTCAGTCATATCCAATGGACCGGTACACCGCTGAATCCTGCTTCCACCGCCCGGAATGCCGTATTTTACGGAGATAAAGCCATCGACCGCTCACCCTGTGGGACCGGCACTTCGGCCCGCCTAGCCCAGTGGCACGCCAAAGGCAAGCTGCGTCAGGGGGAAGCATTTGTGCACGAAAGCATTATCGGGTCCACTTTTACTGGCAGGATCGAAGAAGTTATCCCGGATGCATTCGGAGATGACCGGGACGCCATCGTTCCCAGCATTGAGGGCTGGGCCATGATTACCGGATAC
The DNA here is from genome assembly GCA_040392005.1 of Parapedobacter defluvii. GTDB lineage: Bacteria > Bacteroidota > Bacteroidia > Sphingobacteriales > Sphingobacteriaceae > DASRQK01. The sequence continues at coordinate 45,283 of JBEBWT010000011.1, forward strand.
AATACTATATTTATCGATGATGATGATCCTTATGCACATGGATTCCAGGTCTTATAATCGCACCAGTTACCACTCCGGTTACCGGCCCGATTGCCGCTCCAAAACTGACCAATGGAAATGAAACAAGAACATATACTGGTCATTGGTGGGGGGATTGCCGGTTTGGCCTCCGCCTATTACCTCGCTAAGAGTGGCCGGAAGGTGATCTTGGTGGACAGAGGGGATCTGACAGATAATTGTTCCTTTGGTAATGCCGGCATGATCGTGCCCAGCCACTTTACACCCCTTGCTGCACCGGGCATGATCGAAAAGGGCATTAGGTGGATGTTTGACAGCAAAAGCCCTTTTTATGTCAAACCCTCCCTGAATTGGCCCCTGCTATCCTGGGGAATGAAATTTATCCGGCACGCCAATGACCGGCATGTCATCCGCTCATCACCCGCATTGCGGGATCTCCATTTGTATAGCAGCCAACTGTATGATCAACTGGCCCTGGAACTGGGTATAGACTTCGATCTGCACCATCGTGGTATCCTGATGTTGTATAAATCCGAAAAAACAGCGGAAGAGGAAAGTCATCTGGCCCATCGGGCCCGCGATCTGGGGCTGGATGCGGTCGTATTGAACCGGGAAGAGGTGCAGGCCCTTGAACCGCAGGTGCAGCTGGATGTGCTGGGCGCCGTGCATTACCGCTGTGACGGTCATTTGTATCCACCGGCTTTAATGGCTGCTCTGATCGGGAAGCTGAAAGAAATGGGGGTCGCTTTGCAAACGGGTGTGCAAGTCGAAGGATTTGAGTTGCAGGCAGACCGGATTGTGCAAACCGTTCTTTCCGATGGTCAGCGGATTGGAGCAGGGCAGATTGTACTGACCGGTGGCGCATGGATGGGTAAATTGGCCCGGAATGCCCGGCTTTCTGTTCCTGTCATGCCGGGGAAAGGTTATTCATTCCGGACCGATGCTTTTGAAAAAAAGGTGCTGCATCCTTCCCTGCTGCTGGAAGCAAGAGTAGCCCTGACTCCGATGGGCGGTCATGTGCGAATAGGCGGGACAATGGAGTTAGGCCCTATGAATCATCAGATCAATATGAAGCGGGTAGCCGGCATCGTGGATGCGATCCCTGCCTATTACCCTGAATATAGACTGCCTATGCCACAGAAACAGGAAATCTGGTACGGATTCAGGCCCTGTTCGCCGGATGGCCTTCCTTATCTGGGTATTTCCCGGAAGGCGTCCAATCTGGTGCTGGCCGGGGGACTGGGGATGATGGGATTGAGCCTGGGACCCGCAGTAGGGCAGATTGTCTCGGACCTGATCAATGGGCAGGCATTGCAGACGGATATACAGCTTTTTGATCCCGAGCGTTTTGATTGAATTTTTACTATTTTTACAGAGATTTTTTTGACCAATTTAAACGACTATAAATGATTGCAAGAAGATTAATGCTGTTGCTTTTGTGCTGGGCAATGGTATTTGAACTGCCGGCCCAGACCCCGTTGAACACGGCAGTGGCCCCATCCAGTGCCAATATCGACAGGCTGTATGAGCAGGCAAGCGAAGTTTCCGGTCTGGTTGTACAATACGCAAATGATGTGGCGGCCATCCAGTATTTTTACGGACCGATGGCCGGATTTGGAGGCCGTGGAGGAGGCGGTGTGAATTCACCGGAGCAAATGCAGCGCCTGACCGTGTTGAACCAATCGTACCTGACAGACTTGGAAAAGCTGGATTTCAATAGTTTCAGCATCCACGGAAAGGTGGATTATGTGCTGTTGAAAAACAAGATAGACCGCAATCAGCAAAGCCTCCGGAAACAGCAGGCTACTTATGCTGCCATAGCGGGCCACCTGCCCTTTGCCGCAACGATTTATGCATTTGAACAGAAACGCCGGCGGGGGACCTCGGTGGACGGGGAACAGATTGCCGGTCAATTGCATCAGGCGACCCTCGATCTGAAAGCGGCTGGTCAGGCACTGAAAACAGAAAAGGAAATCGATTCAGAGCTGGCCGATTACCTGGAAGCAACCGTCCGGGATCTGAAAAGCAGATTGCAGAGTGCCTTCAATTTTTACAATGGCTACGAACCCCTGTTTACCTGGTGGGTGCCGGAACCCTATAAAGCCCTGGATAAGGAACTTGACAGTTATGCAACTTTGGTCCGCTCCAAGAGCAATGCAAAAGTATTTGATGATGGCTCCAACATCGGTGGCAAGCCCATCGGCAGGGAAGAAATGACCAAGCAACTGCTGGACGAGATGATTCCCTATTCACCGGATGATCTGCTGCGGCTCGCCGAGCAGGAATTCGCCTGGTGTGAAGCCGAATTGCTCAAAGCTTCCAGGGAAATGGGTTTTGGCAATGACTGGCGGGCAGCCCAGGAACAGGTCAAGAATTCCTATGTCCCCCCCGGCAAACAACCGGAAACCATTGTCGGGCTCAATCAGGCCGCACTGGATTTTATCAATGAGCGTGATCTGCTGACCATGCCGGATCTATCCCATGAAACCTGGGGAATGGTGATGATGACCCCCCAGCAACAGGAGGTCAGTCCCTTTTTCCTGGGCGGGCGCAATATCATGATTGCCTATCCGACCAATGAGATGAGCCATGAACGCAAACTCATGAGTATGAGGGGCAACAATCCCCTGTTCTCCAGAGGAATCGTGCAGCATGAACTGGTTCCCGGACATCATTTGCAATATTTTATGAACAGCCGCTACAAAGCCTATCGGGGAGAGAATTTCCGGACACCCTTCTGGACAGAGGGCTGGACCTTGTATTGGGAATTATTGCTTTATGATCTGGAATTTCCCAAAACGCCAGAGGAACGGATCGGGATGCTGTTCTGGCGAATGCACCGCTGTGCCCGGATCACATTCTCCATCAAATACCATTTGGGTGAATGGACCCCACAGCAATGCATTGACTACCTGGTGGATCGGGTAGGGCATGAGCCTTCCACCGCACACGGCGAAGTCAAGCGTTCCTTTGAGGGCAGTTATGGCCCGCTTTACCAATTGGCTTATCTGGTCGGTGGCTTACAGGTCTGGAGCCTCAAACAAGAATTGGTGGACAGCGGCCGTATGCCGATCAAGGAATTCCACGACCGGTTCATGAAGGAAAATTACATGCCGATCGAAATGCTTCGTGCCACCCTGACCAATCAGGCCCTGACCAGGGACTTCAGGAGCAATTGGAAGTTTTACAAGTTTGAAAAATAATCCATACAATAAACCTAATTATTGAATTTATGAACGAAAACAAAGGTTTCAAATCATCAATGACCTTGACAGATGCGGTGATGTTGGTTGCAGGCAGCATGATCGGCTCCGGCATTTTTATAGTCAGCGCCGATATCGCCCGGAATACCGGAAGTGCCGGGTGGATGATCCTTGTATGGGCCATTGCCGGCTTTATGACACTGACCGCAGCAGTGAGTTATGGAGAGCTGAGCGCGATGTTTCCGAGAGTAGGCGGTCAGTATGTATATCTGAAGGAAGCCTACAATCCCCTGGTAAGTTTTGTGTATGGCTGGACATTTTTTACCATTATCCAGACAGCTACCATTGCTGCGGTAGGAGTGGCCTTTGCCAAATTTACAGCTTATCTGATCCCCCAACTGGATGAAGATATTATCGTGGCCAATCTGGGCTTTATGGAAATTTCATCGGCGCAACTGGTCTCCATTGGCGTAATCCTGGTCCTTACCATTATCAATACGCTGGGGGTCAATAGTGGGAAAACGGTACAGACTTTTATCACTTTCGTCAAGATTGCCAGTTTACTGGGGCTTGTGCTGTTTGGTTTTCTGGCATTGGACGCGGACGTCTGGAACGCCAACTGGAGCAATGGCAATGCCTGGAATCTCAGAAACCTTTCAGCGGACGGTCATTTCACGGATTACACGATTTTTGCAGCGTTGGGCGCGATTGCCGCCGGGATGGTGGGTGCGATCTTCAGCAGTGATGCCTGGCACAGTTCGGCTTCCGTGGCCAGTGAAATCAAGAATCCAAGCCGCAATATTGGTCTGAGCCTGGCTCTGGGAACATTGATCGTGACCATCGTTTATTTGCTGACCAACCTGATGTACACCGGAGTACTGTCTATGGAAGAAATGGCCGCCGCCGACAAAGACCGGATCGCGATCGCTGCCGCACAGCAGATTTTCGGACCTGTCGGTATCACCATTATCGCCGTAACCATCATGATCTCCACCTTTGGTTGCAACAACGGATTGATCATGGCCGGTGCCCGCGTCTATTATTCCATGGCACAAGATGGCCTGTTTTTCAAAAAGGTAGGCACCCTGAATAAATTTTCCGTACCTGCTGTCGCCCTGTGGCTGCAATGCATCATCGCCTCGGTCTGGAGTCTGAGCGGGAGGTACGGGGATCTGCTGGATGTGATCTCAATGGTCGTTGTCATCTTTTATGTACTGACCATTATCGGAATATTCAGGCTCCGCCGTTCAAGACCGGATCTACCCCGGCCCTATAAAGCTTTTGGTTACCCCGTGCTGCCGTTTATTTATATTTTGATGGGGATTGCATTCTGTGTCCTGATGGTGATCTATAAGCCGGATTATACCTGGCCGGGTATTATCATTGCCTCATTGGGTATTCCGGTATATTACCTGATCAGGAGGAACACGTAGAACGCAAAATCGATCAAATGATTTGCAGACTTTGGGGATTAGCAAAGAAGTAGCGGAATAAATTGGATTTTTTGAGGTAATCACCTGTTCGTACAGCGCCTTGGGATTTTTGATCTCCTCATCCCGTGTATTCAGGAATTTATTTCAAGAAATAATATCCTCACTATATTTGTTTGTTATTTCGATCAAAATATCTATATTTGTACGGAATATCAATCATTTATTGTTATGATTACCAAAAAACAGATTGTTTTCCCCAAGCACAGCAAATTGGCCGGACAGATGGGAGAAAATATAAAACTGGCCAGGAAGCGACGCAAACTAACGACGACTCAGGTTGCAGAGCGTGCAGGTATTGCACGTTCCACCTTGTACCTGATCGAAAAAGGGGATACCAGTGTGGCTTTGGGTGCCTATCTGAATGTGCTGCGGGTATTGGGTTTACAGGATGATATACTCAAATTGGCCGCAGATGATGACTTCGGGAGAAAGTTGCAGGATTTGGAATTATTGAAGTAAGAAATGGCACGGAATAAGTCTGACATATACGTATATGCGCATTGGAAAGGGCTGCCAGATCCCAAACTCATGGGCATACTATCTGCCCATTTTGCCAAAGGAAAAAAGGCTTTCAGTTTCGAGTACGATAGGACATGGCTAAAATCTGAACAACGGCACGTGTTGGATCCTGATATACAGTTTTTTTCAGGGCCTCAGTTTGCCACCAAAAAAGAAAACTTTGGCGTTTTCCTGGATAGCATGCCGGATACCTGGGGGCGCACATTGATGAAACGCAGGGCTGCGCAACAGGCGAAAGAGCGGGGTGAGCAGGCATCTGTATTGTATGATATCGATTATTTACTGGGCGTATATGACGAGAGCCGTATGGGTGCGCTGCGTTTCAAAACACATCCGGAAGGACCATTTTTAGATAATAATGATCAGACGCCGACACCGCCCTGGTCTTCCATACGTGAACTTCAATACGCTGCTCACCGGTTCGAGAATGATGAAAACAACGAAGAGATAAAAGACTGGTTAGCTATTTTGATGGCACCTGGTTCTTCCCTGGGGGGTGCCAGGCCTAAAGCAAATATCCTGGATGAAAATAATGAACTGTGGATCGCCAAATTCCCCTCAAAGAATGACACATTGGACAAAGGAGCCTGGGAGTTCCTGGCTTATCGGTTGGCGATTGGAGCAGGCATACAAATGGCCCCCTGCACAGTACAGAAAATAGCAGGGAACCATCATACATTTTTTACCAAACGGTTTGATCGGGAAAAAAAGGATCGCATTCATTTTGCGTCAGCAATGACCATGACCGGCAATAGTGAAGACACTATTCGTGATCATCCTGCAAGTTATCTGGATATTGCAGAATTCATACAAACGTATGGGACAAACGTAAAAGAAAACCTGCACCAGCTATGGCGAAGGGTTGTTTTCAATATCGCCATATCCAATACGGACGATCATCTGCGAAATCACGGTTTCATTCTGACAGACGGAGGTTTGGAATTGTCCCCTGCTTATGATCTCAATCCCTCGACAGAAAAGAATGGTCTCTCCTTGAATATTGATATGGACAACAATGCACTGGATTTTGAGCTGGCAAGAAGTGTCGGTGAGTTTTTCAGGCTGGACCATCATCGCATGGACGAAATCGTCCGGGAGGTATTGAAAAGTGTAAGCCAATGGGAATGTATCGCTGATCATATCGGGATTTCCAGAGCAGAAAAAGGGCTCATGTCCGGGGCATTCAGGGCAATTCGGTCAGACGTCTGATGAATCACTGAATTTTGTTTATTCCAGTAAACAAATAAGGGTGATGTTTGCTTATTGTAGTAAACAAATCGATACCCGAATCAATACCCGGATTTGCAGGAAAATACGGCTTTTACTTGATCCCCATAAAAATCCGGTTCCAGCGGATCTTGTCTAAGAATGTACCCTGCTTGTCCAGGCTGAGCCAGACAAATAGTGCCTTTCCGACAATGTGGTCCTCGGGTACAAACCCCCAGATACGGGCGTCTTCTGAATTGTGGCGGTTGTCGCCCATCATCCAGTAATAGTCCATTTTGAAGGTGTATTCGGTCACCGGCGAGCCGTTGAGATAATACAGCCCGTCCGCAGCCCGCTGCTCCAGTTCATTGCCTTCATAGACCCGGATGGCCCGCTCATAAAGGGGGTAGGTCAGGCTGTCCAGGGTGACCGTCCAGCCTTTTTTAGGTACAATGACAGGCCCGAAGTTATCCATATTCCAGGGATGCAGCGGGCTTTCGGGAAATACCCGTGGTTCCTGGGTGTTCTCCGGCCGGATCGCCGGAATGATCTTGGTGACATTGCTCCATCCGGCCACATCCGCATAGGTCTTCTCTGTCAGAAAGAGGACATACGGCTCCCGGAACTGGCCGTTGCTCTCAATACGCAGGTCCAGCAGTCGCTGGGGATTGAGGCCCGATCCATCGGTATAGATCAGGTATTCCATCTGTCCCTGTGGTGGATTGAACCCTTTTTCTCCATTGACATAAACCTGTGCTGTCCGGAGGCTGATGGTGTCACCCGGAATACCGATGGCCCTTTTGATATAATTTTCCCGTTTGTCGATCGGCCGGTTGAAGGGGGCATCTGCTTCCATCGGGAAATTGAATACCACCACATCGTTGCGTTTGATTTCCTGGAATCCCGGAAGACGTTTATAGCCGATTTTTACACCTTCCCAATAAGCCTTTCCACCTGTCAGTGGCATGGTATGATGAGCAAAGGGAAAGGCCACCGGTGTCATGGGTACGCGGGGGCCGTAATTCAGCTTGCTCACAAACAGGAAATCCCCGACCAGCAGGCTTTTTTCCATCGATCCGGTCGGAATCATATAGGCTTCGATCAGAAAACCACGGATCAGTGTCGCGGCAACCACTGCGAATACAATAGCGTCGGCCCATTCACGGGCAAATGATTTTTTATAGGGATATTTTTCCCTGAATGCAGGTGTGGCCGATTGGCCCAGATACCTTACCAGTTTGTTATTTCCCCACAGGGGCAATACAATAAATGGTACCAGAATGGTAGCGGCGTATTCCCAGAACCGTCTTTTTCCAAATGATTTGACCAAATCCAGGTACAATCCGAACAGGACAAAAATATTGACGATGGGGATCAGCAGCAATGCGATCCACCAGGCTGGTCTGCCGGTGATGTTGCGGGCGATGATATACTCCCTGTATAGCGGAATCAAAGATTCCCACCCTGCCCGGCCTGCCTTGATAAAAAGTTTCCATAAACCGATGTGGACCAACACCAGTATAATTGCTAAAAACAGATATCCCATGTCAATATTTTAAAAATTTGTAAATTAAGAAAAATCAAACATCTCGCTGATCTCAAAAAATCCTTTCTTCCCCTTCAGCCACTCAGCCGCCAGCACCGCACCCACTGCAAACCCCTTGCGGTTGTGGGCGGTGTGCTTCAGCTCGATCTGATCGATCTCTGAGCTGTAAATCACCGTATGCGTACCGGGGACTTCCTCAATCCGGTGACTCTCGATCAGCAGCTCACTTGCCTGAGGGATTTTTTCCGTTCCTTCCCCGATCAGATTATTGATCCAGGCTGTTTTGCTACTGCTGTTTTCCAGAATACCCTCCGCCAATGTGATGGCTGTACCGCTCGGTGCGTCCAGTTTTTGGGTGTGATGGATTTCTTCCACCTGCACATCATAGCTTTGGTAGGGATCCATGGCTTTGGCCAATAATTTATTGATATGGAACAGCACATTGACCCCAATACTGAAATTAGACCCGTAAAGAAGGGAATTGTTACCCGTCAGGCAGATTTCCCGGATTTCATCCAAGGCATCGTACCAACCGGTCGTGCCAACTACAATGGGTGTTCCCGCTTCAAAGCAGAGTTTTATGTTGTCAATGACTGCTTCCGGCTGACTGAAATCAATAGCCATATCCACCTCCTGCAAATCTTCGGGGATGAGCTGCGGCCGGTTGTTTTTATCTACGATCAGGGCAATTTCATGTCCTCTTTGGGTGGCCAGCCGCTCGATCAGCTCACCCATTTTCCCGTAACCGAATAATGCAATTCTCATTTTAGATTGATTTTGATATTGAATCCAAAGACGGGGCCGGATGATGCGGCCAATGGATTTGTATAGGTATAAGCAGCGGCCGGCGTAAAGGTTGGATTGACCTGTACGGTCAGCCCATCCGCAATTTCCCAACGGTTTTTCAACATGGAATCGACATAGGCTTCCACTCCGTTCAGTGCATACCAGGCCAGGGTGATCAGCACCATATAATCCCGGTTCCGGCGGTAATAATCCTTGGCATTGATCAGGTAGGCAGTGCCCTGTGAGTCCGCCGCAATATAATCATAGGGTGAGTCCGGCGGTACCGCATGGTTATTGGCCAGCCGGTACTGTACGTCTTTCAGAATGCTTCTATAATAGCGGTTGTTGAATTCAAAAATAAGTCCGGTAGTCACAAATCCCCCGTAAATCGCCGGAACCTTGATCCACCAGATCCCGCCATTGGTCACCTGTCCCCAGCCGGGCAGGATCAATGAACGTCTCCAGGCTTTGCGGGTCAAGGACTCGATCGCCAGTCTGACCGAATCTTTATATACGAGGGTGGTGTCCTGCCGGTATGCGGGCTCGGTGTCCTGTCGGTATTCATGAGCAGTTTCCAGATAAATGGGAGCGGGGCCTATAAAGGTGGTTTCGTTTGTAAAAGAAGAATTTTCTTCGGCCCGCCCGCCGGACAATGCCCGGTCTCTTGCATGTAATGTGCCGCACAGGGACATCCATGCAATCAGGGAGATCGTGACGATTGCGAAATACCGCATTACCAATCCAATAATTCTAAAATCCGGTTCAGGTCATCCTCAGAATTGAACGGGATTTCAATGGCTCCTTTTCCCTTTTTTTCCTGCAATTTCAATTTGACCCTGGTCGCAAATCGGGAGGCCAGGTCATCTTCGATTTTCTGGTATTGAAAGGACAAGCCCGCAGGCCCCTTTCCCGTGCCCTTTTTGATACTTTTCCCCTGCTGGATTTCGCGGACGATCTCTTCGGTTTTCCTGACGGACAGTCCGTTTTTTACCACTTCGTGAAATACATAAAGCTGCTGATCCACTTCGGGCAGATTGACCAGCGCACGCGCATGTCCCATTGAAAGATTTCCATCCCGGATGGCGACCTGAATGGCGGGAGGCAATCGCAGCAAACGAAGGTAATTGGTGACGGTTGATCTGTTTTTACTGACCCGTTCGCCCAATTCTTCCTGTTTGAGATTGAGTTCTTCGATCATGCGCTGAAAACTCAGGGCCACCTCGATGGCATTCAGGTTTTCACGCTGTATATTTTCGATCAAGGCCATTTCCAGCATCTGCTGGTCATTGGCCGTGCGTACATAAGCCGGTATAGTCTTGAGCCCTGCCAGTTTGGAGGCCCGCAGACGGCGTTCCCCGCTGATCAACTGATAATGACCGGATGTATCCTGCCGGACGGTAATGGGCTGGATCAACCCTTGCAGTTTGATGGATTCAGCCAATTCTTCCAGGGCCTCCAGATCAAAATCAGTCCGGGGCTGGAAAGGATTGATGGCGATCCGGTTAATCTCAATATCATAGATGCCCCCTACGCCAGATTCCGCATTGGCCGCCCAGGAGGCTGTCCCTGTTTGTTCCGACTGTGCCTTTTGCCCGGATGCGGCAGGCCTGGCCAGCACCTCTTCCGAATCATTCAACAAGGCGCTGAGCCCCTTGCCTAAACCTATTTTTCTTTGTTGTGCCGACATATCAAATACTTGCCTCTTCTTTTTCCACGTTGATCAATCCGTTTTTCTGCAACAATTCCCTTGCCAGATTGAGGTAATTGATGGCTCCCTTGCTGTTGGCATCATGCATAATGACCGATACCCCAAAGCTTGGGGCCTCACTCAGGCGGGTATTGCGCTGGATAATGGTTTCAAAAACCAACTCGTTGAAATGCGACCGCACCTCTTCCACGACCTGATTGGCCAGCCTGAGCCGTGCATCGTACATGGTCAGCAGGATACCCTCGATCTCCAGATCCCGGTTGAGCCGGTTCTGCACGATTTTGATGGTATTCAACAATTTGCCCAGACCTTCCAGCGCAAAATATTCACACTGCACCGGGATGATCACCGAGTTGGCAGCGGTCAGGGAATTGATCGTGATCAAACCCAGGGAAGGAGAGCAATCGATGATGATAAAATCATAACTGTCCTTTACCTGATCCAGTACCTGCCGCATTTTGAATTCCCGTTCGTGCAGATTGATCATCTCGATTTCTGCTCCGACCAGATCAATATGGGCTGGCAGCAGATCCAGATGGGGAGTTTCTGTCGTCTGAATAGCTTCATTTGCCGGCAGTCCATTTACAATGCACTCATATATACTGGACTTGATGGTGCGCGGATCAAAGCCCAACCCGGATGTGGAATTGGCCTGGGGGTCTGCATCCACCAGTAAAGTACGATATTCCAATACAGCCAGGCTGGCGGCCAGGTTGATCGATGTGGTTGTTTTTCCGACCCCGCCTTTTTGATTGGCTATTGCAATGATTTTGCCCATTTCAATGATATCTATTTGTTTATTTGTATTTTTGGGTGCGTTAAGGGACGCTGTTCTCCGAGTGCTAAGATACGAATTAAGTATTAAAACTTTCATGATCACAATAATTTCAGGTACAAACCGCCCAAACAGCAACAGCGAGAAACTCGCCGGATATTACCGCAACCGCCTGATAGAAAAGGGGGCTGCCACCCGTATATTGCGTCTGACAGAGCTTCCGGAGAATTTTATAACGGCTGATATGTTCGGCAAAAGAAGCCCTGCCTTTGCACCTTTTCAGAACATTGTTTCAGAAACGGAGAAGTTTGTGTTTATCATACCAGAATACAACGGAAGTTTCCCCGGCATCCTGAAAACCTTTGTGGATGCCTGCAAGTATCCCGACAGTTTTTTCAACAAAAAAGCAGCTTTGGTGGGTCATTCAACCGGTAAATACGGCAATATCCGGGGGGTGGACCATTTTACCGGGGTTTGCCATTACATGCGCCTGCACGTGTTGCCCCTGCGGATCCACATTCCGAATATCGTGCAGGAATTTGACGGGGAAGGCCGCCTTTTCCGGGAAGATACCGTCCGTTTTACCGATGAGCAGATGGATGGGTTTATTCGGTTCTAAATTAGTAGCCAATAACGTTTCCCTATACGTTTGAGTATATTCAATCGACCGAATCATAAAACGAGAAACTATTGACCTGATCCCGAAAAGCCTTCGGATAAAATTTCGCGGTGGGACCTGAATTTTTTTACTCGACCATCAGCAATATCTGAGTCAGCTTTTTCCAATAGAATTTGCTCTTGTCCGTTGATATCCGTTGCAGGGTCTTGTGTGACATAAGTAACTCCCATTGCTTCCAAAATGGCTTTGATAGCACTCAGTTTTTTTTTACTGTCAATATGGATGGTTACTTGTGTCATTTGAGTTATATCTCAATACAAAGGTAAGTAAAGAAAATCAGATTATTACAATCGTTACAGTTTACTTATTGAAATTCGTCATGGTCAGCTCAATGCCGGTATGGATAAAACTCTCGATTACCTTTAGAGACGTGTCGATCAGCGCAGGCAGCCCGGCTTCCTCGTCTTCATCAAAACTGCTGAGTACATAATCGACCTGCCGGCCTTTTGGGAAATTATCCCCGATCCCGAAGCGCAGGCGGGGGTAGCCCTGACCGCCACAGAGGGCTTCGATGCTTTTCAGTCCATTGTGACCGGCACTGCTGCCTTTGGGTTTCAGCCTGATTTTCCCGAAGGGGAGAGCCAGATCGTCCACGATCACCAATACATTTTCGAGGGGAATGCGGAGTTCATGCATCCAGTAATTGACCGCTTTGCCGCTCAGGTTCATATAGGTGGTGGGTTTGATGACATAAACTTGTTTGCCCCGTTGCCGGAATTCAGCATAATAGGCATGACGCATCGTGGAAAAGGATCCCCCGACTTTTTCGACTAGCGCATCCGCCACCATAAATCCGATGTTGTGCCGGGTGTCCGCATATTCCCGGCCGATATTCCCCAAACCTACGATCAAGTATTTCATTATCAAAGTTTATGATGCCTCCAAAGTTATTGCTTGTTTGGCAATTTGCCAATTATTCTGTTTATCTTTGAGTAATTAGAGTAATTAAAGATTTTCTAACCAAAGTTATTCTTTGTTATTCTTTGAATAACTAAAGATTTTTTAACCAAAGTTATGACTTCATTGATTTTAGGACTGGCGACATTCGGCATTCTTCTTTTTCTTGGGACACAGGAAATCATCTTGATTGTTTTGGTTTTGCTGGTTAAATTGGCATTGATCTTTTTGGCGGTCTGGATTGTTTTGAAACTGTTAAGGAGAAACCGGCAGTCCCGATCATAATGCTGTCCGAATAAAACCGGCAGTCCCGACCATAATGCTGTCCGAATAAAACCGGCAGTCCCGACCATAAAGTGCAATCCTGCAA
>JBEBWT010000012.1:0-57841 GCA_040392005.1 Parapedobacter defluvii
GAAATATCTAACTTAGTTTATAAAGAAATCTGTCCAAAGATTGGGGGGAATTATAATCGATGAGATACACAAATACCCCGACTGGTCTAAGGAATTGAAATTAATCTATGATTATCATAAGGATCTGCGTGTTGTTTTTACAGGTTCTTCAGTCCTTGATATCAAAAAAGGCAGTTCGGATTTAAGTCGCAGAGCGATCATATATACGATGCAAGGACTGTCTTTTCGGGAATATTTAGCCTTGTTTCATCAAATAGAAATACCTGTTTTCAGGTTGGAGGAGATCTTGAGTCATCAGGTCGGTCTGCCCCAGCTGACACATCCACTTCCTTTATTTGCCGATTATTTGAAAAATGGATATTATCCTTTTGCGATGGAAGATGATTTTAATTTGCGATTGCAGCAGGTCATTAACCAAACCCTGGAAATAGACATTCCAACATATGCCGGAATGCATGTGGCGACTGGCAGAAAATTAAAGCAGCTGTTGGCTATCATAGCGGAGAGCGTGCCATTTAAACCCAATATGAGTAAAATCGCTGATCTGCTAAATATCAGCCGGAATAATATCACGGATTATCTTCTGTACATCGAAGAAGCCGGGATGATTATTCAGCTAAGGGATGATACAGGGGGTGTCCGGGCATTGGGCAAAGTGGATAAAGTGTATTTGGATAACACTAATTTAGCGTTTAATATAGCCGCTGGAAATCAAAATGCAGGAAATGTCAGAGAAACATTTTTTGTCAATCAGCTAAGGGTCCATCATAGGGTGTCATCTTCGTTTTCTGCTGATTTCAAAGTGGATCATATCGATTTTGAAATCGGGGAAAAAAATAAAGGATTGAAACAGTTAAAAAATAGCCAGACAGGTTTTGTTGTCAAAGACGATATAGAACGTGGTTTTCTCCAAACAATTCCTTTATGGCATTTTGGATTGATGTATTAAACGATGATTCCGATATTTTTTATACTTGTATTATAGAAAGGACAGTTACGTTTTTAGTTTACTTTTTGCCCTTTGAATGTACCTGACTCGCTTGTGGACTGATTGTTCCAGTTCCCGGCCAGATTGTTCCCGTTGATGGTGCCGGCAAAAACAGCTCCCGTTGAAGCGTTTCCTGCATTAAAAGTGCCGTCCGCATCGACAGTGCCGGTCAGGGAAAAGGACTCACTCCAGTTGGTCGAATATCCGCTGCCGCTCAATTGGTTTTGACTATTGATGGTGACTGAAAAAGTGCCGTTATCCTCACCCGAAAAAGTACCTTCCCACTGCCCGGAATAATCAGTCAGCCCATCATCTTTTTCGGTTTTTTTACAGGAGGAAACAGCGATCAGAGCGATCAGGCACAGAAAGAATAGTTTGTTTTTCATAATCATATTTTTGGGTTTATATTGAAATGGTTTCTCTAAAAAATAGTTAGCAGGGTTTACAGGGCACTGTTTACCCTGATCCAGGTATCAATGTTTTCAAAGGTTTTTGTATCTACTTTATTAATATGGACCAGAACACCATCGTTATCATTGGGCGGTGTGAAAATAAAAGAGGAGTTTGTGATAAGCTGGCTCATCATCAGGCCATCCACATCGGTCATGCCTACGTTTCCAATCCAGGACGAATTATGCACCCCTCCATTCGCTAAATCAACCATTGCTCCGTATGAAACATACGCATGACCACCCCGTATGTCCAGCGCAGCACTTCCGATCGTGAAGCCGGAATTGTGGTCGGTCAGATCAGCCCATGCGATGGCCCGGGCACTTTTGCCATTGGGGTTTGCTTCGATTTTGTACATGATGCCGTCTATCACTACATAAGGAATTCCGGTCCGGGTATCCCAGGCAAGACGTTTAATGGCGGCGTTATGGCCGCCAAAGGTGATTTCGCTGCCCCCATCTCCGTAAACGATAAAGGCGTTGCTGGCCGTACTTACCAGGACATAGCCGTCCTGCCGTGAGGAGGCCCACATGTCGTGAATGATACTGGGCAGGCCGACTATTTTATTCCACTGCAAAGGGCAACAGGTCCCCGTCTGTTGATACACCGCACGGTTATAGGCATGTGTACCTCCTACCCAATTGGAAAAAGCGGCAGGGCCGGGACCCCACCCCAGGGCTACCTGCCATTTTCCCTGATCAATCTCTTTGACATCCCACGCTATCGCACTGGAAAGTGAATAAATACGTTCTGATTTATCAATGACTACGGCCCCGTTACCCTGGTCCTCGTCTTCAAGATAGACATCAAAATCCCATATGATGTCATCAAAATCCCAAAACTGCCATTTCTTTGATTGAAAATCATACCTGGCCAGCTTGTGCTCATTTCCATTCATTGTATTATAAAGTGCCCACAAGCCTTTGTCGCTGCGTCTGGCATCCTTCAGGTGCCATTCTGAACCCAGACCGGGACCGATATCCTCATAGGAAAACGTGTCTTTTTCATCTTCTCCTCCGGGACCTTTCGCCTTTTTGCAGGAACTCACGGCGAGCATCCCGATGCAAATAATCAAAGCGATACGCCATATTTTGAATGATATCTTTTCCATTATCTCATAATTTCTTTACAAATTTATCCGGCTGCTTTTACTGTCACAATACCACGAACTTGGTATTTTTTATCCCGGATAATTACAGTTTATTTGTAATAAAAGAATTGATGGAATACAGGAATTGGTTTTGGTTGAGTCTTTTGTTGGTTTTTGCGGGTACCCTATCAGGATACCCGCAAGGCAAAACCTATCACATAAACGGACCGAATGATGAGAATCTGTATCCGTATATGTTGTATTGGAAGGATACGTCCGGTAAGAAAAACAGCCTGGATCAGGCTGTTCTCAATCTGGAACAGGGAAACTTCATCACCTTTACTTCCGGAACGGGCAAGAACATGGGACTTTTCCCCGAGCCGGTCTGGTTTTTTCTGAATGTTAAGAATCTGTCAGTACAGCATCAGCGGTATTGGTGGACATTTTATACCCATGCCGATACGATCATCATCTATCAAAAGCAAGCGAGGGGTTGGGCCGTTTCAGACACTTTATTCCGGGGCTCTCCGATGGATGAGCGGATGGTAAGGCATCGCGCACCTACCTATAATGTGCTGCTGGCAACCGGAGAAAACGCAAGTTATCTGGTTAAAATCATTAATCCCAGGCATACGCAGAATGCCTTTGTCAGCTTTACCACACCTATAAGCCATCTGCTGTGGGAACGGGATTTTTACTGGACCATCGGTAGTTTTACAGGTGTCTTTTTGCTGACCGGCATCGTTAGTTTTATTTTCGGCCTCATGACCAGGGAGCATACTTTTTTTCTGTTCTTTGTCTATATGCTCGCCGTATCCGTTCTTACGCTGTACAACGAACTGATGACACCCGTTGTCGATCACGATCTTGCTTTTGATCTATTGCAGCGGATGCATCCGCTCCCGGTTTCGCTGATCGCCACCTGCCTCAATTTCTACATCGTGGATTATATCTTTGGAAAACCGGTCCGCACTAACGTTCTTAAAGCCCTGAAGGTGATCAATACCGGCTGTCTGATTATTGGAATCTTTTTATTGTGCATCTACCTGTTCAGTGCAGAATACATTCATTCCGGGCAATTACTCTTTCTGCTGGGCTGGTACAGCCTGATCATCTGTATTTTTATCAGTATATTGATTACAGCACTGAAGATTGCGGTGCTTTCGCTCAAACACCATGAGCCATATTACGGAATCACATTTTTACTGCTTATCGTCATTGTCAATCCGGCTACCTACTACCTGAATTACTCCGGGATACTATCTTTTTATGACATTACCTACCCCAATTATTTTTATTGGCTCGCCGCTGCAGAGTTTGTCTTTATCACGATTCTGATGGGCTGGAGATACAAAAAGAATATAGAAGAGAAACACAGGCTCCAAATGGATTTAACCCAAAGAGAATTGGCTGTCAGGGATGAGGAGCGCCGGCAGATCGCAAGGGATCTGCATGATGATCTTGGGGCTACGATCAATGCCATCAAATTGGTGGTGACCAATTCTTATCCTGAAAATAAACGGCTGATCGAAACGGTCACTGTGGCCAGCAATGATCTCCGGGTGTTCTACGACAAACTTTCTTTCAGCACGGTAGATAGCCCGCTCAGTAAAAACATTAAAAAGCTGATCCGGCTGCACAGCAGTTATGGAGCTATTAAATTCAACCTTGTTTTTTCGGGAGATGAAAGCTTGCTTTCAGCCATTCAGAAGGAAAGTCTGTATAAGATGACCACCGAACTGTTTACCAATATAGCCAAACACTCCGGTGCGAAAGAGGTGACCGTACAGGTCATGATCGACAGGAGCGCGGCCCAGCTGATCGTAGAAGATGACGGGAAAGGCTTTGCAATAGATCAGGCAGAAAAGACGAAAGGTATGGGAATAAAAAACATCAGGCAACGGGTGTCAGAAATGAATGGAGAGTTACATATTTCATCCAATAAAGGAAATACGACCTATATCATCGATATTCCACTATCCTAAATTTTACCTGCTGATCATGAACCATTCTCCTGTAAATACTGTCATCATTGAAGATCACCCGCTTTTTGCAGAGGGGCTGAGCCTCATCCTCCGTGACATGCCCCATCTGCGCCTGCTGAAGATCGTCAGTTCCTATCAGGAAATAGAATACCTGCTCGAGCAGCATCGTATAGACTTGATATTACTGGACATCAAACTGAAAGATGAAAATGGCACTGAAATATGTTTGATGATCAAAGAGCGGTACCCTGACACAAAAATCATCCTGATCTCCATGTTTGACCCGAGCAGCCTGGCCGCAGAGATCAAAAACTGCAAAGCGGATGGCTATATTCCAAAGAGCACAGATGCACAAGAGGTGAAAAGGAGCATAAATGCAATCTTGAAAGGTGAAAACATTTTCTTGGAATTAGACCCGGAAAGTGTGATCGAGATCCCTTTTGACAAGCTGATCACACCACGGGAACGGGAGATCATCGCCTTGATCAAACAGGGTAAAACGGCAAAAGAGATTTCCGCTATGCTGTATATTAGTATATTTACCGTGGATACCCATCGAAAAAACATACTAAAAAAGCTGGAACTGAACTCGATCAAAGACTTGATCGCTTTTTCGGTGACTAACAATCTGTAAACGGATTGTTTTTTAAGGACATTTTGCCACATTTAGTCACTTCCAGGGCCGGGCAGCCGAAGTCAACGGTTACCTTGCCTTCGAGCAGGTACAGACCGCCGCCGTGCAGGGGGTACTGCGCCAGCGAGGGCGGGAAGTGTACGGTATCGAAAAACGCTCCTTCCACATCGAAAAAGGTGCCGAACTTCATGCGCTGCCCGTTTTTTGTCCGCACGTCCTTGCCGCATACAAAGTCGCCGACCATGCGTACCGTCCTGCCTTCATGCCCACCCATCTCACGGGCCTGCACGTCACCCCGGAACCCCGACCTGGCCAGGTCGAACAGGGAGGCCGATACCGGGAAGCCCAGCAGCTCAATTTCATCATAGATGTCCTCCAGCAGTGAGGTTTCCAACCGGGGGAGCACGGGCGGCGTGGCCAGGCTTTCAAACAGGGGCAGGGCTTCGGCGGGCTGCCGCTTCTGCCCGGCCAGCAGCAGGTGCGCTTCCCAGAGCAGCTCCTTTTTGCCCGTGCCGGTGAAGCGCAGCGCCCCGCTGCGGACCAGCACCACGAGCTGCTCCAGTCCCGCACCGGTACGCAGGGCGAAGTTCTCGATGCCGGTGTAGGGGCCGTTGCGCTCCCGCTCTGCGGGTATGCGCCGGGCCAGCTTTTCTTCCAGGTTGAGCAGGCAGTCGAAGCCCAGGTAGATGTCATCCCCGTATATCGTTGTGTTGAATATGCTTTTGTTCACGCAGGGCAGGCAGATCGTGCCCCCGGCCCTGCGCGCTTCCTGCACATAGACCTTGCGGTTATAGAAGCCGCCGTAGTTGTTGAGCACGGCGACCATGAATTCGAGCGGGTAATAGGTCTTCAGGTAGAGGCTCTGGTAGCTCTCCACGGCAAAGGAGGCGGAGTGGGCCTTGTTGAACGAGTACCCGGCGAACGATTCCATCTGCCGCCATATTTCCTGTGATGTCGCTTCGGGGTATCCCATCGCCCTGCAGTGGCCGAAGAACTTGTCCCTGATCTCCGTCAGGTGGATGTGCCGGTATTTTCCGCTCATCATCCGGCGCAGCACATCGGCATCGGCCAGGTCGAGCCCGCCGTAGTGGTGCCCCACTTTCATCACGTCCTCCTGGTAGACCATCACGCCGTAGGTCTCCCGGAGCTGCTGCTCGAATACGGGATGGGGATAGGCCACTTTTGAAGGGTCATGGTGCCGTTCGATATAGGCTTTCATCATGCCCGAGGAGGCCACACCGGGGCGGATGATGGAGGATGCGGCCACCAGGGTGAGGTAATTGTCGCAGGCCAGCTTGGCCAGCAGTTGCCGCATGGCGGGCGATTCGATGTAGAAGCATCCGATGGTATCGGCCGACCGCAACCGGTCGGCGATCTGCGGGTCACTGAAAAACCTGCGGGGATTGTCGGTACTGATGACCTCCCCACGGTTCTGCTTTACGATCTCCCGGCAGTCCCTGATATGGCCGATGCCCCGCTGGGAGAGGATGTCGAATTTCTCGAAGCCTACATCTTCCGCCACATACATGTCGAACTGCATGGTCGGCATTCCTTTGGGCGGATAGTCGAGCGCGGAATAATAAGTAAGGGGCTGTTCAGAGATCAGCACACCCGAAGCGTGGATGGTGCGCTGGTTGGGGAAATCCCGTATGCGGCCGCATACGGACAGGATCATGTCCGTGACCTCGTTCTTGTTCAGCATGTGCTGCGGCTCATGGACCAGCCGGTCGATCTCGGCTTTGGGGAGGCCATAGACCTTGCCCAGCTCCCGGATCATGCTGCGCCCCTGGAAGGTGCTCATGGCTCCCATGAGCGCTGTGTTCCCGCTCTGGTAACGCCTGAATATGTAGTCGTAGATATCATCCCTTTCATTCCAGGAGAAGTCGATGTCAAAGTCGGGCGGGCTTTTTCGCTTGGAGTTGAGGAAACGCTCGAAGTAGAGGTCCAGCTCGATGGGGCAGACATCGGTAATGCCGAGGCAGTAGGCCACGACCGAGGCCCTCTTCTTTTTTCATAATCATGTCAATTGATATTTCGAATATAAAAATAATTATCCGATTTATCCCTTGACACAGTTTAAGTTACACTCTCACATCGAATCCATTTATACTTGGATCAGCCGGACCGATATCAATGAGTGCCATATCGATACCATCATTCTCGTGTAGCAGGATATGACCGATCACTTTCACCGGTCTTTCATTTTGGATGAAATCAAGCGTGACTCTATCGCCGCTACGAATTGTTTTTTTAAACAAATGACGTACAGTTAGTACATAAAGACGATCTTCTATATTTAACAAAGAAGCAGAGCCAGTTCCAGTATCTGTCGATATCTGCCTAATGACCTTGTATGTTCTCTCTCCTACAACGGGACCATGTTGCGACATAGCACTTAAGCTATATAAAATGAAAATCAACAATAAACTAAACCTTACTATGCTCATGAGTGACACGTAGCTTTTTTCAAAAATAAGGATTTTTTGTTTCAGTACTAAGGGGATGGGCTTTTAAACCGTCGTAATTTTTAGGCCCTGTACTATATCTTGAAAATAATGTGGATTGCAACTAGGCAGTAATGTTCATTTCGGATGTAGCGGAGGTTTATTGTTAAAAAGTAATGCCAAATGTTATGTCGTAAGCAACCAATACCCGCCAAGTCACAAAGAACAATATTCCAATGTATAATGTTCTCATCATCCAAGAATAGGCAGATGTAGCTTTCCTGCTTTTTTTCTTGGTAACTTCGATAATCGTATTCATTGCAAATTGTTGTGCTTCAGGATATGCATGAACTCTGTCGAATTTGACCACCAATTCATTTAAGGTTGGGTTTACGCCTTTTTGTATAGTTTTGATATCAATGTCAGATGCGTATGATGATAAAACTATTTTGATAAATCTAAGACCTAAAAATGTACTAATAGCAAATAACAAAATTGAAGCACCTAAGGGTAGGTTAATTAGTTCGATTCTTATATCTAAAGATTTATCAATACAGTAAGCTATGCATGCAATATTTACTGCGACAATGTAATAAGCAAAACGCTGTTGCTGAATTCTAAAATCACTAATTATTTTATCTATTTCCTCCATGTTATTATTTGCCATTTACAAAAATCCCCCACGAAAACAACCTAAACATATTCTCCATCTGTTTAAATACAATAAACCTTTTAAATCAGGTGCACATTAATCAACTAATTGACATACTCTTCTTTTGTGAGTAAATGCAATATAGACCAGATAGGACTTGTAACATGTGTAATTCCAAATTCCCTTAAAGCAGTCGGTCCCTCGTTGTATAAATTGTTATCTTTTTGATACGCCTCGATACCGATGAGAATTTTATTAAAAGGAACCGGAGTATCTTCCCCGCCTTCTCGAGTAACATATACCGCCTTGTTCGTTTCTTTTATATAACCGAACATACTGTAACCATTGACTTGAGCAATTTTTTTGTCCGCAAATCTTTGCAATATTTTCCCTAACAAAATTTTTGAATCCATTTTCTTAATTACCTTGTTTGTCTTTCCTTTTTGAAGCGCACTTTGCGGTATCAAAAACGGCTACTTTTCATTACCTTGAATCATCATCCAACCAAGCATTCCCCATCACCTCTCTACCTTTTTCCAACTTTTATTCTCTGTCACCATACAACTCCTCAAACAATTCCCCTGTTTCTTACCCACAGCTTTCTCTATTAGCAATAGTTCGTACGCTTCCAAAGACGCCTGGCGGTAATACAAATTTTTAAATTTATTTTCACCAATAAACCTATACACTTTTTCAAAGTCGTTATCTATCCTTCGTTCGTCTTATCCTGTAATAGAAAACCGAATTTTTTCCAGTTTTATCTTCCCTCGATAAGGCCCCATCTCTATACAGTCTTTCTAATGCTTTGGCAACAACTTTTGTGTCAAATGACTTCTTATAGGATTTTTTTATATAATCTGCTATATCTCGTGATCGTTTTCCTTCGTTGAGAAAGGGATCTTGGAGTAGTTTTTCTCTAATGAAGGTGGCAACTTTACCTTCTTTTGCTTTAGAAATAAAAAATATATGATTTCCTGAATTTTCACTATGGAACTTATATACTCTTGGTATATGTTCGATTTTCTTTAGCTTTATTGGAGAATCTGAAAAAATCTTGTCTACCGGAATCTCAAAGAATTCAGCAATCTTTTTTGCTGAGCCTGAAGATATGTTAGTTCGCTGTTTTAAAATGCGGTTTATGGTGTGAGTGCTTAAATTTGTTCCTTCAGCCAAGCCATATATCGTTAAATCTGCCTGCTGCATTAATGATTCTATCTGCTTAGCAACTTTTTTAGCTGTTATAAAGTCAATTTTGCTCATAATAAACAAATTGACTCATAAGTTTGGAGACAAATCTGAACTTTTATTTGGTTTTTTGTCTCCATTTATATATCTTTGTGACATCAGTTTATTATCGTGTTCATTTGTACACTATAACTGATTTTGGCGTTAGATCAGAAGAAGCTTTGCTTGACAGACCTAGGAAATCTTGAAAGCACGCGAAGCGACGGAGAGATAAAACGCCCACATTCTGTATATTTGCATATTCAGGAGTGGGCTCTCCCCGTGTCGCGTGCTTGGAAACTTCGGTTTCTACCTTTCCTAGGAGGTGTCAAGCGCACGGGGGGAGCCCACTTTTTTCCCCTATTATATATGGCTTTTATGGTTTATGCTTTTAACCATAAAAGCTATGAATCAATGTAAAGTAAAATTTCGGGGTTATTTTATTGTTGCTTTCAGCAGATGTTATCGTGTAAAGCAGGTAATCAGCTCTTTAGCTAACAAGTATTATTTGTATAGAAATTTAATAGAATCCCCTTATTAGATTCTTCGCTTCCCAAAACACACCGGTTAAATAATCTTTCCTGGTGTGTTTTTTATTGATTTACAAACCAATCTATTAACTAAATTAATGAATTTTTATGAAGCGATTTTTAAGCGCAGGGGAGGGATATGACCTTTTCCGAAAGCGCCGATCCACAAATAATATATCTATATACCCAAACGGATGCCACAAGGGCAGTCTCCGTTATTTTACCGATACGCAAAGGGTTATTGGCAAGGGATTGCTGGTGGGCTTTTTTTTGTTTTTATCTCCGTACGATCCGACGCAGGCGCAGCAGTCAGACCGGCAGCGTGACTTGGCCCGATTCCCCATGGTCAAGTACGACCCTGATCTGAAGGAAGTAGTCGGTCTGCGGATAGGCGATGTGATCCCCGATCAGCTTTGGCAACTGCCGCTGTGGGTGGTTAATGATCCGCAGGGACGAGATACGGTACGTTTGCGGGACTTTGCAGAGCAGGAATTGATCGTGCTGGATTTCTGGGCTACTTGGTGTAAGCCCTGTATTGAATCTGTTGAAAAATGGATCACGCTGTCACAGCAGTATCAGGGAAGGATCACCTTGTTACCGATCCACCTGGATTTTGACTATAAGGCCCTCCCGTTTGCTGAAAAGAGAGGATGGGAGCTACCCGTGGCCATCGGTGAGGGGGGTGTGGTGGTCAACCGGTACTTTTTCACCGCGGTCAATGTAGGTGGGGTGGTCCTGATCAAAGATGGAAAAGTTTTTGCGATGCCGCGGAGCAGGGACTGTACTGCGGAATCGATCGGAGCGGTGCTGTCCGGCCAGTTGGATTCGCTGCCCCTGCGTGGTGATTTTATGTATGGGGAGGGAGTCTGAGATGGGAAAGCACTTGATTTTTGTGGTGGGCCTGCTCCTGTATGGACAGGCCGTAGCCGGGCAGGTGAATGATCGGGTTACCCTGGTTTCCATGGCGGACGGCACCCCACTTTGGGGAGCCGTCGTCCGCTCCAGTATGACAGGTTCAGTGCAGAACACTGATAAGGACGGTAGATTTCATGTGAGCACTGAAAGGCGCGATACATTGGTGATCAGCTATGTAGGGTTCCGTTCGGATACGCTGGTGGTGTTCCCGGGAGGCGTTCTCCCGGACCGCATCCGGCTCCGTCCTTCCGGTGATCAGCTGGAGGAAGTAGTGGTCAATACGGGGTACTACGAACTGCCGCGGGAACGCATGACGGGCTCTTTTGCCCATGTTGACCAAACGCTGTTCGACAGGGCAGTATCGACGAATGTGCTCGAACGCCTAGAGGGGGTGGTGTCGGGATTACAGTTTTTGAACCCCCAGGGGACAGCTGCCTCAGACATCCGCATCAGGGGGGTCGCGACCATTGAGTCGGATGCCGCGCCCCTGATCATCGTGGACAACTTTCCCTTTGAGGGGGATATCAACAGCCTCAATCCACATGATGTGGAGAGCGTGACGGTACTGAGGGATGCCGCCGCCGCCAGCATATGGGGCGCACGCGCCGGCAATGGGGTGATCGTGATCAACATGAAAAAGGGCAAGTATGGACAAAAGGCTACGCTGGGCACTTCGGCCTCGTTC
This sequence comes from Parapedobacter defluvii, assembly GCA_040392005.1. Lineage (GTDB taxonomy): Bacteria > Bacteroidota > Bacteroidia > Sphingobacteriales > Sphingobacteriaceae > DASRQK01. Next base: position 11,598 of record JBEBWT010000012.1, read on the forward strand.
CGTTTTGTGGACAGGCCGGACCTACTGGCCAGTCCGAAATGGATCGCTGTGACTGATGTGATGGAGATCGAAAGACAGAAGTACCTGCAGGGGGACTACCCGGATGATGCCCGCACACCATTGCCCCTGTATGTGGACCTGTTGTACCGCAGGGACAAAGGGCAACTTTCCGATCAGGACTTCGCCATGGAAGAGGCCACCCTGCGGAGCGGTGATATACGGAGGGATGCGATGAAGTATCTGTACAGGCGGGGACTCCAGGAACAGTATGCCTTTAACCTGAACGGTGGGGCGGACAACTATAAGTATTATGTCTCCCTGGGGCATGACCGCACGCTTTCAAGTTCGGTAGGCAACCGTGACAGCCGGTTGAATCTCAATATGCAGAACACATACCGGCCATTGAAAGGGCTGGAAATGACCGCAGGGCTCTGGTTTACCAATGCTTCGGGCAAAAACAACGGGCTCTCCATCTCAGCGCTGAACCCCAAGTCCGGTACCAATGTTTCTCCCTATCTCAGGCTAGCAGATGCTGGGGGCAATGCCCTGGCGATCCCGATGGATTATAGCCGGGCTTATCTGGAGCAGAGTGCCGGTACAGATCTATTGGATTGGTCTTTCCGTCCACTGGAGGAACCGGCTCTGCGGGACCACAGATCAGGGAAGAACGAGTTCCGTGCCAACGGCGCACTGAACTACCGAATGCCTTTTGGACTGGCCATCGGCCTGACATACCAGTATCTGCAGAGCAGCGGTTTTTCGAGCAGGCACTACCGGGCAGATAGCTACTATGCGCGGGATCTGGTCAACCGTTTTACACAGAGCAACGGCTCACGGATCGTCCCTTTGGGCGGTGTGTTTCGGCATGAAGGGGGTAGTACGGTCTATAGCCATGCCGGCAGGGTACAGCTCCATTATGACCGGCGGTTTGGCCCGGACCACGAGGTAGTGGTGTTGGGCGGTTCGGAAATCCGGGATGTACTGGACAGAAGGGACCCGGGGTTCCAGCTTTTGGGCTACGATGAGGAGTTGCTGGGAGGAAGCACCTTGTACAATTACCAGCAGTCCTATCCGGTCAGGCCGGTCGGCAATGCCCGAATACCGCCTTTGCCAGTGGGATTGGGGGAGTTCGTGGACCGCTACCTGTCGTATTTTGGGAACGGTTCGTATGTATACCGGGGCCGGTACCAGGTCACCGGGAGCAGCCGGTGGGACGCCAGCAACCTGTTCGGTGTCAAAACCAATCAGAAAGGGAAAGCCCTCTGGTCCCTGGGTATGGGATGGGAACTGAGCAGGGAGCCTTTTTTTGATCTCCCTGCTGTTTCCTATCTGCGGATACGCACCTCGTACGGAAGCAGTGGGAATGTCAATAAGTCGGTCACCCATTATCCGGTGGCGGTATTCGATGCCGAGCACGGCACCACCGGTCTACCAACCGGTTCTTTGAGAAGCGTGGGCAATCCATCCGTGCGCTGGGAAGAAATCCGTACCCTCAACATCGGAATAGATTTCAGGTCCTTCGGAAACAGGCTCGCCGGCAGCCTGGAGTATTACAGGAAACATGCCCGTGATTTGATCGGTGATGATTACCTGGATCCTACGGTGGGCATCAGCAGCACCACGGGCAGCTATAAGATCAACTATGCGGACATGGAGGCACAGGGGATCGATCTGCAGTTACAGGCGGAGAACCAGTGGGGCGGGTTCCAGCACCGGGTAACGGCGTTGTTCAGTTATTCAACGAACAGGATCACACATTATAATACGAAGGATGTCCTGGCGATTTCCAGGTATACGGCCAATACCCCGCCCCCGGCGATCGGTATATCCCGGGATGCCATCTATGGATTGCCCTGGTACGGGCTTGATGGACAGACCGGATTTCCGCTGATCTATATGGATGGAGAGCGAAGTACGGATTACAGGGTGTATTATGAGCAGTATCTGAGACCTGACAACCTAGTACTGGCCGGTGTGAGCGTGCCGCCATATTTCGGTAGCCTGCGCAATACGTTTTCCTACAAGAGCTTCCAGCTGGGAGTCCTGGTGACCTGGAAAGCGGGCCATGTGTACCGGAGATCCTCCATTGCCTCGGCCCAGGAGTATTCTGGGGTATACCATGCTGATTATTACAGGCGCTGGTCGCAGCCTGGAGATGAGGAGCATACTTCTGTGCCGGCTTATGCTCCGTTCTCGGATTTTTCCTGGCAGCGCAACGCTGCTTACCTGGAGTCCACTGCCCTGATCGAACAGGGGGCCCTGGTGAGGCTGCAGGATATGGACTTTTCGTATGAAGTGCCATTGCGAGGATCACATTTGAGAAATATCCGTTTGGGAGCCTATATCCGTGACCTGGGCTTGCTGTGGAGCAGAAACTCGAGGGGGGAAGATCCGGATTATGTTCATTCGGCCTATCCTGTGCGTACGACCTATGCACTGAAACTCATGGTAGGGCTGTGACCGTTACTGTAATTTTAATAAAAAAATAGAACGTATATGAATAAGCTATTGATGTATAAACTGATGTTGGGCCTGCTTTTCCTACTGTCCTGTGGCAAGGAATTCCTCGATGTCAAACAGGACAAGAAAGTCCGCACGCCTACCACCATCAAAGATTTCCAATCCCTGTTGGATAATTCTACGGGCATGATGAACTATGGTTCCTGCCATGAGTTGGGGATCATCGGATCGGACGAGCATTATTTGTTAGATGGTCGGTGGGCTACGTTGAGCGCACCATATCAGCGCAATGGATACGTTTGGGATGATCAGATCTATGAGGGCCTCCCTTTTTTGGAATGGGAACGGGCCTACCAACGGATCCTTTATGCCAATATAGCACTTGAAGGTGCCAGAGCCGTTACCACGTCAGCAGATGAGCAACCCGCATGGGACAACCTATATGGAAGCGCCCTGTTTTTCAGGGCCTGGAACCACTATCAATTGGCCCAGCAGTTTGCATTGGTCTATAATGTGCAGAATGCCCGGTCAGATCTGGGCATTCCCCTAAGACTGGAGTCGGATGTAGAGGTCCCGGTCGTGCGGTCAAGTGTACAGGAAACGTATGATAGGCTGGTTGCTGATCTAAAAGGTGCCGTGCGGCATCTGCCGATATCGCCCGTCCATAAGTTTCGGCCATCCCGGCCCGCGGCATACGCCCTACTGGCACGGGTGTATATGCAGATGGATGATTTTGAGGCAGCGGCCAACTATGCCGACTCCTGCATCGCATTGAAAGGACAGTTGATCGATTTCAATGAGATCGAACTGGACAGGACTTACACCTTTGATTATGATCACGGGATGTCAAACGTGGAAGTGTTGTTTTCCACTTATTTGGCCGCCCCCACAGTGGTGCATAATACCCGGCACAATATTGACTCCAATCTGCTCGTATTATACGAACAGCATGATCTGAGGTATCCGGCCTATTTTCTTGTCCGGCCAAACGGTTCGATCGTTTTCAAAGGGTCTTACTACAATTCCTCGTTTTTCACGGGGCTGGCTGTTGATGAAATGTACCTGGTCTCAGCCGAAAGCCATGCGCGGATCGGCAATCATACCAAAGCCCTTGAACGCATCAATACCCTACGGAAAAGCCGGATCAACAAGGATCATTTTTCGTCAGTAAGTGGATTGGCAGGGTCAGCGTTGGTCCATTACATATTACGGGAGCGAAGAAAGGAACTGTTGTTTAGAGGGACACGATGGGAAGACCTGCGGAGATTGAATAAATACAGTGATTCCAAAACTACGCTGATTCGCCAAATTGATGGGAAACGCTTCGAGCTATCTCCGGAATCGCCCCGTTGGGTATGGCCTATCCCAGATAATGTGATCGAACTGAGCAACCTCGAACAGAACCAGCGGTAAGGTGGACGAATAACCCGGGGGTTCCTTTTCGAACCCCTGGATTATCCGAAAAAAGCACGTATTCAGATTAGTTTTCCGGCTCTTTCCATTGCTTAGCGTAGCCATCGGGTGAATCAGTATCCCTAATGTCCACTTCCAAAAGAACGCTGTCAATGGCAGCCTGAAGGTTCAGCCCATCTAGGTCTTCGGGATCCACTCCTTCACCGAAATAAAGATGTACAGCACAGGGAGTGGATTGGTTATCGATCCTGCATTCGCCTTCCTGTTCTGGAGTCAGCGGGGGAGAACTGAGCATGTCCCCGATTTCCAGGTTTGCTGGATCTGTTTCGACGCCACTGCCCGAGTAAGTTACTTCAAACCAACCGGAATTGATTGTTTTTTTGACAGGCATTTTAGAGTAAGCATAGGATCCTATTGCGATCATCACGGCCACTATGGCCATGAAGTATTTTTGAATTAAATTTTTCATTTTTTTAGATTTTAAATTTCATGTGTTTTTATGGTCCGGTGCATTTGTGCCGGGCCATTTTTTTATCATGCGGCCACCTTCGACGACGGGCCGCTGGTCGTATCATAATTCAGTACCTGCACCGGCCTGCCCGGGAATAGGGCAAACCTGCGGGGATACCGGAAGCGTTTCAAAAGTCTAAAACGTGTATAAGCGTTTAGTTGCGTGTAGTAAACGTTTACAAACGCCAGGAATGAGGCAGCAGAATCTGCCGTGGATGGTCCGCCGGTGTCCGGTCCTGACCTACCGACCGGAGCAGAAGGCTGATCTGGATCACTTCTCCCGGCGGCAGAAAGCCACCACCCAACGAGACTGACCGACAGAAATCCCAGGTTAAACCACAGATGCTCCTCCCAGCCCAGCCCGGAGATGACCGACCCGCATCCGCAGGGCCGCTTCTCGTACCAGCCCAGTACCCCGAATAAAATAAATAACGCGAAACCGCACAGCAGGAGGGAGGATAGAGCGAAACCCCACTTTCTAAGTTTATTGGTTTTTGGGTTGTCTATGGCTCCCCCTGCTAATAACACTGCACACGCCAGCTCGAATATCGGCAACAACCAATACAGCATATCCGCCCACCAGCCTGGAAAAGGCTGCCGGAGCAAAGTCCGGTGGAAGCCTTCCAGATCCCAGAGTTTGTCCAGCGCCACCGGGATCCAGAGGGCCAGTAGTAGCAGGGTGCAAAGGGTCAATATGCGTTGCCTCGTCTTCATGTTTCTTCTTGACATAGCAGGGCGATTTCCAGGTAGTCGTCTTCGCCATAGCCGCTCCCTGGAGTATAGGTGCCCCCGGTTTGTCTTTCCCAGATCAGGATCTTACCGGTAGGATCGCAGTCCTCATCTTCTCCGATTTTGCTGCTACGGTTTGCCCCGGGCTGTGGGGGAAGGGGTTTACGCAGGGAGATGGCGGTGCGCCCGGAGAGGCTGTCGCTGATCTGTCCGGCCAGCAGATCGATGACCTGACCGGGGATACTGCTGAGATACTGCTGCTGCTGGGGTTCCAGATCGAACCATTTCTGCAGCCAGGCCCTGAGGTCCTGTCGGGCATCGTATGCTTCCTGCTGCAAGGTGCTCTGGTCACCTGTATAAAGCTGGTCGAGTAGTTGCTGGGTGCCAAGGGCACTGAAGGGAAATCTGTTCATGTCGTGTTTTTTTTAAGTTTTACGATTGGTTATTTACTCCTGAATACGCCTCGCCATCGCAAGGGCATCGGGCTAAATATAGGGGGGCAATTGGTTGTTCGCAACCAAAACGGATCGAAACGGCCCGGTTTTGGATCGAAATGTTTTCGGTCGGATTGAAATGAACCTAACTTTTTTGTACCTTTGAAATAAGTTTAACCACTTTTTGTGTTAATTTTTTTTTGAAAGGGTTTATTCGCATGTCTGAGCGGGCTGAAAGACATATCGACCTCAAGTATGTAATACCGGATTATTTACCTCTCCGGTGGCGGATTCTATTGGCTGTGGTGGTAGGCATGGCGATGCTATTAGTGGGCAAAAGATGGGCCTGGATCAGTCAGGTGATCTTTGAATATCCCATATCCTTTCTGATTTCTGCGCTGATCAGTGTGTTGCTTAGTTTCCTGCTGATCTGCTGGGTGCATGCTGTCGTCCGTTACCTGGACAGGCAGCTTGATGGTTGGCAAAAGCCGGGGCTGCGGTCGCTGGTCCAGTTGACTTTTGGGCTGATCCTACCAGTATTCGTGCTTTTTTTGATCTATTATATACTGATCGAGACCTTCGGCCCTGGCATGTCCAGGAGCGGCTATGCCCGCTCGGAGATCTGGGTCGTTGCTTTGCTGCTGCTGGTACTCAACCTCAGCTATGTGATCTGGTACCTTGCCTTGGAGCGGGCAACCTTGGGTACAGTCCCACTTGCTCCCATATCCGGCGACTGGCATGGGCCAGTATCCACACATCATGAGCGGGATGAGGTTGTCCCACAGATGATCCCGGTGGAGTATCGGGGTACTTCGATCCTGATCCCCACGACCGAGATCGCCTATATCCGGCGATCTTCCAAACTGGGTCTAGTGTACACACCGGACGGCGACATCGGTACCATAGACCTGACGGTCAAAAAGCTACTGGATATCTGCGATCCAAATGACTTCATCGAACTCAGGCGGGGTCACCTTATCCATGCTGCTTTTATAGCTGATGTAAGCTGCAACGCTCGTTTTTGCTTTGTCCGTCTATCCGTGGGTGCCCATGACCTCCCCCCGCTCAGGATCCCACGGGACAAATCCCAAGTCTTCTTGAGATGGTATAAAGATTATAATGCGATGAAAGAAAGCTGATAATCCTGGAGTCTCTTGGTTTTCGCAGCTTCGTCGCTACCGGGCCGACCCTTCCGATCTCATCGATTTTATCCGCAACAGCGGCATTCATTAACAGGCTCATTTCGCCATAGGTTGATCGGGCATCGGCGGATCAGAGGTGACTTTCCTACCCTCAGCTAAACACCACTACGCACCAACTGCGCTGTTTCAGGTATCGGAATGCCTGCATTTTCGCTGAGTTGTCGGAGCGTTCGGGCCAGGTAGCCTATAAGAGGTATGAAGCTATTGTTTTCTGCTCGCTGATTACCTCGCTTTGAGGTGACATCGCACAGCTAATGTCTGTGATCGGCTTCCTTTGGGATCAAAGCGGTGCCCACTGCCTTCAAGGCAAGCCATTCTCATCTGTTGGCATGGCGACGTCCTGTATTGATCAGCGTATTTGGGCTGTAATGGTGGTGATCTGATCTTTGGTGATAAACGTGAAGCACCAAAGCCATTGGTATTGGCCCCTCGTCCCGGGTCAAAGATCCCTGGTTATGGTCTCTTGGTCCGTCGATGCATTACCTTGGTCTCCCGAGGCGTTTCTTTGGTCCGTCAACGCACTATCTTGGTACCTCGACGTGCGTCATTGGTACCTCGATGCGTGTCTTTGGTCCCTCGAAATAGCTTCGTTCACTGCCATTCACTGCCAAACACTGTCAAACAGTGCCAGTTTGTGCCAATTTTGAGTATTCCCCTTCAGCCCCCGAGCATACCCCGGTCAGAATTTGGCCGGGGTACCCTTCGCAGGAGTTGAATTTTTGATGAAAATACGCAGGTCTTCATTGGCTTTCTCCAGATCCTCCTTGCGCAGGTACATCATGTGTCCGCTGCGGTATCCTTCAAAATGCATCCGGTCCTGCAATTTGCCGGAAGGATCCATCTGCCACATATTGTATTTGGCATTGAAATAATCACAGGCACCATCATAATAGCCTGATTGCACCAACACGTGCAGGTATGGATTGATGGCCATGGCCTGACGCAGGCTTTCACCGGTGCGGTCATTGTTGCGGTCCCAGGGATTGACCGGGCCGAACATATTGTATTGGAGGTCAGTCTTGAAATTGAGCACGGTCCTCATATAATGATTGATGGCAGGCGTAAAGGAGTGCAGCCAGGAGGTAAGCTCGGCGTTGTAATCGGGCCGTTCGCCGGCATCCTTTTTGTCGATTCCGCGGTAGCGGGAATCCAGACGGCCGACCGTATAACCTTCATCCCGCAGCAATTCTTTCCAGAACAGATTGGTGGAAATATCAAGATTGTTTTGCAGGATTACTTGCTCGGGCAAGCCGGAGAACCGGGCGATTTTCCGTGCCAGGGCCTGTTTTTCAGCCGCACTCAATTGTCCGCCCCGGACCAGTGCGGGAATGTATTCATTGATGGTGAATTCTTCGACTTCCGGCAACATAGCGGTCAGGTCTTTTTGCTGGAGATCCGCAGGGAGTACCTCGTGGTACCAGGCGGTGGCGGCAAAGTAGGGGAGCCGCAGCGCAGTACCTACCGGTCCGTCCCGTTTGATGCCCAGATCGGTCGGGGAGACCAGGACCACGCCATTGAGGTACATCCAGTGGTTGTTCTGCAATTCGTGGGCCAGCCCCGAGACCCGGGTGGTACCGTAGGATTCCCCGATCAGGTATTTGGGTGACGGCCAGCGGTTCTGCCGGGTGACAAAGGTATTGATCCAGGCAGCCAGGTACCGGATGTCCGCATTGACACCGAAAAAGATGGATTTGCTCACTTTGTCATCCAGAATGCGGGAGTAGCCGGTATTGACCGGATTGACAAAGATAATGTCGGCTACATCCAGGATGGAATAAGGATTTTCCTTGATTCCGTAAGGTTGGACGGGGTAGCCCTCATCGTCAATATTGATCAGGGTCGGGCCGGTGTAAGCGATCTGCATCCATACCGAGGCCGATCCGGGTCCGCCATTGAAGGAAATCACCAGCGGACGGCTGGCTTTGTCCGTGATCCCATCCCTTTCGTAATAGGTATAATCCAGGGAGGCAATGGCTTTGCCGGATTCATCCCATACCGGTTGGGTGCCTTTATAAGCCGTGTAATTAATGGCTTTGCCTTTGATGGTCGTACTGTGTTTGGTAGTGATGATCGAATCAACGGGTAGTTTTGTTTGTGCCGTTACGATGAAACAGCATACAGCAAGAAAAAGGGTAAAATAATATTTCATAATTAAAGTTTTGGTGTAAACATTGCAATTTATGGATTCATTTGATAAACAAGCCCCTGCGCTACAATAATTTTACATGAGGGGCTGAAAAAAATCAATATTGTTCCTTCTCATTCGGGAAATCCCCCGATTTGACATCTTCGATGTATTGGAGTACCGCCTTGTTGATCTCTTCATAAAGCTGCAGGTATTGCCGGAGGAATTTGGGCCGGAATCCTTTGGTAAGTCCCAGCATGTCATTGATGACCAGTACCTGACCGTCACATTGATTGCCCGCGCCGATCCCGATGGTGGGAATGTGCAGGGACTGGGTGACCTGGGCCGCCAGACTGGCCGGGATTTTTTCCAGTACCAACCCAAAACAACCCATTTTTTCCAGCAGCAGTGCATCACTGATCAGTTGCTGAGCTTCTTCTTCTTCTTTGGCCCGCAGTCCGAAAGTGCCAAATTGGTGGATGGACTGAGGGGTCAGGCCCAGATGTCCCATGACTGGAATCCCCGCATCCACGATCCGCTTGATTGTTTCGGCCACATGCTGGCCGCCCTCCAGTTTCAGGGCATGTGCACCGGTCTGTTTCATGACCCTGACAGCAGCTTTGAGGGCATCGTTGGGATCTCCCTGATAAGTACCGAAAGGCAGATCCACAATGACCATTGCCTGTTTGCTCGCCCGTACGACACTGGCCGCATGATACATCATTTCTTTTAGTGTGATCGGGACCGTGGTCTCGTATCCGGCCATAACATTGGCAGCAGAATCGCCCACCAGAATGATATCGATCCCCGAATCGTCCAGTACGGTGGCCATCGAATAGTCATAACCGGTCAGCATGGCTATTTTTTCGCCCCGGGCCTTCATTTCGCGGATGGTCTGGGTGGTTTTCCTTTTGATTTCTTTAGTGACAGACATAAGACAAACCTAATACATTTTTGGGAATATTTCTGACTGAAATCATTATTTTAAGTGATTGCAGCGCGCACGCGCTCTTTTGGTATTGATTATATTTGATTGAGCGCAAATGAAAGTGGCCAGGTGCAGTTTTGATAGCGATAATTTTACCTTACGGAATGATGGATGATGAAAAAGAGAGTGCCATTGACAGCAATTATGACCCGGGATCCGGTGACGGTGGACTTGCATGCCAGTCTGTCGACAGTAAAGGAAATGATGGCCAGGCATGGATACAGGCATTTTCCGGTCGTTTCAGGGGATGAGCTGGTCGGCATCATCAGCCAAACGGATGTCATGCGTCTCAGTTTTGGGAATTTGTTTGATGGTCAGGAGGAGATCGATGGCACCATGCTGGATATGCTGACCACTGAACAGGTGATGATGTCCAACCCCACCTCCGTCCCGGTGGATTGTACCGTAGGGGAAGTGGCGCATCTGTTGATCCGGGTCGATTTTCATGCGCTCCCGGTCGTGGATGGCAGGAAAATTGTTGGTATCGTCAGTACCACCGATGTCATCCGCTATTTTATGGAGCAATCGGAATGAAATACTTTTGAATTTAGTGGAAAATTTTGATTAATTTTCAGCGGTTATAACAACGATATAGAACACAGATTTTTTAAAACCCACAACCATGAAAACGATATTAGTCCCGACCGATTTTTCCAAAAACGCCTTTGTGGCAGGTCAGTATGCAGCATCCCTGGCACGGGAAACGGGTGCAAAAGTGCTGTTTTACCATGTGTATATTGTCTTGTACTCCGGCTTCGAAGAAAGGGGAGTCAGTATAAAGCATGTGGAATGGGCGGATCAGGAAGCCTCCGGAGCGATGGGAAAATTGGTTGAAACCCTGCGCGGACAGTATCCGGATGTTGAGATCGATGGGATGTACGAGCGCGGGTTTATGATCGATGCGCTGATGGAACACCTCAAAGCCCACCCGGATATTTCCCTGATCGTGATGGGTACGAAGGGAGTGACGAATGTGGCGGAATCCATATTTGGAAGTACCACGTTTGAAGTCCTGAAAAGATCGGATGTACCGGTCCTGGTGATTCCCGAGGACACGCCTGATTTTTCGCTCCGGCATGTGGGATTTTTCAGTGATTACAATGTGCATGAAATCGATGCGCTGAAACAAATGACGGATCTGCTGACCCCGGTCAAAACCTTCGATGTCATTCATTTTATCCGGCAGGGCGTGGCCGGTCAGGCAGAAAATAGGGAAGCCTGGAAGCTGAAGGCCAGTGCCGCCCTGGGGGACCGGCCGGTAGAAATCAAGGAAGTGCCGGTGGAGAAGGTCGATCTCCATTCTGTGACCACCGTGGCTACCGGACAGGATCTGGACCTGATGGTCTTTACCCGTCCCCAAAAGCCGTTTTTCGAGAAGATTTTCGCAAAAAGCCTGACGAAGGCAGTGGCCAATTATCCGGTCATTCCATCCCTGTTCATCAAGGAATAACAGGATCGGTCCGGATCACCCCCAAAAAACTGAACACCCCGGGAGGGGTGTTTTTCTTGTTTTATATGTTTTGAGTTGTGTCTTTGGATTTTTTATAATAAAATCTGCATAATGTTGAATTAATTTTAAGTAATTATGTTATTTTTGCCATTCAACAATAAATAGAAGCATGTATAATTTTAGTGCGGGTCCGAGTACCATGCCAAAAGAAGTGTTTGAAGAGGCTTCCAGGGCAGTATTGGATTTTGAAAATACGGGAATGTCCATTTTGGAAATTTCCCATCGAAGTAAAGAGTTTGAAGCCGTACTGGCAGAAGCTGAACAGTTGGTCAGGGAGCTTTTGAAAGTGCCCCAGGGATATGCCGTACTGTTTCTCCACGGTGGGGCCAGCGCCCAGTTTGCGCAGGTACCGCTGAATCTGCTGCCCTCAAATGGAAAGGCGGCCTATCTGGATACCGGCGTCTGGGCCAGCAAGGCAGCGAAGGAAGCGGGCAAGATCGGTGAAGTGCAGATCGTCGCTTCATCCAGCGACCGCAATTATTCCTATATTCCCAAAAATTATGAAATTCCGGCGGATGCGGCCTATTTTCACATCACCTCCAACAATACCATCTATGGTACGGAACTGTTCGATACGCCGCAGGTTTCCATGCCGCTGGTGGCCGATATGTCCTCCGATATATTCAGCAGGGAGATCGAAGTGTCCCAGTATGGATTGATCTATGCCGGCGCACAGAAGAATCTGGGGCCGGCGGGAATGGCGCTGGTGGTGGTCAGGGAGGACCTGCTCGGCAGGACGGACCGGGTGATCCCCAACTTTTTTGATTACCGTCCGCACATTGCTGGAAAATCTATGTATAATACGCCTCCAGTGTTTGCGATTTATGTGTCCATGCTCAATCTGCGCTGGTTGAAAAGTAAGGGAGGGATCGCTGCCATCGAACAGGAAAATAACATCAAGGCCCGTGCCCTCTATGAAGAAATCGACCGGAACCGGTTTTTCTCCGGCACGGTCGATCCGGCCGATCGCTCCAGGATGAATGTCGTGTTTGTGGCCGATGAGAAAGAAACGGAAACTGCTTTTATGCAGTTTGCCCGTGAAAGGGGCCTTGTCGGCCTGAAGGGCCACCGGAGCGTGGGGGGCTTCAGGGCCTCTATTTATAATGCCATGAGTATCCAGGGGGTTCATGCCCTGATCGATACCATGCAGGAATTTGAGGATTACTTTAGTAAATAAATATTTATTACCATTTTTGTGGACCTGCAAAACACCAGGTTTGTGGATCTGCGATAGATCTGCTATGGATCAAAAATATATCAAAAAAGAGAAAATGAGGATTTTGGCAAATGACGGGATGGATCCTGTCGGAAAAAGCATACTGGAACAGGCGGGCTTTCAGGTTGATACGGAGCATATCAGACAGGAAGAACTGCCGGCCCGGATCCATGAATACGATGCCATCACCGTGCGCAGTGCCACTCAGGTACGAAAGGACTTGATCGATATCGCTCCGGGTCTCCGGCTGATCGGCCGGGGTGGCGTTGGAATGGACAATATAGACGTGGCCTATGCACGTTCCAAAGGCATAGAAGTCATCAATACGCCCGCAGCTTCTTCATTATCCGTAGCCGAACTGGTGTTTGCCCACTTATTCAGCGGTGTCCGGTTTCTGTATGACGCACAGCGCAGGATGCCCCTGGAAGGGGATACCGCCTTCGCACGATTGAAAAAGGCGTATGCCGGGGGCACCGAATTGAGGGGCAAGACCCTGGGCGTGGTAGGCTTTGGCAGGATCGGGCAGGAAGTCGCCCGGATCGGTCTCAGTCTGGGCATGCATGTGGTGGTCAGTGACCTCTATGCCGTACCAGCGACCCTCCCGGTTTCATTTACCCATGGCATCGTGGTCGAATTGCCTGTTTTCAAAAGAGATTTGGAGGATTTGTTCAGGGAAGCCGATTTTATTTCCTTCCATGTACCCTATACGGAAAAACCCCTGCTCGGAACCGCCGCATTCGGACTTTTGAAACCGGGTGTGGGAATTATCAATACTTCCAGGGGCAGTGTGATCGAGGAATCCGCTTTGATAGAGGCACTGGATACGGGTCTGGTGTCATTTGCGGGACTCGATGTATTCAATGATGAACCTACCCCCCGGACGGACATACTTGCCCACCCCCGGATTTCGCTCTCGCCGCATATCGGTGCCGCCACCTTAGAAGCACAGGAGCGGGTGGGCACAGAACTGGCTTCATTGATCGTTGCTTACTTCGAGAAATTAAAAAATCCGGTACAGACGATCGAGTGATGAGGGTTTTAAAATTCGGAGGGACTTCGGTAGGCAGTGCGGAGCGAATCAAAAATTTACTTAGTATTATAAATCCTGCTGAAAAACAGGTGATTGTGCTATCTGCAGTCGCAGGGACAACCAATGCGCTGGTCGAGATTGCGGCTGCCTATGCGGCAGAGGATAAGGAGAAAGCCAAAACACTGACACAATCGCTCCGGGACCAGTATGATGGGCTGATCGGGCAATTGTTTTCGACTGCAGAAGGGCTGGAAAACGGGAAAGAGCTGATCGATTACCATTTTGCCCTGATCGCTTCCTTTGCCAGCCATGTTTTTACCCAGGCCGAAGAAAAGATTATCCTGGCCCAGGGCGAACTGATTTCAACCACGCTGTTCCACTTCTGGCTCCGGGAAACGGGGGTGAAATCCTGCCTGTTGCCCGCACTGGATTTTATGAGAATAGACGAGGACAATGAACCCGATATCGATGCTATCAGGACCCATCTGGTTCCTCTGATCCATGATGCCCCGGAGGAATGTACACTTTATATTACCCAGGGATTTATCTGCCGGAATGTATTCGGTGAAATCGATAATCTTCGCAGGGGAGGCAGTGATTATACAGCTTCTCTGATCGGTGCGGCACTGGGGGCGGATGAAGTCCAGATATGGACGGATATTGACGGAATGCACAACAATGACCCCAGGGTCGTCACAGGTACCCGGCCGATCGCCAGCCTGTGTTTTGATGAAGCGGCAGAGCTGGCCTATTTTGGTGCAAAGATATTGCACCCACAGAGTATATTCCCGGCCAGAAAATACAATATTCCGGTTCGTTTGCTCAATACCCTGGATCCCCGGTCCACCGGGACCCTGATCAGTAGTGAAGGCGCCATGAAAGGAGGGGCACGGGCGATTGCGGCCAAAGACGGGATTACGGCGATCCGTATCCATTCTTCCAGAATGTTGCTGGCCTATGGATTTTTGAGAAAGGTGTTCGAGATTTTTGAACGGTACAAGACACCGATCGACATGATCACGACCTCCGAGGTTGCCGTGTCACTGACCATCGATGATACAAAATACCTGGCCGATATTGTGCAGGAACTGGAGCGTTTGGGGACCGTGGAAGTGGACCGGGAGCAGACCATTGTGTGTGTCGTGGGGGATTTTGGTCTGGACACACACGGCTATGCCTACCGTGTGCTGGACGCCGTCAAACACTTATCCGTCCGTATGATTTCCTATGGGGGCAGTGATTACAATATTTCACTGCTGGTAAGGACCCCTGATAAAACAGAAGCGTTGCGCTCCCTGCACCAACGAATTTTTTAATGCTGGATTTTCTGCTTAGATTGGACTTTTAGTTTTGGATGAAATGATGAAAAACGCGGTTGATGGGCCATTGAAGGCGGCGCTTCCTGCCCTGGAAACTCCTTTTTACTACTATGACCTGGGATTGCTGAATGAGACGCTGGCCGCCGCCGCAGGCTCGGCCCGGAAATATGGGTTCCACCTGCATTATGCTTTCAAGGCCAATTTCAATGACCGGATCCTGGAATTGATCCGGCAGGCGGGTATAGGAGCGGACTGTGTGGCTGGCAATGAAGTGCGCAGGGCCGTGGAAATGGGTTTCCCGGCGGGGCAGATTGTGTTTGCCGGCGTAGGGAAATCCGATAAGGAGATCCGCTACGCTTTGTCGCAGGACATTTTTGCATTCAATGTGGAATCCTTGCAAGAGCTGGAAGTGATCAATCAACTGGCCGGGGAGGCCGGCAAAAAAGCTGCGGTGGCCCTGCGGATCAATCCGAATGTGGATGCGCACACCCATCATTATATTACTACCGGCCTGGACGAGAATAAATTTGGCATCATGCAGGATGATCTGCCCCAATGTCTTGCGCTGCTGGACCGCTGCGAACATCTCCGCCTGATCGGCGTACATTTTCATGTGGGCTCCCAGATTACCGACCTCGGTGTCTTTAAAAGCCTGTGCGTGAAAGCCAATGAAATCAACAACTGGTTTGATGAACGGGGCCGGCGATTGCAGGTGATCAATGTGGGAGGGGGCCTGGGCATCGATTACCAGCATCCGGATATCCATGCCATCCCTGATTTTGAGGCCTATTTTGCGGTGTTCCATCAGTTTCTCGAACTGAAAGAACAGCAGGAGGTGCATTTTGAATTGGGCCGCTCGCTGGTGGCCCAGTGTGGCAGCCTGTTTAGCCGGGTCCTGTATGTCAAGAACGGCATCAAGAAGAATTTTCTGGTGCTGGATGCCGGTATGACCGAATTGATGCGGCCCGCATTATATCAGGCCTATCATAAGATCGAGATTTTCGGTAAACCGCTGCCGGATGCGAATGTGGTTGCGGAGGAGGAGGGACCGTCGGGCGTACGCTACGATGTGGTGGGGCCTATCTGCGAGAGCAGTGACTGTTTCGGAAAGGAAGTGCTTTTGCCCGAATCCTTCCGGGGCGATGTGGTGGTGATCAGAAGCGCAGGGGCCTATGGTGAGGTGATGTCCTCGCGGTACAACCTCCGGGAGGAAATCCGCTATGTTTACAGTGACCGGCTTACAGCAATTTGAGAGCTTCAGTCTCAAACACACTGTCTATTTTCCAATTTTCTTTGTCTTTTGATGCGGCAACAGCCAATTCATCGCAACGCTCATTTTCCGGGTGGCCGGCGTGTCCCTTGATCCAGATCATGCGGACCTGATGTCTTTTGTAGGCATTCAGAAAGCGCAGCCAGAGATCCTTATTTTTCTTTCCGGAAAACCCCTTCTGGACCCAGCCATATACCCACTTCTTCTCGATCGCATCCACAACATACTTTGAATCCGAGTAAACGGTCACCTGCTGGCCCAGCTTTTTGATGGCTTCCAGGCCCATAATGACGGCCAGCAGTTCCATGCGATTGTTGGTGGTCTTGCGAAAACCCTCGGAAAGTTCTTTATAATGGCCCCCGGATTTTAGTACTGTGCCATACCCGCCCGGTCCGGGATTACCACTGGATGCGCCGTCTGTAAATATTTCGATCATTGGCGGTAAAGGTATTGATATTTTGGTGATCTCTGCGTAAGCAATTTAATTTAATTTTTGATTAATATTGTTATTAAATTTATCTTTACGTCTGTACCCACAAAGGAAAGTCATGAAACTGATATTCTATATTGAACGGATTGAAATGATCCAACGTCTGATCCAGCAAAGGAGTACCGGTAGTCCTTCTGAAATGGCCAATAGGCTCAATATATCTGTTTCCAGGCTGTCAAGGATCATTGAAGAATTGCGTGATCAGGGAGCGCCCATCCGGTATGACCGGCAGTTGAAGACCTATTATTACAGCGAACCTTATGAAATCCGGGTTTCCGTCCTGTTTGAAAGAAAGTAATATTTTAGAAAATTAATTTCACAAAAGTTAATCAATGCTTTTTTTATGCATTGGATTCTGCCAATTTTGTTCTGTCGATGCATCGGAACAAGGCGGAACCCGAACGGCCTGCAACAGTGTAGGGATTGTTTTAAACTTTATGTAATGAAAAGAATGGTTTTGTTTGCGTTTTCCCTGCTGATTGCTTTGGGAAATGTTGCACTTGCGGATGATACGGGACGGGTATTGTCTAAACCTGAGATGCAGAATGCGTCAATGGGTCAAAGGGAATTGGTGTTATCTATCGATCTGGGCAATCTGGATTCCAGGACGGAAACTGAAATTTCCAGGGAGATCAGTGAATTTCTGGAAGCCGGATTGGGCACTGTGGACGGGGAGCTTATCTGTAAGGTGAACGTAAAAGGTAAGGTCACAGTCGGTGTCGCTTCGGTGGAAATCACGGTGGAGGTCAGCGGACCCTGTGCCGAGGTGAAGGCCCATGGTACCGAGATTGCCAATCAGGTCCTGAACGAGGTCAAAAAAGCTTTGCAAAAAGCCCTATGACCAGATCCTGACCCCGCATGGGGGTTGGGGTGAGCGGTGAAAACAACCGGGGAATACCTGTAATCCGGAGATTTCCGGCAATTCCCCGGCTGTTTTTTGAAATCAATAAGTTCATCCAATTTACTGTGATATGATAAGTGATTTTTACAGATCTCCATGGAGATCCGTCATGCTGGCAATTTGCCTGATATCCGGCCTGTGTCCTGCACGTTTGCTTGCCCAAACGGACTATTCGTACCATGTAAGCTATGAAATGTTGCTGAACCTGGATGGTCCCCGCAGGTATGCTGCGGATTTGTACATTGCTGCGTCCGGCGGGCTGTTTGTCTTTGGTCTGGACAGTAATCAACAGCAGAGCGGCCTGATCGCCCGGGATTCCACGGAAGCATCGTTTGGTTTTGAAATGCTTGATACGGTGCGTTATAGTATTTTCTCCGACCGTCAGACCCAGCGGATCCTTCATCTGGAACAGATTCCGGGATCCGGCAATCTTTGCGTAGTCAGTGAACCACTGGGTACCATTGAATGGCAATATACCGGTCAGTTCAGGAGGATACAGGAACTTCCGTGCTGGGAAGCAAAAGGCCGGTTTATGGGGCGTAATTATACGGTCTGGTTTACGGATAGTATTCCGGCTTTCTTCGGTCCGTGGAAATTGCACGGCCTGCCGGGCCTGGTGCTGGAAGCATCCGATGATAGTCAGGAAGTGATGTTCCTTGCCCGCTCGGTCCGGAGCGTAGCAGCCGGCACAAAGCCTTACGATCCGATGGCAACAGGAAGTTTTGAAGTGCTGGACCGGCATGAATATATCCGCCATTTCAAGGATTACCTTGAAAAACTGCAGAAACGAATGATGACAAAGTTTGGGAGGGGGTATCAGGTAAAAGTCCAGTCCTCACCGATCAAAACCATTGAAATCTATGATCAGTAAGGGGCCTTTTCTGCTGTTGTTTCTCCTGATGTTTGCAGGAGAGCATGTTTCCGCACAAAGTACGGTTCTTGGTTTTGTGAAAGACCAGCACACGGGCATTCCGCTGGCGGGTGTCAGTGTGCTGCTAAGGGAGCCTGAACAGCAAAAGATACTTGCGGTCGTCCATACAGATGAAAATGGGGAATTCCGGTTGATGATCAGTGGCCCCGAATTGGTCGAATTGATGTTCAGCGCGATGGGATACGCCCGGTACACGGTCAGGCTTATACCCCATCAGAGCGGGATCCGGTTGGATATTTTGCTGGAAGAAGCCAGTCTTCCATTGGAAGAAATTCAGATTCAGGTCCGGAAACCCATTTATTTACATGGGGATACCGTGACCTTTGATGCCGCCCATTTCTCAAAGGGAGATGAACGTTATGTGGAGGATCTATTGAAACGGATTCCAGGCATACAGGTAGCAGAGGATGGGACCATCCGGTACGGCCATCAGGAGATAGAAAGGCTAATGGTAGAGGGGGATGATTTTTTTGAGAAAGGTTATCGGGTCCTTTCTACAAGCATGCCGGCATATCCCATTGACAAGGTGCAATTGTTGAAGAAATATTCCGCTAACAGGGCCATGAAAGGTCTTGTGGAGAGCCATCAGATCGCACTGAATCTGACCCTGAAGAAAGAATATGGGGCTATCTGGTTTGGGACTGCAAAGTTGGGGCTTGGACTGCCCGTAAACAAACTTGAATTGAACTTTGACCTGATGAAGTTCGGAAAGCAAAATAAGCATTATCTGATCAATCAATACAACAATAGGGGGCTTCGTGCCTATGATCTGATTGCCCATCTTTTAAAACCCGGAACAGATCCGGACCGGTTGGGAAGTAATGTTTATACCTACCGTTACCTCAACCCACAGACAAAGGATATTCCGGGGATCCAGCCATCAAGGGCAAATTTTAACAATGAACTTTTGGGCTCTTATAACACCCTTGTACATTTAAATAAAGACTGGAGGCTGAAACTGCTGAGTTATCATAACAGGGACCGGCAACGGGCCCGCCGGGAGACCAATGATCAGTTTATCCTTCCCGACACGGTATTCAATACCCGTGAGCGTCTTGACTATTACCATAAACGATCTGCCGGTTTTGGCCGGATCGAAATTGAGGGAAATCCCTCCGGGAAAAGGAATTTCATTTCCGGCACGGACCTGCTGGTCAGTGGATCTGTTGATGAAAACAAACTGACATTCAATATGGTTCCATTTCTTGAAAACCTGCGGGACAGATCCCTGAAGTTGGATCAGCGGTTGCAATATTCGGACCGGATCCGGCCAGATGCTGTTGTTCTGGTCGATCTGCGTATGATGCTGGAGGAGAGTCCGCAAAAATATACGTATGCTGCTGGGAATCCGGCAGAGAACCTGCATCCGGTACCTCTGCGTTTTTTTCAGCATGCTGCCCATGCTTTGCAGTTCTATGGTTTGGAAGGCCGCTACATTCAGCGTAGTTCCCAAAAACGCACGTTGGAGCTGGCTATGGGCCGGACTTATCGTTCCGACTTGTTGGATGTGGGGGAAAGATACTTTAATTCTTTATCCGAAACCTATATTCATGGCCATTATACCTGGTATCCGTACAGGCATCTGGCCCTTTCGGGCCGGGCGAAAATAAGGTTATTAGCAGATTCCGGGCTGGGAACAATCGATTCCGGGCTGGAAACAACCGATTCCGGACACCAGCACCAACGCCGGACCGATCTTTTGGTGGATCCCGGTTTCAGTATCAGTTGGGATATCGGAAAGGACCATAAACTTTACGGCAGCTATTTCATGGGGACTGCTAAACCTGAAATCCAGGACCGTATTCCCGTGTATGTGGTCAGCGGATACCGGTCAGCACTGCGGGGTGCCGGCCAATCTGGCGTTGGCAGGACGTCCACCTGGACGATCAGTCATCAATCGGGTGATTGGGCTTCAGGGCTGTTCTTTCACAGTATTGCTTATTTTATATGGCACCATCACCATTTGGCATTGAATTCGGCAATTTATCCGGACTATACCCTGTCAGAGAAGATCTGGGTCCGTTCACCCTTTCATTTTAATGCCCAATCCTCCATAGACTGCTTCCTGGAGGGGCTTTCTTCCAATCTGAAGATAGAGTGGGGGGTGAGCGGGGCCCGATTCAAAAATCAGGTCAATGGGCTTTCACTCCATCAATCGATCAACCTGGCGTACCGGGCCGGACTCCAACTACGCTCCGGCTTTAGCGGTCCACTGAATTTTCATGTGGGTGCCAGGTCTTCTCTGACCAGTGTATCCGGCCGGGACGAGAATGACCGGTCGGTTTTTAGAACAGACGGATTTGCGGATTGCTTTATTCTGCTGGGCAAACAGTTTGAAGGTAAGGTTTTGTATGAATGGTATTTTTCGGATCAAGGGGATCAAAATCCGGATTACCTCGGTTTTCTTGATTGCGGGTTGAGCTACCGGCCAGTGACAAAGTACCTGCAAATGGAAGTGGTAGGGGAGAACCTGTTGAACGTACGGAATTACTCGTATAGCACAGTCAGTGAACAGGGATTCTCCAATACCTCTTTCCGGATTTTACCAAGACAAATGCTTGTGAGGATCTTGCTTCGGTTTTGATCAAAGCATTCCATATTTTGATCAAAATATAGTGAAATAGGTCCTAAAAATAGACCCAAATAAAATTTTGTGTCCTACGATAAATTATTGATAATGAATTTATTGTGATGATTATTTTAACCGGAATATTAGATGAAATCAAGTTGGCAATTTCCGGAACCCGATCTGGCAAAATATTATTCTGAATCAAACTTTTTGAATAAATAAATAGCTATTAATCAATACAATATATGATAATATATAATTTAATCATTCATGTCTGTTATAGACGGCAATAAAAGCGCTGCGCATTTCCTGAAAGGTCGCATTGATGGCTTTGGTGAAGTCCTCATCGATGAGCTGAAAGATCCCGTTCACTCCATCGGTGATATCCGATTCTGCAATCTTATAAGTCTGTTCGAGCCCACCCTGTTCAAATTTGATAATGAACTTTTGGTTCATTGAAAAAATGGTAATTTTGAAATCAGGGTGGGGTAATTCTGCCAGGGTTCTCATGCGCTTTTCATGCTCATATGGTTTTTCCTACCAGCTCCGTCAGATCGACCAGTTTGTTTGAATAGCCCCACTCGTTGTCATACCAGGCAACTACCTTGACAAAAGTATCACTGATGGCGATACCTGCTTTTGCATCAAAAATACAGGTTCTTGGATCGGTCCTGAAATCTTCCGATACCACCTCATCTTCTGTATAACCCACAATCCCTTTCATGGACCCTTCCGCAGCATTTTTGAAGGCTTCTTTGATTTGTTCGTACGAGGCGGGTTTGATCAAACGTGCTGTCAGATCCACTACGGATACATCCGGCACCGGTACCCGGAAGGACATGCCGGTCAGTTTTCCTTTCAGCTCGGGCAATACAAGGCCAACAGCTTTGGCTGCCCCGGTAGAGGAGGGGATGATGTTCTGATAGGCACCGCGACCTCCGCGCCAATCTTTCTGGGAAGGACCGTCCACTGTTTTCTGGGTGGCCGTGACCGCATGGATGGTGCTCATCAGTCCTTCTGCTATTCCGAAATTGTCATTCAGGATTTTGGCCATCGGAGCCAGGCAATTGGTGGTGCAGGATGCGTTGGAAACAATGGTTTGCTCCGCTTTGAGCTCCTGGTGATTGACGCCCATGACAAAAGTCGGTACATCATCTCCTTTGGCCGGTGCTGACAGCACGACCTTCTTTGCTCCGGCATCAATGTGCTTTTGTGCCGCTTCTTTGGTCAGGAACAAACCGGTACTTTCTATGATGACCTCCGCACCGACTTCATCCCATTTCAGATCGGCCGGATCCCTTTCGGCGCTGACCCTGATCTCCTGTCCATTGACAATCAAATGTCCGTTTTTCACCTCAATGGTGCCATCAAACCGTCCGTGGGTAGAATCATATTTGAGCATATAGGCCATGTATTCGGGATCTACCAGATCATTAATCCCGACTACTTGTACATCTTTTCTTTGCATAGCTGCCCGAAAGGCAAGTCTGCCAATTCTTCCAAATCCGTTAATCCCGATCTTCATGTTTTTTTAATATAATAATGTAATAAATTGTGTATTGGTTCATGTATAATCTGATCAACCCGGATTCCTCGTTTCCGGGCCACATCACGCAGTGTTTTTTCGTGGGTCGCAGCGATGCTTCCCGTAAAATTCAGTGGATAATCCCCGTATTTCTGCTGCAGGGGGATCATGTAGTTTTCACAGAACAGCTCAAAGCCCTGTTCCACGATCCCATGTATGAACGGATGCGCCTTGTTCTCATCTACAAAATCGGCAAATGAGGTCAGGAACAGGTTTGGGTTTGGATTGTTATAAACCTTTTCAAGTACCTGCTTCCTGTCCAGGGGATGCTCCTCAATAAAGAGATCATACAGATCGTCCGGCATGGTTTCGGTGAGGAAACTTTTGAGTAATTTCCGGCCGAGCCAGTTGGATGACCCCTCATCGGCCAGGATATACCCCAACCCATAATTGTCTTCCAGCATTTTCTTCCCATTGTAATAACCGGCATTGGAACCGCTCCCCAGAATCCCGATCAGCCCCTTGTTGTCCCCCAATGTGGCCAGGGCCGCCCCGACAATGTCCTGATCAACAAAGACCCGCGCATTCTTGAAAAAGCTATTGAAAACCCGCTGGATCTTTTCCTTCCTGTCGGCAGAGGAAGATCCGGCACCAAAAAAATAGATCCGTTTGATCTCCTCGGCATGATTGATCAGGTTGTTGCTTTTGTTGAGCGATTGAAGAATATGCCGGTCATCGTGCAGGTTGGGGTTGATCCCCATCGCCTTGAATCCGGTGATAATCTTCCCCTTATTGGCCAGGCGCCAATCCGAAAATCTTGAACCACTGTAAACTATTGCAATCAAATCTTAATTATTTTATATTTTACAGGGACATAACCCTTGATATTTCCAGCATATCCTCACTCAATTTGAAGCTGTCGTTGTTTAACGCTTCTTCGAGGGGAGTTGTCTTTATCAGGTTGGACCGGAGTCCTACTACCTGTCTGTTTTCTCCATCCAATAATGCATTGCAGGCCGCATAGCCCAATCGGGTAGCCAATACCCGGTCAAAGCTGCTTGGCGAACCGCCCCGCTGGAGGTGTCCCAATATCGTGACTTTTGTGTCGTACATAGGCAGTCTTTCCTGCACCATTTTTGCCACATTATAAGCCCCTCCATGTGCATTGCCCTCCGCTACGATGACAATGGTCGAGGATTTTTTGCCCTTTGCTCCACGAAGCAGCAATTTGCAGAGCTCATCGATGCTGGTTTCCCTTTCGGGCAGCAGAATCGCTTCGGCTCCCCCCGAAATACCCACATTGAGTGCAATACAGCCCGAATCCCTCCCCATCACTTCAATAAAGAAGAGGCGGTCATGGGATGCCGCTGTATCCCTGATCTTGTCAATGGCTTCAATGACCGTATTAGTGGCCGTATCATATCCCAGGGTAAAATCAGACCCATACAGATCATTGTCTATCGTACCCGGAATACAAATGACGGGCATATCATATTCTCTGGACAAAAGCTCTGCACCCCGGAAAGTACCGTCACCCCCGATGGCGACCAGCCCATCTATCCCTTCTTCTTTCAACTGATCGTAGGCGATCTTCCGGCCTTCAGCAGTATGAAAGTCTTTGCAGCGGGCCGTCTTGAGAATAGTCCCCCCCAGTTGAATAATATTGCTCACGGACCGGCTGTCCATATCCCGGAATGAACCTTCCATCATTCCCTGATAGCCGTGATTGATCCCCACTACCTGGACTTCGCGGTAAAGTGCCGTTCTGACCACCGCGCGGATACAGGCGTTCATCCCCGGGGCGTCCCCTCCGGAAGTAAATACTCCTATTTTCTTTAATTTGTTCAATCTGTGTGCTAAATTGATTAAGCTGTACAAAAATACGAATATTTTCATATTTTTCCTACCCTACGAATATAGTGTGTATTTTTTACACTATTAAATTTTTTTTATATTATTTTTGAACTTTGGAAACGATATTGACCGGGCATTTGAAAATTACACGTATGTTTGTAAGCATTGACCGGTCGTTTTGGTGTTATATAGTATTTTATAATTTTGCGGACAGGATTACCTTTGCTCAATTCAATTTTTACAGCCGATTGTGTCATCTTTGGATTCCATGAAGGTGAATTGAAAGTACTGCTTATCGAAAGGAATGAATATCCATTCAAAGACTGGTGGGCATTGCCGGGTTTTTTTGTGGAAATGGATGAAACCATTGATGAAGCCGTGCAGCGGATCCTGTTTGAGCACACCGGCCTGCGAGGGATCTATATGGAACAGCTCTATACCTTCGGGGACCAGAAACGACACCCCCAGGGACGGATCATTACGGTGGCCTATTATGCCCTGCTCCGCCTGGATGACATCAAAATGAACCCTTCGCCCCAGACAGATTATGTCAAAAGGGCAGTCTGGCACCCCCTGTCGGAATTGCCGAAACTGGCTTTTGACCACCAGCATATCCTGGAAAAAAGCATGGCCAAGATCCAGCGCAAGATCAGTTACAGTCCCATTGCTTTTGAATTATTGCCCGAAAAGTTTACGCTGACTCAGTTGCAGCAACTCTATGAAGCGATCTGGGGCCGGAAACTGGATAAACGCAATTTCCGGAAGAAAATGCTCAATTATGGTATTCTGAAAGAATTGCCCGAATTTCAGAAAGGGGTGTCCTACCGGGCGGCACGCCTGTACCGGCTGGATAAGCGGAAATATTCGAAAATCTTCCAGAATGAGATGAATTTTTCCAAATAATCCGCCACTTCATCCTCCCCATACGGTCGGTTCGTCATCCGATTGTCTTTTTCATCTATTATTTAGTTGATATCGTCTTTTATTTTTGGCACTTCATTTGCTATTTGTATTTTTGACCATAATTTAAAAAAAGTCAAAAGACAAAAACAGTAAAAAGGACAGAAGAATTGGAAGCTATACAGACAGATGATAAAAGACGGGAGATTATTGAGGCCGCCATCCGGAGATTCTCCCATTTCGGTATAGCCAAAACTACCCTGAGCGAGATCGCGGAAGACCTGCAGATGTCCAAAGCAAACCTTTATTATTATTTTCAGGACAAATGGGCGTTGCTGGAAGCGATCGTAGAGGTATTGCTGCAGGAAACGGATCGGAAAATCAAAGAGACCTTCACAAAAACAGAGGGGGTGGAACAGCAGTTGTGCCAGATACTCTGCATCAAATTTGAATTTATTGAAAAATACAGACTACTGACCCTGAATCTCAGCGAAGTAAACGTAATGGATCCTAAATTCCGCCGCATTGCGGATCAGATTTTTGAGAAAGAATGTTCCATTGTGGCAACGGTGCTGGAGAATGGAATAAAATCCGGTGAGCTTGAAACAATTGATATTTTGGCTACGTCTAACCTCTACGTGACAACGATCCGTGGCCTGGGTATCAATGGTATCTGTTCCCATCCATCTCCGATCGTTGAAATGGAAACATTAAAGATCATCCATGATCAGCAGATGCGTTTGACCAGCGTTTTTGTCAATGGCATCATGCACAAAACAGTGAAAATTAATACAGCACACAAATAAAATAATAAAACAGCACACAAATAATAACAATGAGTTTTCCAAAAACAATGAAATACGGCGGGTTGCTGATGCTATTTTTAGTGACCCTGGGTACCATTCCCATGAGTTTTGCACAGTCGAACGAACCGACCCCGGTCACTTTGCAGGATGCGTTGAACTATGCATTGCAGAATAATGAAGCGTTGCGCAAGGCGCGCCTTGAAATCGAGGGCGGACGTCTGAAAGTAGCGGAGGTCAGGGCTTCCGCCATCCCTCAGCTGGATGTCGTCAGTACACTGACCAACAATTTACTGGTCCAGCAATTTATCCTGCCCGGTGAGATATTCGGCGGAAATCCAGGAGAGTTTATTGCTGTGGAGGCAGGGCAGACCTGGAATGCCATGTCACAGGTACAATTGAACCAGCAACTTTTCAACCAGCAGGTGTTCACCGGACTCAAGGCAGCCAAAAGCAGCGAAGAGTTTTACCGGTTGTCCGCACAGGTGAGCGAAGAGAATCTGATCCAGCAGGTAGCAACCAATTATTTCCAGGTGATCATCACCAGGGAGCAAATGGGTGTGATCGAGGCCAACCTCACCCGCATTGACCAGCTCGAAAAAATGATCGGGAATCAGTACGAGGTAGGATTGGCAAAGAAAATTGATCTGGACCGGATCAAAGTCAATAAAAGCAATCTGCTGGCCCAGCGTGATCAGCTGCTGTCTGCGGTCGTCATGCAGGAAAATCTGCTGAAATACTATATGGGAATGCCGGTGACGGAATCGATCCGGTTGCCGGAGCAGGAGATTTCCAATCTGGAGCGGGAGGCCCACCTGACCCTGGACCAGGAGAAGTTCAACGCCGAGCGGATGACCTCTTTCCAATTGCTGAAAAAGCAGGAAGACCTGCTGCAACTGCAAAAGAAAGCCTACCTGGCCGAATATTATCCGACCCTGTCATTGGGAGCCAATTATGTTTACAGCTCCCAGAGCAATCAATTTAATGTATATACCGCAAGGTCACTCAGCTATGATGTGGCGGCGGTCACCCTGAATCTGCGGATTCCGATATTTGACGGGGGAGCCCGCCGGTCCAGAGTCAGGCAGGCGGATATTGATCTGCAAAAGGTCAATGAAGATATACGGGGCACGTCCAATGCGCTGGCCATGGCTTATGAAAACGCCAAAATCCAGATCCGGAACAGCCTGACCACGATCGATATGCAAAAAAACAATAAGGAATTTGCAGAGGAAGTGTTCAACAGCACCCGCAACAACTATCAGCAGGGATTGGCCAGCCTGACCGATCTCCTGACCGCAGAGACCGACCTGGTGGCGGCACAGAACAGCTACAATCAGGCACTGCTCAATTATAAAGTGGCAGAGATCGAGCTGATCAAATCCAATGGCAATATCAAGTCACTGGTCAGCAAGTAATTACCGGAATACAAATCAAATTAGCATAAATAATAAATAACATATTACCAGCACACATGAAGCGAATAATTATTACAATCGTCGTGATCCTCGGGTTTGGAGCCCTGATTGCCTGGACCCTCAACAAGAATAAACAAGAGAATGAGGCCAAAACCGCAGTGGTTGCCCAGACCAATATGGCTATTGCAGTCAATGCAGAACAAGTCAGTAAGCAGGCTATTAACCTTGATTTCTCAAGCAATGGCAATTTCTCTGCCAATCAGGATCTCCAGCTGATGGCCGAAGCCGGCGGAAGGATCACTTCCATTCTGGTCAAAGAAGGAGCAAGGGTCAGTAAGGGTCAGATTTTGGCCCATATTGATGCGGAATATGCATCCCTGGATGTGCAGCGTGTGGAAGACGCGCTGAATAAATTGAAAACAGACCATGCGCGCTACAAAAGCTCCTATGAGACCGGCGGGGTGACCAAGGCCCAACTGGATGAGGTGGAATTGGGTCTGCGGAATACTGAAAATCAATTGCAGCAGGCCAAACGCCGTTTGCAGGATGCTTATGTAAAAGCCCCGATCTCCGGTGTGATCAACAAGCGGAGCATTGAAATAGGAGCTTATGTAAGCCCCGGAACCGAACTGTTTGAGATTGTGGATGTTTCCAAACTTAAATTGAACGTGACCGCCAATGAGGCGCAGGTAGTGAAAATCAAAGTAGGGGATAAGGTTTCGATCAGCAGTTCCGTGTTTGCGGACCGGCAATTTACCGGCACTGTTAGTTTTATTGCGGTCAAAGCGGATAACAGCCTGAACTACCCGATCGAGATCCTGGTGGACAATCCGGGCAGCGATGCGGCCTTGCGGGCCGGGATGTATGCCACGGCATACTTTAGTTTCCCGCAACAGGACCCTGCCATTCTGATCCCGAGGGGTGCCTTTATCGGTAGTGTCAATAGCAATCAGGTTTATGTGCTGGGTGCGGACAGTACGGCGCAGGTACGGGATGTCATTCCCGGCCGTATCCTGGGTGAGAAGGTTGAAGTCCTCAGCGGGTTGCAGGAGGGAGAGACCGTGATCACCAGCGGGCAGATTAATCTGGTGGAAGGCGCAAAGGTTGCGGTGCAACAGGACTAAAAAATCTCGGTCTAACGAGATTAATTGTAAAGCATATAAGCAAATACGTAAATGAAAATTGCTGAAATTTCTATAAAAAGACCCTCGATCGTGATTGTCGTGTTTACCGCGCTTTCCTTATTGGGGATCATGAGTTATTTTTCACTGAATTATGAACTACTGCCGAAATTTACCCCGGGAGTAGTGTCCATTTCGACCATTTATCCCGGAGCTTCTCCGAGCGAAGTGGAAAATACAGTGACCAAGAAGATAGAGGATGCGGTTGCTTCCATGGAAAACATCAAGCAACTGGAGGCGACCTCTTTTGAGAGCCTTTCGCTGGTCATTATCCAATTGACCAGTGAGGCCGATGTGGATCTGGCTCTGAACGATGCCCAGCGGAAGGTCAATGCTATCTTGTCAGATCTGCCGGATGATGTGGATCCGCCTTCACTGGCAAAATTTTCGATGGACGATCTACCGATCGTGACCTTGTCCGCCACGGCCAATATGGATGCTTCCAGTTTTTATGATCTGATCGACAAGCGTATCCAGCCCACCCTTTCCAGGGTGCCGGGGGTGGCCCAGGTCAATCTGATCGGGGGACAGGAGCGGGAGATCCAGGTCAATCTGCGCGCAGATCGGCTGGAGGCCTATGGTTTGTCCCTGTTGCAGGTGCAGCAGGCGATCCTGACTTCCAATCTGGACTTCCCCACCGGAAGTGTCAAGACACAGAATCAGGATATCCTGGTCCGTTTGGCCGGCAAGTACAAATCAGTCGATGAGCTGAGAAACCTGGTGGTGGCCACCGGTCCGGATGGAGCCCAGATCCGCCTGTACGAACTGGCCGATGTGCAGGACAGTCAGAAAGACGTGGAAAAACTGGCCCGGGTCGATCGGCAGAACGCGCTGGTATTGCAGGTGCTGAAACAATCCGATGCCAATGCGGTGAAGGTGAGTGAAGGAGTGCAGAAACTGATGACACAGCTCAATGCCGACTATGCAAAGGAAGGTTTACAATTAAATGTGGCCAACGACAGCTCTGTCTATACCTTGAAATCCGCCAATGCGGTAGTATTTGACTTATTCCTGGCGATTGTTCTGGTGGCCGTAGTGATGCTGTTTTTCCTGCACAGCCTTCGGAACGCCCTGATCGTAATGGTGGCCATCCCGGCTTCCCTGATCGCCACCTTTATCGGTATTCAGTTGTTTGGTTATACGCTCAACCTGATGTCCCTGCTGGGTCTGTCCCTGGTGGTCGGTATCCTGGTGGATGATGCCATTGTGGTCATTGAGAATATTTACCGGCACATGGAAATGGGCAAAAATAAGGTCCGGGCGTCATTTGACGGGGCCAAAGAGATTGGATTTACCGTGGTTTCCATTACGCTGGTGATTGTGGTGGTGTTCCTGCCGATCGCCATGAGTACCGGGATGGTTTCGGACATCCTCCGGGAATTCTGTGTGGTGGTAGTCATTGCGACCCTGCTGAGTTTGCTGGCTTCCTTTACCATTGTTCCATTGCTCACTTCCCGGTTCGGCAAGCTGGAAAGGGTGTCCAACAAAGGCATTATCGGCCGTTTCGTATTGTGGTTTGAAAAGCAGTTGCACCACTTTACAGAATGGGTGACCAGTATTCTGAAATGGGCCCTGAACCACAAACTGGTGACGCTGGTCGCGGTTTCTCTGTTGTTTTTCAGCTCATTCGGTTTGGTGATCGGTGGGTATATCGGTGGGGAATTTTTTGCGCAGGGAGACCGGGGCGAATTCCTCGTGCAGATTGAATTGCCGAAGGATGCGTCCATCGAACAAACCAACCAGATGACCCGGAGAGCAGAAGAGTATCTGTCCGGAAAGCCTGAAATTATTTCCCAGATCACCACGGTCGGGCAATCCAGTGATGGCTTCGGTGCCGCATTGGCCACGGCCTATAAATCTGAAATCACCGTCAAGTTGGTGGAGAAAAAAGACCGGAACGAAGATTCCAATGTTTTTGCGGCCCGGATCAAGCGGGAGCTGGAAGATATTCTGGTGGGAGCAAAAGTCAAAACCGTGCCCATCAGTATTGTGGGATTTGCCGAACAGGCTCCGGTTGAAATGATCGTGGTCGGCTCAGACCTGGACAGCGTATTGAAATATGCGGAAGCGGCCCTGGTCGAATTGAGAAAAATCCCGGGTACGACCGAAACAAAATTGTCAGTAGAGAGCGGGAATCCCGAGATCACCGTTGAGGTGGACAGGGATAAAATGGCTGCCCTGGGGCTTGGCCTCCAGACAGTCGGTGCCACGATGCAGGTGGCCTTTAACGGCAATACCGATGGTAAATTCCGCCAGGGAGAATACGAGTATGATATCAATGTACGTTATGACGATTATGACCGGAAAAACGTAGAGGACGTCAGCAACCTGGCATTCACCAACAATCGGGGAGAGATGGTCCGTTTGTCCCAGTTCGCCGATATCCGGGAAGGTTCCGGACCCAGCCAGTTGGAAAGAAGGGACAAAAGTACCGCGGTCAAGGTCCAGTCACAGGTGATCGGCCGGCCGGTCAGTTCAGTTGTTGCCGATTGGGAGGCCAATATAGCGGACATGGCTGCTCCTACGGGTGTCAGTTACCTGTGGGGTGGACAGATGGCCGATCAGGAAGAAGGATTTGGAACATTGGGAGTCGCTCTGTTGATCTCTGTGCTGCTGGTTTACTTTATTATGGTGGCCCTGTATGACAGCTTTGTGTATCCTTTTGTGGTCATGTTCTCGATCCCGCTTTCGGTGATCGGTGCCTTACTTGCACTGGCCCTGACCAACAATACACTGAATATTTTCACCATACTGGGATTGATCATGCTCATTGGTCTGGTGGCCAAAAACGCCATCATTCTGGTGGACTTTACCAATCACCTCAAAGCCGAAGGTAAATCTACCAGAGAGGCGCTGATCCTGGCCAACCATGCCCGTCTGCGTCCGATCCTGATGACGACCATCGCGATGGTGTTCGGGATGCTGCCGATCGCGATTGCGACCGGACCGAGTGCCGAGTGGAAAAATGGGCTGGCCTGGGTCATTATCGGAGGATTGATCAGCTCCCTTTTCCTGACTCTGATCGTGGTGCCTGTGGTTTATCAGGTGATGGATAATATCCTGCACCGGTTGGGCCTGGACAAAAAGGGGCTGCCGGTCCAGGAATTGATCGATGAACCCTATGAACACCGGGATGTAAAGGAATATTAATCACGATTCCGTATTTGCAAGAACACAAATTCCGCAAAAACACAAATTCCGCAAAAACCACTCTTTTTGCGGAATTTGTGTTTTTGCGAAATGGAGTAGAGAAAGTTACGGAGTAGAGAAAGTTATGGAGTAGAGAAAGTTACGGAGTAGAGAAAGTTGCTGCTGTGCTTTTTTGTCTTTAACCCCAATGCGGAATCTGGATTCAGCCGGTGATCAATCTGGGTTTAGCCGGCGATCAATCTGGGTTTAGCCGGCGATCAGTTCTCTTATGGTTTCCGCATCGATCTCCCGGTAATCCCGGATATAATGATCGCAGGGGGGGAGTTCGCTGATTTCGTGGGAGCTCAGAACCCCGACCACACTGGCGCCCGCACTCCGGGCAGCGGTGACCCCGGAAAAGGAATCTTCAAATACCACACAGCGGACAGGCTCTACCCCAAGCAGACGGGCTGATTTCAGATAAACTTCCGGGTCCGGCTTGTGCCGGAAAACATCCTCACTGGCCAACAGGGAACCCATTTGCCCGGCAAGAGCCAGTTTTCCAGCGATCAGGTCCAGGTTGGCCCGCGGAGCCGAGGTCGCTACCCCGGTCCGGAATCCCGCCGTTTTCAATTGCCCGAGAAACCCCTCGAATCCACTGATCGCCTCCACCTTATTTTTATACAGCTCCCTGAACAGGGCTTCCTTCTCGTCTTCCAGCGCCCGGAGTTCTTCACCCTCGATTTTGCGCCCGAAAAAATGAGACATGATATAACTGTTGTGCTTGCCATACATGTGCTCCGCAAAATCATCTTCACTGAAACCGACCCGATGTTTTCTGAAAAATGCGGCAAAAGCCTCGGCGTGATGGGGGTTGGTATGCACAATGACACCGTCCATATCAAATATGACGGCCTGCGGAAACTGACTGAATGAATAATCCAATTTTACGGTTCCTCCCTGATGTTATTGCTGTTCTATCTTGAATCCTGCTTTTTGTACGGCTGCGATGACCTGATCAGTATCTGCCTGCTCATTGGTGATCCGCAGGATTTTATCCGGATTATCGGTGTCCACGGACCAGTTCCCTTCACCTGCGGCTTCATTGAGGAAAGGCGTCACCGCCCTGACACAGCCTCCGCAGTTGATCGTTGTCTTGTATGTTTGGTTTGTTGCTGACATAATCTTTACACTAATTTAAAACGTAAATAACTTTACAATGAAAGATACAAAAATTATTTAAACTTTGCAAGTATTACTGTGCTTTTTGCAGACTTTTTTCACCTAACGCCCAGATGGTCCGGGTTGCCGGCTTCAACTTGATATGGGCCCCAACGGCAAACTTGCGGATATGTTCTACGACCTCCTCCACCGAATCCGTAAACAGCAGCAGGTCCATATCTTCCGGACTGATGGTTTTCTCTTCCATCATCCGGGCAACGTGTTTGGCAATATCCTGATGAAAATCCATGCCCATGACCACAATGGGAAACCTTTCGATTTTGCCGGTCTGGATCAGGGTCAGGGTTTCAAAAAACTCATCCAGGGTACCGAAACCGCCTGGAAGCACAATGAAAGCAAAGGAATACTTGCGGAGCAATTCTTTCCGCACAAAAAAGTATTCCATATTCACGAATTTGTCCAGGTAGGGATTTTCCTTCTGCTCATGGGGCAGTACAATATTGCATCCCACGGACAATGCGCCCGCATCCCTGGCACCCCGGTTTGCCGCCTCCATAATACCGGGTCCTCCGCCGGTCATAATGGCAAATCCCAGTTTCCCGATCCGGGCAGAAACCTCCCTGGCCAGTTGATAATAGGGGTGGTCTTCACCAAAACGGGCAGAGCCGAATACGGTGACGCAGGGCCCCACAAAATGCAAGGTTCTAAAACCTTTCAGGAATTGGAGGAATACCCCGCCCACATATTTCAGTTCGCGCCAGCGGGAACCCGGTCCCTCCAGAAACCTCTTTTCTATCTTATAAAACAAATTCCCCATGAGCCTATTTTGTATCATCCACCAAACCTTCTGCTTCCTCCAGTACTTTCCGCTTTTTTGAAGGTGCCAGTCTCAATCTTTCTAACATGGACCCATCCTTTATCAGATCCCTGACCAGTACACAACCCGATTCCAGCAAGATCTGCTTCTCGGATTTTGTCAATGAGGTCAGGCAGGTCAGGGGGTACAGCCCCGCATTGTCCACCCGGCTTTTGATATTTTGCCCCTGCGGGTAATCCCAGGAAAGCACCTTGATCCCATAGTATTCGGAGAATTGAATGGCATCGGAAGTCAGATACGCATTGGTCACCAACCAGCCCGCAATCACCCGGGCATCTTGTTCAAAATAATGAAAGGATCTGTCTTCCAGGTCCTTGAACCGGGACAAAAAATACATGGGAGTCGTCACACTGATCCTGGCTTCGGTCGTGTTTCTGAATTTACATTCGGCAATGGTCAGGTTGCCTTCCTTCAGTCCGAGTACATCAATCTCATGCGACACGGCATAGCCCTGCAAATGCTGGCCGGAAATGGTGACATAACCCATGTGTTCAAAGATCCGTGCGGCCCATTTTTCAAAAAAGTACCCACTGGGTCCCAGGTCCCGCAGGGCTCTTTTCAGGCTGTAACGGGCCGCAAAGGAACTGGATTTTCGCTTGAGGTGATTGAAGGCCAACCTGTACAGATCCTTGGTATGCATGCCGTCATAGATCTGTGGCTGAATGGTTTTTACGATTTCCTCCACTGCTTCGGGGGAGGCGCCGGATTTGGAAAGTGAATGCATCAGTTTTTCCACCTCAAAATCCACCAATTCACCCGAATATTTCTTTATTTTCATCTATTTTCAATCCTAAATATACGCAAAAATCTCCTATACCCCGCAATTCCGCATCAAGGAAGCCGTCCCACCGGGTAGCGCATATGAGTTTTTTCAGCATAGTCCGAATGGCTGTGTATCCAGTTCAATTGAGCCTGGCCATTGTTTTTCAGTTGTTCATCCGCCGTTTTTGCTGCTTCAAAGGCGGCCTTCAGAGCGGGATCATCCCTCAGCATCTGCGCAGCTTCGTCCTCAAAAACATAGGCTGAAAAATATTCTTTGCGGCTCAGGATGGAATCAAAAAAATTCCAGTTGAAAAACGAATCCGGTGCCTGGGGTTCCAGCGTTTCTATTATATAGCGATTGGCTGCCTGATCCGTATAAACCAGGTAATCCCCCTTATAAAGCTGTACCTGCTGGCGTTCGGTACGCAGATTCACCTGACTGTGATTGTAATGCCCCTCATACGGGGTACGGGCCGTCTGGTAATCGGTAATATAATACATATCCAGTTCCATCAGGCTGTCCCGCTCCAGGCGGTGCATTTCCACTCCGTTGAGTTGCAGCAGGCCGATCACCTCGTGCCAGGCCTGCGGTATTATATACGCACGGGGTTTGCTGATCTCCAGGGTAGGTTTATAGCGGTTGTAATACCGGATTTTTCTGGAAAAGGGTTGATCCCGGTCGTAGAACAGCCGGGGCTGACCACTGACCTCACTGGCTTTGGTGCCCGACTCGTAGCCCAGAAAATCGATCTCCTCATAACGGGAGGTGTCCAGCTCATAGGAAAGTACAAATTTCTGCTGGGCCCTGGATGCCGACAGTGCTTCCCTGCGCGCTTGACGGATCTGCACATCCATTTCGCTGCTCACCTTTATATAATGCTGCAGAAGGGTATAGGTTGAGCTCACCCGCTGTGCATAGGTTTTGAGCATGTGGGTCTCCGGCATATAACCAATGGTATGGTGCAGGGCGGCATAACCGGTAGAATAACGGGGCCCTTCCATAAAGGATACGATCCCCGATTCGGGCGTGCGGCCCCGGAAACTTACATAGGGCACCATCGGGAAGCCACTGCGCTCCATCCTTTCGTACAGCGCAGCGGTGATCCGGGGAGCCAGCGCGGACAGCGAAGGGTGCAGTTTGTCCACCTGGGTATCGATCAGTGTCATCACATACTGATAATCGGCCCCGTTACTGGTGTGGGTATCCATAAAGACATCCGGTTGCCAGGTCTGGAAAATCTCCTGGAATGTTCTCGAATTGCGGGAATCCGTTTTGATAAAATCCCGGTTGAGATCCAGATTGCGGGCATTGCCCCTGAATCCATAAGCATCCGGACCATTCTGGTTGGCCCTTGAACGGCCCCTGTTGTTCATGCCATCCACATTATACACGGGAATGATGCAGATCACCATGTTTTCCGGCAACAATCCTCCTTTGAGCAGATCCCTGGCCAGCATCATGGAAGCATCCATCCCTTCGGGTTCTCCCGGATGAATCCCGTTATTGATCAGCAGGACCAATTTGCCGGCCGCTTTTGCAGCGTTCGGGTCAAAAATACCATCCTTGGACAGCACAAGCAGCCGGAGCGGCTCTCCGAAATCCGTGGTACCGTATTCCAGCAGTTTGCACTGATCATAATTTCTGTCCAGGTGCTGATAAAAAGCGATCAATTCCTGGTATGTTGCCGTGGTTTCGTTATTTTTCTCAAAGCCGATCATTTCCTGATCAGATGATTGGGCGTAAACAGTCACCGCAGACTGTATTTGTAAGGTAATGCCCAATAATACCGGCACTATCCATTTAAAACAACTTTTCATGAACTATAAATTCGATTAGATTAAGTCAAAGATACTCAAATTTGAATAGTTTGCGGAAGTCTTTGGCTTCCAATGGTGTAAAATTTTGATTAGGGTGTAGCACATGGGGCATTTTATACGTTATAAATAGAAAAACGTATGAATATGAAAAAAATGCTTTCCCCCGGTAAATCATTGTATCTGTTGATGGCAATGACCATCGTATTGGCAGGAATGCTGCTGAGTTGCGATAAAGCTGCTCCGGAAGCCTCCGCCGGAAAAGACCTGGTCCTGAGTAATGAAGAGCAGGCCATCGTAACAAAAAGCAATCAGTTTGCTTTCCGGTTTTACCGGGAGGCACTCAAAGACTTAACGAGTGATAAAAATGCACTGATCTCTCCGTTGAGTATCCAGGCGGCATTGGCCATGACCTGGCAGGGTGCCAATGGTACGACGCGGGACGGTATGATCAATGCGGTTGGTCTGCAGGGGCTGGACCAGGACCTGATCAACGGCTATTTCAAAAAACTGATCGCTGATCTACCTGCACTGGATCCGCAGACGAAACTGGAAATTGCCAACTCCATCTGGTACCGGCAGGAGTTTCAGGTGATACCGGCATTTCTGGATGTAAACAGACAATTTTACAAGGCTGAAGTCAATAGCATAGATTTTAATGCGGCCGGAGCCGCAGATAGGATCAATGACTGGGTAAACACCAAAACCCGGGGCAAAATCAATCAGATTGTTGAACGCCTGGAGGCTGATCTGATGATGCTGCTGATCAATGCGGTTTATTTTAAGGGGAGCTGGGAACAGCAATTTGATGAATCCCTGACGGAAAGAGGTGTTTTTTATCCTGAAACCGATGCCGCATACGTACTCCACGGAGACTATATGCAGGTAGAACATGCCTTTGGTTATGCGCAACATCCCGGTTTTGAAATGGTCGAATTGCCTTATGGCAATAAAAAATACAGTATGCTGGTTTTGCGTCCCGGGAACGGGGAGTCCGTCGGTGATCTGGTCGATCTGCTTGCAGAAACCGAAGGTACTGCGTTATTGGGCCCGGAGGGCTTATCGGCCAGGAATATGCGGCTGTATTTGCCAAAATTCAAATTTAGTTATAAAAATAAACTGAATGATGAACTGGAGGCTTTGGGAATGGCAGAAGCGTTTTCGGATGCTGCCGATTTTACGGGCATCAATGCAAATGGTCAATTGAAGATCAGCGAAGTCAATCACAAGAGCTTTATCGAAGTCAATGAGGAGGGGACAGAAGCTGCTGCCGTCACATCTGTTGGGATTGTTTTGACTTCAGTCGGCCCCCAGGCCATGACTTTCAAACTGGACAAACCCTTTTTGTTCGCTATCCGGGAAATGTCCTCCGGTCTGATCCTGTTTGTCGGGCAGGTGAATGACCCGGCCTCGGAAGAAACAAAATTGTAGATTTGATATAAAACGCCCGAATGAATTGAATCGTTTTCTATAAAAGTCAAATATTTTTATAAATTTCATTAAAAAAATCAATAATTGTTATGAATATTGATTTTTAATCTGTTTCTTTGTGCCAATTCAATAACAGAAAAAGAAAAACAAAGAAATTATGTGTGGAATTATAGGGGTATTTGAGTTGGGTGAACGCAGCGAGTCCCTGCGCCCAAAGGTATTGGAAATGTCGAGGAAAGTCAGGCACCGGGGACCGGACTGGTCAGGGATATACAGCTCGGACAGGGTGATCCTGGCCCATGAGCGGCTGGCGATCGTGGACCCCAAATCCGGGCAACAACCCCTGCTGGATAAGGATAAAACCGTAGTGATGTCCATTAATGGCGAAATTTACAACCACCGTGAACTCCGGAAGGAAACTCCCGAATTTGAATTTCAGACCGAACTGGACAGTGAAATTGTGCTGGCCCTTTATAAAAAAGAAGGTTCTGCTTTTCTGGACAGACTGAACGGAATCTTTGCATTTGCCCTGTATGATCTGGAAAAGGATTGTTACCTGATCGCCAGGGATCATATCGGTATCATTCCGCTGTATATAGGATGGGACAGCGAGGGAGCATTTTATGTAGCCTCCGAATTGAAAGCACTGGAAGGGCAGTGTGAGCGGATCGAAACCTTTCCTCCGGGACATTATATTTATAGTGCAGATGGCCTGCATTACCAGAAGTGGTATCAGCGGGATTGGGAGCGTTACGAGGCTGTCGAAGAACAGGAAACCTCGATTGAAACATTGAGAAAAGGACTGGAGGAAGCCGTCCACAGGCAATTGATGTCCGATGTACCATATGGGGTGTTGTTGTCCGGGGGGCTGGATTCTTCTGTGATCGCTGCAGTCACCAAACGTTTTGCGGCCAAAAGAATTGAATCGGATGATCAGGATCAGGCCTGGTACCCCCAGTTGCATTCATTTGCCGTGGGTCTCCAGGGTTCTCCCGATCTGGCAGCCGCCCGTCGTGCCGCTGATCATATCGGTACCATCCATCACGAAGTCAATTTCACGATCCAGGAGGGGCTGGATGCGATCCGGGATGTGATCTATCATCTGGAAACCTATGATGTGACAACGATCAGGGCTTCTACGCCTATGTATCTGCTGGCCAGGGTCATCAAATCCATGGGTATCAAAATGGTGCTTTCCGGTGAAGGATCCGATGAGCTGTTCGGAGGATACCTGTATTTCCACAAGGCCCCCAATGCCCGCGAGTTCCACGAGGAAACGGTTCGGAAAATCGGAAAACTGCATTTATATGATTGTTTGCGTGCCAATAAATCCCTTGCAGCCTGGGGAGTGGAGGGGCGGGTGCCGTTTCTCGACAAAGAGTTTATGGATATTGCCATGCGGGTCAATCCTGCTGACAAAATGATCCGGGATGGGAAAATGGAGAAATGGCTGGTCCGGAAAGCATTTGAGAGTTATCTGCCGGAAAGTATTGCCTGGAGACAGAAGGAACAATTCTCGGATGGAGTGGGTTATAGCTGGATCGATACGCTGAAAGTACAGGCCGAAGAGAAGGTGTCCGATGAGGAATTTGCAACTGCTTTTGACCGGTTTCCGGTGAACCCACCTAAAAACAAGGAAGAATTTTTGTACAGAAGTATTTTTGAGGGGCATTTTCCATCTCAGGCAGCAGCCATGACCGTACCATCCGTGAAATCGGTCGCCTGCAGCACACCGGAAGCCCTGGCCTGGGATGCGGCATTCCAGAACCTCAACGATCCTTCGGGCCGGGCGGTCGCATCGGTCCACCAGGAAGCGTATTAAACCCTAATGCGGAATCTGGGTTGATTATTTCTTGCTCTCTTTTGCTGGCTTGCTGCTTTCAGCTTTGCCGGCAAGGAGACGCAGAAATGTGGAAATCTTTGATTTCAGTTGCCGGCGATCGACAATAAAGTCGAGGAATCCGTGCTCCAGCAGAAATTCGGAGGTCTGAAAGCCTTTTGGCAGATCTTTTTTGATGGTTTCCTTAATGACACGGGGACCGGCAAAGCCGATCAATGCGCCCGGCTCCGCAATATTGATATCGCCCAGCATGGCATAGGATGCCGTGACACCTCCGGTCGTGGGATCGGTCAGCAAACAGATATAAGGTAGCTTTGCCTGGCTGAGCAAAGCCAGCTTGGCGGATGTTTTCGCCATTTGCATCAGGGAAAATGCCGCTTCCATCATCCGCGCTCCGCCTGATTTGGAGATCAGCATAAAAGGAACCTTCTTCTGTATGCAATAATCAATGGAACGTGCGATTTTCTCGCCGACCACAGAACCCATCGATCCCCCGATGAAGGTAAAATCCATACAGGCAATGACGAGATCTTCACCGTCCACCTTGCCGTGGGCACAGCGGATCGCATCGTGAAGCCCGGTTTTTTCATAACTTTCTTCCAGACGCTCGGTGTATTTCTTCGTGTCCTCAAACTGGAGGGGGTCACCGGAGCGGAGATTGCCAAAAAGTTCAGTAAACCGGTTGTCATCGAACAGGATCGAAAAATAAGCGGCCGAACCTACACGGAGGTGATACCCGCAGTAATGGCAGACATATTTATTTTCGATTTGTTCAATATTGAGAAGGGGTTTCTTGCAGGAAGGGCATTTGTTCCACAAACCATCCGGAGCTTCCTTCTTATTTTCTGTTGCCGTACTGATGCCGGCTTTATCTCTTTTGAACCAACTCATGGGATTTTCTTGATCAATCAGACTGCAAATAAACAAAAAAAATCAATAATAAAGGGATTTTGTTTGATCTATTAAATAATACGGTTGAGCCAAAAAACCGTGTTTGATTCATTGAATCACACGTTTGATATGAAAAATAAGGATAATTATGGATTTTTAAATGTATTTTTTGCTTGTATTCTGAATAATGTCCGTAAAATACCTAATAAAATATAAAAAAGTATTTATGAAAGCGCATTTTTTCAAAAAAAATACTTGATTTTGTTTTTCTTGCCCTATATTTGTCATCAAAATATCCAAACTATGTCAAATTTCAGGTTTAAATCGGTCAATTCAGCTATTTCAAGGGTAAATAGTATTCAGGATTCAAAAGAATTTGTGAAATATTCTTCGATTTTTCAGAAGAATGTATTCACAGTTTCCAAAATGAAGGATTATCTTCCAAAAAATGCGTATGAGAATTTGCTGCTGAGCATTGATCAGGGCACCCCGATCGATCATGAATTGGCAGAGCACATTTCCCAAGCCATGAAAAGCTGGGCACTCAGCCATGGAGTGTCACATTATACGCATTGGTTCCAGCCATTGACCGGAGCGACTGCCGAAAAGCATGATGCTTTCTTTGAACCGGGATCTGATGGGGTGGCATTGGAGAAATTCACAGCAAATGCATTGGTACAACAGGAACCGGATGCGTCCAGTTTTCCCAATGGCGGTATCCGGAATACCTTTGAAGCGCGCGGTTACACGGGCTGGGACCCATCGTCACCAGCCTTTATATATGAAACGGGAGGTAGTAAGACCCTTTGTATCCCTACGGTGTTTGTTTCCTATACCGGAGAGGCATTGGACTACAAGGCCCCATTGCTCAAAGCCCTGAATTGTTTGGATAAAGCGGCTGTGGAGGTGGCCCAGTATTTTGATAAAACCATCACCAAAATAAATGGCTCATTAGGGATCGAACAGGAATATTTTTTGGTGGACCTGAGCCTGTTCAACGCCCGCCCGGATCTGCAATTGACCGGTCGCACGCTGTTTGGACATATGTCGGCAAAAGGTCAGCAGTTGGAAGATCACTATTTCGGCTCGATCCCGGAACGGGTGCTGGCCTTTATGGTAGAATTGGAACAGGAAGCGCTGAAACTGGGCATTCCTTTGAAAACCAGGCACAATGAAGTGGCACCTTCTCAGTTTGAATGTGCGCCCATGTACGAGGAGATGAACCTGGCGATAGACCACAATCAGCTTTTGCTCAACCTGATGGACAAGGTGGCCCTCAGGCATCATTTCAAGGTGCTGATCCATGAGAAACCCTATGCGGATATTAATGGATCGGGCAAGCATAACAACTGGTCGCTGATTACCAATACCGGGATCAACCTGCTTTCGCCGGGCAAGACCCCCAAAAACAATCTGATGTTCCTGACCTTTTTTGTGAATACCATCAAGGCGGTGCAGGAACATGCCGATCTGCTGCGGGCCTCCATCGCCAGTGCGTCCAATGACCACAGGCTGGGAGCCAATGAAGCCCCCCCGGCTATTATTTCCATCTTTTTGGGCAGCCAGCTCAATGCGGTGCTGGATGAGGTGGAAACCGCCAGGGTGGCCAAAAAAGTAAAGGCAGAAGCCATGCTCTGGCACGGGATTCCAAAGATCCCTGAATTGCATCTGGACAACACTGACCGGAACCGGACTTCTCCTTTTGCGTTTACCGGCAATAAATTTGAATTCCGCGCAGTCGGCTCCTCACAGAATAGCGCCAGTGCAATGATTGTACTGAATACGATCGTGGCCAAACAACTGATTGAATTTAAGGAAGAAGTAGAAAGACAGATCAAGAAAGGGACGAAGAAGGATCTGGCCCTGCTGAATGTGGTCCGCAAATACATCAAAGAGTCCAAGGCTATCCGCTTTGAAGGAAACGGTTATAGTAAGGAGTGGGAATTGGAGGCAGCGGAGCGGGGGCTTTCCAATATCAAGACGACTCCAAAGGCGCTGGATGTCTATTTGAATGAAGATTCGCTTGCACTTTTTGAGGAACTGGGTATTTTCACCAAACGCGAAAGCGAGGCAAGGCATGAGATTCTGCTGGAAAATTATTATAAAAAATTGCAGATTGAAGCCCGTGTGATCGGGGAAATGGTCAATAGCATGCTGGCCCCAGCCGGTATCAGCTACCAGAATATGCTGATCGAAAATGTCCGGGGGCTCAAAGAACTGGGCCTT
The DNA here is from genome assembly GCA_040392005.1 of Parapedobacter defluvii. Classification (GTDB taxonomy): domain Bacteria; phylum Bacteroidota; class Bacteroidia; order Sphingobacteriales; family Sphingobacteriaceae; genus DASRQK01. The sequence continues at coordinate 54,529 of JBEBWT010000012.1, forward strand.
TCAAAAGAGGCATACAGTTCGCAGTTGGACCTGATCGAACGGATTTCCGCCTATGTCAATGCCATTCTGCTGGATACCGAAGCCATGCGCCAGGAGCGGAAAAAGGCCAATGCCATGCCGCATGTCCGGGATCGTGCCATCGCCTATGATGAACAGGTGAAGCCTTATTTTGACAAGATCCGCTATCACCTGAACAAGCTGGAGCAGATCGTCGAAGACGGCAAATGGCCATTGCCGAAACTGAGGGAACTTTTATTTGTGAAATAGAAATATTTTTCGTATCTTGTTGAGTTGGGGTGTGTTTTCCCCCAAATCAGATAAGGAAATATGTTTACAGGAATTATTGAGACGCTGGGAGAAGTCAGTAGGGTAGAAGCGGAGGCCGGCAATATTACGCTGGCCATCCGTTCGGATATTTCTTCCGAATTGAAAATCGACCAGAGTATATCCCATAACGGAGTCTGCCTGACGGTGGTGGCCGTGGATGGTGATACCCATCAGGTGACTGCCATTGCCGAGACGCTGGCCAAGAGCAATCTAAGTAGTCTGCTACCGGGCAGTAAAGTCAATCTGGAGCGGTGTACGGTACTGGGTGGCCGTCTGGACGGTCACATTGTGCAGGGGCATGTAGATCAGGTGGGTACCTGCGTGGAACGGTATGAAGACAATGGTAGTTGGGTGTTTACCTTCACTTATGATCCCGCTGTGGGCAATATCACGGTGGAAAAGGGTTCGGTCACGGTCAATGGGATCAGTCTGACGGTTGTCAATTCGCAGCGGGATCGGTTTTCGGTCGCCATTATTCCTTATACCATCGCCCATACCAATTTGCAGGATGTGTTTCCGGGGGATACCGTCAATCTGGAGTTTGATATTATCGGGAAATATGTGGCCCGTCTGATGGATAAGTCCCACTGAGTTTCCACTCTTTCTGAGTAAACCGGGCCGTCACCATAGCGGCTACATTATCACCAGTGGCATTCAGCAGGGTTGCCATCGGGTCCACCAGCGTACCGATGATCATGACTGCCGGAATGGCTTCAGTGGGCAATCCATAGACCGAAATCATCAGGATTTCACCGATATAGCCCCCGTTGGGAATTCCCCCGGCCACAATGCTCACCAGCACCGTGATGCCCACGGCAGTCAGCAGGGTCATGGGGTCAAAAAAATCCCATCCGATAATCACAAATGCCACATAAATTTTGACAATGCTGGACATGGAAGACCCGTTTTTATGGAGCGTGGTACCCAGTGGGATGACCACATTGGCCACCACCGGCGGAATCCCCATCCTCCTGGCCGCTTCAATATTGACCGGCATGGTCGCAATGCTGCTACAGGTGCTGACGGCAGTGATCGATGGTTCTATATTATATCTCCAGTAGGTTTTGACTCCCAGTTTCCCAGCAGCAAAATAGGTGTAAAGACTATAAAATACGACAAAATAAATAGCCCCCAGGACATAATACAGGGCCAGCGGCTTGGCATAGAGTTCAAACAGACCGTCTCCGACAGCCGCCACCTGATAGGCAAAATAAGCACCCAAACCAATGGGGGCAACCTTCATGATCAGGATCAGAAAGTGCTTCATCACTTCATTGCCTCCGGACAAAAATAGCCTGAAGGCCCGGCCTTCTTCTCCTGAACGCATGGCTGCAACACCCAGCAAAAATGAAAAAATCACAAAAGCCAGCATGTTCTGCCGGGACATCAGCTTATAAAATTCATCCACCGAGACAAATTGGGCCAGCCGGTCACCCCAGTTGTCACCACCAGCGGTCTGCAGGAGTTCTTCCACATTGGTCCGGGCGACCACATCCTGCTGTACCGGAAAAAGATAGACCGCCACAATAGTAATACAGGCGGTGATCACTACAAAAGTCATAAAGACCGTAATCATGACACCCAGTATCTTCCCCAGTTTTTGGGAGCCATCTATATTGCCCACCGAAGAGGCGATCGCAAAAAATATCAGTGGAATAACGGCCGCAAAAATCAGGTTGAGGAAAATATCACCAAGCGGTTTGAGCCAATTGACGGAGGAAGGCATGAAAATCCCGATCACGGTGCCAATGGAAATACCCAGCAGCAACAGTAACAGGCTGCTATAATTCTTTAAAAATTCGTTTTTAGGATTAATCATGGTGACCGCTAATGTAGGATTTTTTTTGATAAGCAAAAGGAATATATTGCAGATAATGGAAAATTCTCTAAGTTTGAATAGATGGGAATTTGTGCAGATGGGAATTTGAACGGAAGAGAAATAACAGCGATGGAAATTAAACATGAAAAGGCTTTGGTACTGACCGCTGATGGGTCCAGTACACTTTATGATGCGGAAACCGGTGAGCATTATCATTCCAGGCATGGTGCGGTAGGAGAGAGCAGGCACGTGTTTTTGGGGATGGGGCTGCAGCATTATGTTTCAACACGGACTTCTGCTGTTTCAACCCAGACGCCTGCCGCGCTGACCGTGCTGGAAGTGGGGTTTGGGACGGGACTCAACTTTTTGCTGAGTGCGGAATATTGTAATTCGCAAGGGGTTCGCATGGAATATTTGGGAATAGAAGCCAATCCGCTTGCTGTGGAAACACTGGCCGGATTGGAATATGGTCAATTCGTGCCGGAGGAACTCTGGAAGGAATTTTTGCAAAAATATCCCCGGTCGATCAACGAATGGATACTCGTGGGGCCGAACGTTTCTCTCTGTGTTTTCCATCAGGCAATCCTCGATTTTCAGGCTCCGGTAAAAGTCGATATTGTCTATTTTGATGCTTTTTCCGCAACCCATCAGCCCGAAATGTGGTCCGATGAGGTACTGGCCCATCTGGCCGGAATGATCAACCCGGGAGGTATTTTTGTGACTTATGCTATCACCGGGGATTTGAAAAGAAGTCTGCGCAGACTGGGTTTTATGATCGAAAAATTACCCGGCGCACCGGGGAAAAGGGAAATGCTGCGAGCCTTGAAGATTTGAAAAGTAGCAGTTCCTGAGCGGTCAGCTTGCAAGGTTCAACCCCGGAGAACGAATAAAACTCTTCCCTAAAATCTTGGGAAGTAGTCTTTTCTGCAAAACACTGATTCCCCAAATTCGTGCGAATTTGGGGAATCAGTGAAACCGAAAAACAGCATATCCTCTGGGGAATGTTGCTGCCCCCACAAAAAAAAATCCATCTCTGAATAAATCAGAAATATTTTGGAATTGTGGAATTGATTCCTTTACTTTGTGGTTCAAAGTACTTTTAATTATTCAAGAATGGAAGACAAACAATTGCAATCCGAGCTCCAGTCCATCCGCCATCTGATGGAA
>JBEBWT010000013.1:0-55499 GCA_040392005.1 Parapedobacter defluvii
AACTTAACCATTGTTGGGCTTGTTTTAAATGGTGTATCGGGTGATAGGTCATCAGGTAAAACATTTCTCTTATTGTCAGATTACCAAGTAAAGGATGCGGTAACACAAATGTGTCAAGTTCTTCGTCTGTAAGTCCGTTCAATGCCTGCTGGATGGTTGATAAAATTTCCTGAAAATCGGCGGTTAATTTTGTTTTTTGCTCAGGGCCGATAGGCTCGGGCAGAAAGCGTTCCGGTGCTTTTCGGCTTGTCTTCATATAATGCTCCATAACCGTATCATAATCCCAGGTCGGGCGGTCTATTTTTCCGAATTTCTGCAGAATATGTTCTTTTAGCGCCAATGATTTTGGCAATGGAAGCAAGCATAGATAAGCATGGCTAAGTTGTTGCCCTGCCGTCCACTTCGCATCATAGCTAAATGTAAATTCTTCGTCCGTCAATGCATTTACAAAATCGATCAATTCCTGATGATTTTTTACAAAAGCGTCTATTAGTTCTTGTTTTGTCATACTTTCCTGTGCTTTGTTGTGCCTGCCCCAAACAATTGGGCCAATGACAAAAAATGGGGAAACTCTCTCAATGTGCAATATACAGCTTTATTTAAATATCATAAAACCTTTCACACCGCTAATGAATGAGCGAGCGCAGCATAGTCCAGCCCATGTCCTTCCCATAATTTTATTTGGTGGGCTGGTCAGTTTTATCTTGGTGCAGGGGCTGGACATAGCGGAGCAGGACCCGAGCGAGCGCAGCATAGTCCAGCCCCTGCACCAAGATAAAACTGACAAACTGTCATTAGAATAAAAATTAATTCCTTAGCTTTGTAAGCTATTAGTTGATTACCATGTTAGAGATTTTGAATAACACCAAACAGCACGACGAAACGAGGCAGGGCGAAGCATTGCTATTGGATAAGGATCCGCAAAAAAGCGATGGCAGGAAGCTGTATATAGAGAGTTATGGCTGCCAGATGAACTTTTCTGACAGTGAGATTGTAGCATCCATTCTCACGGACCAGGGATTTGAAACGACCGGGGATTATAAAGAGGCAGATGTGATTTTCATCAACACCTGTTCCATCCGTGAGAATGCCGAACAGCGAGTACGCAACCGCTTAAAGGAATTTGAAACAGCCAAATCCAAAAATCCGGGGATGATCGTGGGGGTGCTGGGCTGCATGGCCGAACGGCTCAAATCAAAGTTTCTGGAAGAAGAAAAACTGGTAGATGTGGTAGTGGGGCCGGATGCTTACCGGGATCTGCCAAACCTGATCGAAAAAGTAGATGAGGGAAGCAGAGCGGTCAATGTGTTGCTATCCAGGGAGGAAACTTATGCCGACATCAGTCCGGTCAGGCTCAATTCAAATGGGATCACGGCATTTATTTCGATCATGCGGGGCTGCGATAATATGTGTTCCTTCTGTGTGGTGCCTTTTACCAGAGGCCGGGAGCGCAGCCGGGACCCGGAATCCATCGTGCGGGAAGCCCGTCAATTATTTGAAGCGGGCTATCGGGAGGTGACCCTGCTGGGGCAGAATGTGGATTCTTACAAATATACCGTTCCGGGCACGGAAGAAAGACCGGAAGGACCTGAAATCATCCATTTTGCCGATCTGCTGGCACTGGTGGCACAGGTTGATCCGCTGCTGAGGGTGCGTTTTTCAACTTCCCACCCGAAAGATATTACGGATGATGTGCTGCACACGATTGCCCGGTACGACAATATCTGCAAATACATTCACCTGCCGGTGCAATCAGGCAGTTCAAGGGTACTGAAACTGATGAACCGGACCTACGACCGGGAATGGTACATGGACCGGGTCAATGCCATCCGCCGGATCATTCCGGATTGTGGTATTTCGACTGATGTGATCACCGGCTTCTGCTCGGAAACTGAGGAAGAGCATCAGGAAACACTTTCTATGATGGACTTCGTCCGCTACGACTATGCCTATATGTTTGCTTATTCCGAACGGCCGGGCACACTGGCAGCCAAACGATATACCGATGATATTCCGGAGGAAGTCAAAAAACGACGACTGACCGAGGTGGTCGCAAAACAAAGGGAGCACAGTCACGAGCGCTTACTGGAGCAGGTGGGCAAGACCCATGTTGTACTGATCGAGGGCTTTTCAAAACGCTCGGATCAGGATTACGCTGGCCGCAATGACCAAAATGCGATGGTGGTATTCCCGGTGGATCCCCGTTATAAGGTGGGGGATTACGTGCGGGTACTCGGCGAGCGGTGCACATCAGCAACGCTGATCGGAAGGATTATTGATTAGCGGCTCAATTATTGATTACTAGCCCAAAAATAGACATTTAAAAAATGGATATACAGGATATTAAAAACAGATTCGGGATTATCGGGAATTCTCCCCTGCTCAACCGGGCGATCAATGTGGCCAAACAGGTGGCCCCCACTGATATCTCTGTATTGATCACAGGGGAAAGCGGCAGCGGTAAAGAAGTTTTCTCACATATTATACACAATCTGAGCGCCAGGAAACACGGACCCTTTATTGCTGTAAACTGCGGGGCCATCCCGGAAGGAACCATTGATTCCGAGCTGTTCGGACATGAAAAAGGGTCGTTTACCGGTGCCCATGAGGCCCGGAAAGGATATTTTGAAGTGGTAGATGGGGGTACGATCTTTCTGGATGAGGTCGGGGAACTCCCGACGGGTACCCAGGCCCGGCTGCTGCGGGTATTGGAATCCGGTGAATACATCAGGGTGGGATCATCCAAAGTGCAGAAGACCAATGTACGGGTCATTGCTGCCACAAATGTGGATGTTTACCAAGCGGTGCAGAACGGAAAATTCAGGGAAGACCTGTACTACCGGCTCAATACCGTCCCGCTGCGCATTCCGGCATTGCGGGAGCGAAAGGACGATATCTATCTGCTATTCCGGAAATTTATTGCAGATTTTACGGATAAATACAGAAGCCCGTCCATCCAATTGACTGAAGATGCTCAGCAAATGCTCAGCAATTACCCCTGGCCGGGAAATGTCCGCCAGTTGAAAAATATTGCGGAGCAACTGGCAGTACTGGAAAAGGAAAGAACAGTGGATGCAGTCATCCTGAGCCATTACCTGCCCCAGGAAAGCAAAAGCAATCTCCCGGTACATATACCTACTGCTTCCGGTAGCAATAAAGAAGATTTCTCGGATCGGGATCTGTTGTACAAGGTACTTTTCGACATGAAAAGAGACATGGTGGAGTTGAAAAAACTGGTGGTCGGCATCGTGGAAAACGGGTTGACCAATAATGTGTTCACTGAACACTCTCCCTATATCAATCAACTATACAAGGAGGTGGACAATTATGTCAATGAACCCATGCCTTCCTCCTCCACGCTGACCATCCACCAGCCCCAATCAGGCAGGAACGATGATTTCCAGATTCCGGCACAGGAAGCCGAAGAGGTGGAAGAGTCGCTGTCTTTAGTGGAAAAAGAGTCGGATCTGATCAGAAAAGCGCTCAAAAAACATAAGGGCAAACGAAAGTCGGCCGCGCAGGAACTGGGAATTTCCGAACGTACGCTATACCGCAAAATCAAGGATCTCAATCTGAACTAAAGGATGAAAAAATGTAATTCTTTCTTATTACTGCTCATAGTGCTGGGATTGTCCCTCGCTGCGGCCTGTGGGGTCCGTTATAGCTTTTCCGGCGGATCGATCCCTGCAGATATGAAAACGGTGACGGTACATTTCATTGAAAACCAGGCAGCCATTGTATATCCGACGCTCAGTGAAACATTGACGGAGCGGTTGAAGGCACGGATCCGGACCCAGTCCCGCCTGAGTCAGGTAGCCAATGACGGTGACGGGATTTTTGAGGGCAGGATCACCAATTATACCATCGGTCCGGCCGCAGTAGAGGCCGGTACGGACCGGGCCGCATTGAACCGCCTGACCATTACAGTCACGATCAAATATACCAATTCCAAGCAGCCGGAAGACAATTTTGAACTGCCTTTCACCCGATATAAGGATTTTTCTTCAGCCACCCAACCCATTCAGGCGCAGGAGGAGCAGATTGTCAAAGATATCGTGGAAATGCTGACAGAAGAGATTTACAACCGGGCATTTGCCAATTGGTAGAAACATTTCAAACAAGTATTGATAAAAGCTGGCCGAAGTAAGTCAGACCAACGTATTTTTAGAAATGAACGAGAACAAAACCATATTCAAACAGTTGCTGACCGATCCGGGTCAGGGGGATCCGGCAGCCATTGCGGGTCTTTTGGAACAATACCCTTATATGCAGGCATTGCATGTACTGAACGGGGCGCAGCAGAGACAACCGGGTTTGTATGCGCATCTGCTTTGGGACGAGCGCTACCTGCAAAAGAAAGTGTCTTTGGTCGGGGAGGGAAATGATACCGGAGAGAACGTGCCTTTGAAGGAGAAGAAGAACACAGCGCAGAAAGAAATAGTAGAGGCTCAGGTCAGTGTTTATAACGACGAACATCTGCCCTATTCGTTTTTGTGGTGGCTCAACAAAACCAGAATGGATTTCGCCGACACCTATACGCCTTATGCCCCGATTGCACAAATGGAGCCACTGGTAAAAGGGGAAAAGAAACCGGCCGGGAATCAGGCTCAGCATGCATTGCGGGAGCGACAGGAAAGGGAGTTACTGGATCAGCAGATCCGGGAAAATATCTTTCATCTGCAAGAACCCGAGCAAAAAATGAGCGAAAACCTGCAATTGCCTGCCATTCATTTCCAGGTGCCAAAAAAATCGGATCCGGTGATCGAGCGTTTTATTCAGGAGGAACCTAAAATATCTCCACCTAAGCCGGAGAAGCTGAATCTGGAAAACAAAGCCCGCAAAAGTGCCAGTGATGACGGGTCCGTGGTGACGGAAACATTGGCCAAAATTTACGTGGAGCAGGGCTTATATCCCAAGGCGCTGGAAGTTTATGAAAAATTAAGTTTGAAATTTCCCGAAAAAAGTAGTTACTTTGCCGACCGGATTGCGGAGTTAAAAAATAAATTACTATAATCGTATTCAAGAGATGCAAACTATATTCGTTATACTGATCATTTTAGCCAGTGTATTATTATCCTTTTTTGTACTGATCCAAAACCCCAAAGGTGGCGGTCTGGTTTCAGGATTCGCTGGCGGAACCAATATCATGGGTGTCAAAAGGACCGGTGATTTTCTGGAAAAAATGACCTGGGGCCTGATCATTTCAATCATCGTGATTTCTCTGGCGATCAATGTGATGCCGGCTTCTTCGGGACCAGTATCTGGTGGCCGGGCAGCTGATATTGAAGCAGGCAGTTCAAGTATCCTTCCGACCATGCCTTCAGAGGCGGCTCCGGCTCCGGTAGTGGAAGCAAGCCCCGCTGATTCGGCGCAATAAGCCAGCGATAACGGGCACACAACAAAATATTTGATTGTACAAGAATCCCCATTCCATTAACGGATGGGGATTTTTATACCCCCACCCCGGAGAAAACTGTCAGCAAAAACTGTCATCATGACACTATTCAAATCCGGATGCTGTCTTTTCAGCCGAAAACAATTGAAATCCTGACAGAGACTCCCTTCCTTCACCCATTGGCACAGTTGATGCTGATAAGTAAGAGTGAATAATATTCAATTCCGGTTCTTTTGGATCCGGGAAAATCAAAAACATAAAAACAAAAATTAATTTCGATTATGGCATTAAGTATTAAACCCGTTGCGGGAACAGCTAACAGAGTAATAGTTGAGCCTGCTGCTGCAGAAGAAAAAACAGCTTCAGGGATCTACATCCCCGATACCGCAAAAGAAAAGCCCTCAAAAGGGACAGTCGTTGCGATTTCGGAAGTGGATGGTGAAGACAAAAAACCAACAGTAAAAGTGGGAGATGTAGTATTGTACGGAAAGTATTCCGGCACTGAATTTACCTACGAAGGAAAAGAATATTTAATCATGAGAGAATCGGATATTTACGCTGTTTTATAATCAGCCGACCCGTAAATATCAATCACAATAATCACATTTATCAGCAATAAAAAAGATGGCAAAACAAGTAAAATATAATGTCGAAGCGCGTGACGCCCTGAAAAAAGGTGTGGATATCCTGGCGAACGCAGTAAAAGTAACACTGGGTCCAAAAGGACGGCATGTAATTATCGAGAAAAAATTTGGTTCCCCGGCCATTACTAAAGACGGGGTGACCGTAGCCAAAGAAATCGATCTGAAAGATCCCCTGGAAAACATGGGTGCACAAATGGTCAAGGAAGTCGCTTCCAAGACTGCGGATCAGGCAGGTGACGGTACCACCACCGCAACCGTATTGGCCCAGGCCATCATTACCCCGGGCATCAAGTCGGTCGCTGCAGGTGCAAACCCGATGGATCTGAAAAGGGGGATCGACAAAGCAGTCTCTACCGTGGTAGCCAGCCTGCAATCCCAGTCCCAATCCGTAGGTGAAGACATCAACAAGATCAAACAAGTAGCAACCATCTCAGCCAACAATGATGATCTGATCGGTTCGCTGATCGCAGAAGCCATGGAAAAAGTGGGCAAAGACGGTGTGATCACTGTGGAAGAAGCGAAAGGTACGGAGACCGAAGTCAAAACTGTGGAAGGTATGCAGTTTGACCGTGGTTATCTTTCTCCATACTTCGTGACCAATTCGGACAAAATGGAAGCCGACTTGGAAAACCCTTACATTCTGATCTACGACAAGAAAATCAGCAATATGAAGGAATTGCTGCCAATCCTGGAAAAACAGGTACAGACCGGCAAACCGCTGCTGATCATCGCCGAGGACCTGGATGGTGAGGCACTGGCTACGCTGGTGGTCAATAAAATCCGCGGCTCCCTGAAAGTAGCTGCTGTGAAAGCGCCAGGCTTCGGTGATCGCCGCAAGGCCATGCTGGAGGATATCGCGATCCTGACCGGCGGTACCGTCATCTCTGAAGAAAGAGGTTACAAGCTGGAAAATGCGGATCTTTCCTACCTGGGACAAGCCGAGAAAGTAGTGGTGGACAAGGACAACACTACCGTAATCAACGGTGCCGGACAAGCAGAGGATATCAAAGCACGGGTAAACCAGATCAAAGCACAGATCGAAACCACGACTTCAGATTACGACCGCGAGAAATTGCAGGAACGCCTGGCCAAATTGGCCGGTGGTGTAGCCGTGCTGTATGTGGGTGCAACGACCGAAGTGGAGATGAAAGAGAAGAAAGACCGGGTGGACGATGCTCTGCATGCGACCCGTGCTGCCGTTGAGGAAGGAATTGTAGCCGGTGGCGGTGTTGCCTTTATCCGTGCTTCTGCGGCATTGAAAGATTTGAAAGGTGCCAATGAGGATGAGAACATCGGTATCGATATCATCCGCCGTGCCATCGAGGAACCACTGCGCCAGATCTGCAACAACGCCGGCATCGAAGGTGCCATCGTGGTACAGAAGGTAAAAGAAGGAAAAGATGATTTCGGATACAATGCCCGTACAGATGTCTATGAGAATCTGATCAGTGCAGGTGTCATCGACCCAACCAAAGTGTCTCGTGTAGCGCTTGAGAATGCAGCGTCTATCGCTTCCATGTTGCTGACAACAGAAGCGGTTTTGGCTGACGAACCGGAAGATGACAAGCCTGGTGCCGGTATGCCTCCTATGGGCGGCGGCATGGGCGGGATGATGTAATTCACGCTAATGCAAATTGAGCTCAATCGCTATTGGGTCTCAGTTTTATACTAAGAATGGCAAGGGGCTATCCGTCTGGATGGCCCCTTGTTTTTTTGTGTTTTACGGTAATCTTTCTGGGTGTTACTGCAATTTCGGATTGTCCCGGTGCCTCGCAGAGTCCCGCTTTGTTTTTTTCTCCAGGTTTTTGTGCAGGGCCTCCGTGAGGTCCACGCCGGTTTGATTGGCCAGACAGATCAGCACAAACAGTACATCGGCCAGTTCATCGGCCAGCTCCCTGTTCTCATCCGATTTTTTGAAGGATTGCTCACCGTACTGGCGGGCCATAATCCTCGCTACCTCCCCCACTTCTTCCATCAGGATAGCAGTATTGGTCAATTCGTTGAAATAACGCACCCCTTTCTCCTGTATCCACTGATCGACAATGCGTTGGGCTTCTTCTATGGTCATATTCGATTATGCTAATATTTAACGTGTCTCCGGTTTAAGTACTGTCCAAAGACATTGCTCATCCATCACCTGGAATTATTCCTGATTAATGATTGTCCTTGTCACGGGTGTCCATGATGATCGTGACCGGACCGTCATTGAGCAGGCGGATCTTCATATCCGCACCAAAGATACCACAGTGGATTTCTTTTTCCAACAATCCGGCAAATGCATTTTTGGCGGTCTCATATAATGGAATGGCTTGTTCCGGCCGTGCCGCCCGAATGAAGGAAGGACGGTTTCCCTTTTTTGTCTGGGCCAATAAGGTAAACTGCGAAATCAGCAACACATCCCCCTGAATATCCTGGACGGAGCGGTTCATCAATCCGTTTTCATCGGAAAAAATGCGGAGATTTACTATTTTCTGGGCGATCCACTGCACATCCTCCGGGCCATCCTGCTCTTCGATTCCCAGCAGAACCAATAAGCCGGGGCCTATCTTACCGGTAATCTGGCCTTCTACTGTACAGGAGGCTTCACTGACCCGCTGGATAACCGCTCTCATGTATGTATCAGCTTATTCGTAACGCAGGGCCTCTACCGGATCCAGTCTGGACGCTTTGGACGCCGGATAATATCCGGAAAGCATTCCCACCAGCACACAGACCAATAAACCCAGGAGAATCCAATTCCAGGGGATCAGGAAACTGGCCCCCAGGATAATCGCAAGACCATTGCCGATCAGGATGCCCATGATCACCCCGGCCATTCCGCCGATCAGGCAAATAACCACCGCTTCGGTCAGGAATTGCCTCCTGATCACCGTAGGGGTAGCTCCGATGGCTTTCCGGATACCGATCTCACGGGTCCGCTCGGTCACCGACACCAGCATGATATTCATCAGGCCGATCGAGGCTCCCATCAGGGTAATGATGGCAATCACCACCGCACCCAAAGTCACATAGGTCAGGCTTTCCAGCAACACCTGAGCGACAGCATCACTCTTTGTGATCTCAAAATTTGACTCTTGCGTGGTTCGTACCCCGCGGATATTCCGGAACAGGGCCGTGGCCTCACCAATGGCCGACTCGACCCGCTGGGGGTCCCTGTTCATTACGGTAATAGTATAAGAGGGTTGGCCATAAGCCATAATGGAACGGGCTTTGATCAGGGGGACGATACAGGTACGGTCCCCTCCGAATCCGGCACTGGATCCTTTGTCTTCCAATACCCCGATGACCTGATACCGGTTGCTTCCGATCGTAATAAATTGATTGATGGGGTCATCCCCGTCCTTGAACAAGCGTTTCAGGACTTCACCCCCGATGATCACCACACTGCTGCCATACTCGACTTCCCTTAATGAAAAATTCCGCCCGGACGACAACTTGTATCCGGCGGTTTCGAGGTAATTTTCGTCCGATCCCATTACATTGATATTGGGATTCGTCTGCTCGCTTTTGTATTTGGCCACAGCTCCCGAAGTAGCATAAGCGGAAAGGGAAACAAGACTTGGAAAGTCATATTGATCCTTGAATTGCTTGGCCTGGGGATAAGTGATGCGGGTATAGCTTTTCGGTCTGGTCCCGCTGCCGCCGATCTGAATGTTCATTCCCCGGTTGCGGATATTGAAGGAATTGGAGCCCATAGCCGAAAAAGAATCGGTCACCGAACTTTTAATGGCATCAATGGAGGTCAGGATTCCTACCAGGGCCGTAATGCCGATGGCAATGATCAGGGCGGTCAGGAACGTACGCAACTTGTTGCTGCTGATGGATTGCAGCGACAGCTTGACGTTTTCACGATAAGACATTTTTACCGACATGGGGCGACTATTTTATAGTTAGACCCCGAAATAGCCTGTCCGTTACAAAAATTTGTGATTTTCGGTGCAGAATGAATGGCCTCATATGAAATCCCTTCTGCCTGGAATCCCAGTAAATGATCAGGAAACGGGCTGCTCTCCGCGGACCAGTTCAAAAATGGTAATCTCCGGCACGATCCCCACCCGGCCCGGATAGCCCAGAAATCCAAATCCGGTATTGACATACAACTGGCTGCCGCCCTCCCGGTACAGACCTGCCCATTCCTTATAGATATACTGTACGGGGCTCCATTTGAAGTGTTCTCCCCGGATACCAAACTGCATCCCGTGGGTATGGCCGCTGAAGGTCACATCCACATCCGAATCCGGGAGGATCTGTGCTCTCCAGTGGGAAGGATCGTGGGATAAAAGCAATTTGACGGGAGCATCCTGCGTGCCCGACAGTGCTTCTGCCAGATTTCCATATTTTGGGAAACGACCGGTACCCCAGTTTTCTACTCCCAGGACAGCAATTTCTTCATTGTTGATCCGGATGGTGCGGTTTTCATTTTGCAGCAGATCCCAGCCCATGACCTGATGGATATCGATCAGATCGGCCAGATTTTTAGCTTTGGCAGTTGAGGCCTCCCGGCCAAAATGATAGTCGCCATAGTCGTGGTTGCCCAATACGGAATACACCCCAAGAGGTGCCTGCACCTTGTTGAAAATATCCTGATAATCCCGCATTTCGCCTGCCAGGTTATTGACCAGATCTCCGGTAAAAAACACGACGTCCGGCTTTTCAGCCAGCAGGAGTTCTACACCTCCCGTGACCGCTTTCTTATTATAAAAACTACCGGAGTGAATATCCGAAAGCTGACCGATCTGCATGCCATCAAAGGCTTTGGGCAGATTGGGGAGGTATAGTTTCTGGCGGCGGATCCGGTAATCATAGGCCCCTGATATGATTCCCCAGGAAATGGGTGCCAGCGGTGCCGCGGCGACCAGGATCCCAGCACGGGTCAAAAATTCGGATCGGCTGATTCCCTTTACCGGGTTTTCCGGCAGTGGGGCCGGTGCCTCCACAACCTTTCCTTGCCCGCGCAGTTTCCGGTATTTCCGGATTTGTTTCAAACGCCTTCTGCGGGCAGGGAACATCAACCGTTTCAGCCAGACCCCTCCACGGCGCATATCATCGGCCAACAGGATCAGGATATAGATAAACTTGGTAATAAAGGTAGAAAAGAATGTCACCAGAATTACCGACCGGATCATCAGGGGGATGTTGGTATAGATACTGATAAATACACTGATGATCAGCAAAAAACTGTAACCCCACCAGAGAAAGGGGAATACACGGGACTTTGGAAAACGCAGTTGCGTAGCCCTCAGCCCCTTGAAAATATAAAGGTCGATGACCAGAAGAACAATACTGTTAAAAAAAATCATAGTTATTCATTCAGGGCGAGCCGTCGCAGGACTTCCACCCATTTGGGATGTTCGTTGAGGCTTTCCACCAATTGTACCTTCTCACCTCCCAACTCCCTGAATTCTTCGTCATATTCTATGCCAATTTCATAGATTGTTTCCAGGCAATCTGCAACAAATGCGGGACAGAAAACCAACAGCCGCTTATTGCCCTGCTCTGCCCGGGTCTTCAGCACATCGGAAGTATAGGGCTGGATCCAGGGAGTTTTGCCCAAACGGGACTGAAAACAGACCGTATAGTCCTTTTCGGCGATACCCAGCTTTTGTACAATGGCCCTGGAAGTGGCATAGCATTGCGCTACATAGCAGAGCCGGTTGGCATGGTTGATCTCATGCAGGCATCCTGCTTTCTGACAATCATGATCTCCGGAAGGCTCATTGTCAGCCAACTGACGAACTGGCAGTCCGTGGTAACTGAACAGAAAATGATCGTATTCTTTGAAGGCATACTGCTGTGCATTCTCTGCAAATGCTTCGACCATCAACTCATCTTCATAATAATCATTAACAAAAGACAATTCCGGGAAGGTATGCCAGGTCCGCATCCTTTCCATCACCTCCTGAAAAATGGAACCAGTGGTGGCCGAAGCATATTGGGGGAAAAGCGGAATCACCCGGATACTTTCCACCTGCATCTTCCTGAGATTGTCCAGCGCAGCGGCAATGGACGGGTTCTGGTAGCGCATGGCCAGTTCCACCTGATAGTCCTCACCCAATGTCTCCTGCAGCAATTGTTGTTGACGGATACTGTAATGCATCAAAGGCGAACCGGTCCGATCGTCCCAGATGGATTTATACAATTTTGTGGAATTGGCGGTACGGAAAGGGACAATGATGCCCCGCACCAGCAGGGCACGGCGCAGAAAGGGGATGTCGATCACCCGGCCATCCATGAGAAATTGATTGAGATAACGCTTTACATCCGGCTTTTCCGGCCGGTCCGGTGTGCCCAGATTGACCAGTAAAATACCTTTTTTAGGTTGCTTCATACTATATTCAAATTATAGCTCCTGGAGTCGTTTCTGTACATTCTCCATGAGCCAGCGCGGGGTTGAGGTTGCACCGCAAATACCAATTTTATCCTGTTCACCAAACCATTCCTTTCGCAGTTCGGAAGGATCCGATACAAAAAAAGTGCTGGGATTGCTCTGGCGGCATACTTCAAACAGTACTTTGCCATTCGAGGATTTCTTCCCGGCCACAAATACCACCTTATCAAATTGACTGGCAAAGTGGACCAGATCTTCGTAGCGGTTGGAGACCTGACGGCAAATGGTATCATTTGCCTTGACTTCGTATCCTCTGCGGATCAGTTCATCCTTGATTTCATAAAACTTATCGGTACTCTTGGTTGTTTGGCTGTACAGGGTGATCTGCCCGGGCAGATCCAGCTTGTCCAACTCGTCCATATCCTGAAATACCATTGCGTCATTGCCGGTCTGCCCCTGCAATCCGATCACCTCGGCATGACCGTGCTTGCCGTAGATCAATATGTTCTCTTTGTTGTCATAGGAAGATTTGATCCGGTTCTGCAATTTCAGCACCACCGGACAAGAGGCGTCGATCAGGGTAATGTTATTTTCCAGTGCCCGTTTGTAAGTTTCCGGGGCCTCCCCGTGCGCACGGATCAGGACCTTTTCATTATGGAGTGTTTCAAACTTCTGATGATCGATAATGCGGAGACCCTTTTCTTTCAGACGGGTCACCTCCTCATCATTATGGACGATGTCCCCCAGACAATATAGATAGCCATCCTCTGCCAGAATTTCCTCGGCCATATCAATGGCATACACCACACCAAAACAAAAACCCGAATCCGGATCAATGGTTGTCTGCAGATTTAATTCCGTCATGCAACAAAGTTAAGAATTATTAATTTCTTTTCTTTGCTACTTTCCTATATCCGGTAAAAAAGCCTACTTTTGCAAAAAATTTTGACTTAATGACTACAAACAGAACTTTTACCATGATCAAGCCCGACGCAGTGGGCAATGGCCACACCGGTGCTATTTTGAATGACATCATTGCCGCAGGTTTCAAAATCATCGCGATGAAATACACGCGCCTGAGCAAAGAAACTGCCGGAGCTTTTTATGCCGTACACAAAGAACGTCCTTTTTATGGAGAACTGGTGGATTTTATGACATCAGGCCCGATCGTGGCAGCAATTCTTGAAAAAGACAATGCTGTGGAAAGTTTCCGCACGCTGATCGGTGCGACTGATCCGAGCAAGGCCGAAGCCGGTACGATCCGCAACAAATACGCAAAATCGATCGATGCCAATGCGATCCACGGTTCGGATTCGGATGAAAATGCGGCGGCTGAAGGCAACTTCTTCTTCTCGCAATTTGAGCGTTTCTGAATCTGAGAAGGATGCAGATTTTACAGCCGAAATATATACTTTTCTTTTGCTGGATGCTGGTGATTCCAGCATCCATTGCTTATTTCGGGGGTTGGGACACCCATCTCGATTACCTCTTTTTTCTGAGGGCTTTTGCCATTGCTTTTTGCACCACGGTGGTTTATTATTTGATTGAAAAACGCCGCCGCGCCAGGAAGTAGTCCTCTTTTTCCGTCATTTTCTTCTTTTCCGCCAGGCCTTTGTCACCATAACCACAAAGGTGAAGCAGCCCGTGAACGATGACCCGGTGCAATTCTTCTTCTTCCCTGACCTGATATTTCCCGGCATTTTCCCGGACACGGTCAATACTGATGAAGATGTCTCCCGCCAATTGATCCTGCTTTTCACTATTGTCAAAGGTCACGATATCGGTATAGGTATCATGTTGCAGGTATTGCTGATTGATGGACAGAAGATAATGATCGGAGCAAAAAACAAAATTCAGCTCTCCGATACCGAACCCTTCGTGCCGGGCAGTCTCGCGCAGCCATTCCCGTATGGCCATTTTTTGTTTGGGTACAAAGTCGGTTTCTTCTGAAAAAAAATGAATTGCTGCCATTTTTTTTAAAATTATTTTATAAAATAATCCAATAAATCAATCAAACCCTCCCAGCTCCCTTTTCTCCAGATAGGATTGGAGGATCAGGGTCGCCGATACTACATCCACCAGTGCTTTGTCACGGCGCTGTTTCTGACTGGCTCCTGCCGCCAGAATGCTGGCTGTGGCCATTTTGGAGGTGAAACGTTCATCCATTTCAACTACGGGAATCGCCGGATAATTACGTCTGAGCTTGCGGATAAAGCCGATAATATGAGCAGCCGATTGGGAGGGGGTTCCGTCCATTTGCAGGGGCATTCCAACCACAAAGAGAGCCACTTGCTCCGCTTTCAGATAATCTGCAAGAAACGCATCAACCTTTTCCGGATGTACTGTGGTGAGGGCATTGGCTATCAATTGCAGGGGGTCGGTCACCGCAATGCCGATCCTCTTGGTCCCATAATCAAATGCCATAATCCTCATGCAGCAAAGGTAATTTATTTATTCGTTCCAAAAATCTGAAATCTTTTGCTTATCATTGCACGTATAAGATTAATGTAAATAGCTCTAACAGACATGAGGTTTATCGTTTCAACTTCTACATTGCTCAAGCAATTGCAGGCTATCAGCGGTGCATCGAGCAGTAGCACCGTCCTGCCCATACTTGAAAATTTTCTTTTCGAGATCAAAGATAATTTATTGACCATTTCTGCTACTGACCTGCAAACCTCTATGGTGACTTCTTTACCCATTGAGGCCAAAGAAGATGGGCGGGTAGCCATGCCTTCAAGGATTCTGATCGAAACGCTCAAGACGCTGCCGGATCAACCGGTGGCTTTCTCGGTGGATCAGGGTACACTGGCCATTGAGATCAGTGCGGGTGATGGAAAATACAAACTCAGCGGCGAGAATGCGGATGATTTTCCCAAGATTCCGGTCGTGGAAAATGCTTCTAAGGTATCGATTGCAGCTCCCATTTTATCGGAAGCGATCAACAAGACTCTTTTTGCGGTCAGCAATGATGAACTGAGACCGGCTATGGCAGGGGTGCTGGTGCAACTGGGATCGGATTCCGTCACCTTTGTGGCTACCGATGCCCACAAACTGGTCCGCTACCGCCGGAAGGATCTGGGCTCGGAAAATGCAACATCACTGATCCTGCCCAAAAAAGCGCTTTCCCTGTTGAAATCCTCGCTGCCTTCCGAAGATGTGGATGTGAATGTACAATACAATAATACCAACGCGTTTTTCAGTTTTGGGAGCATCCATCTGATCTGCCGTCTGGTCGATGAACGCTATCCGGATTATGAAGCGGTGATCCCACAGGTCAATCCCAATATCCTGACCCTGGACAGGGGCATTTTCCTCAACACCCTCAAAAGGGTATCGATCTTTGCCAACAAAACCACACATCAGGTGCGTCTGAAAATATCGGGCAGTGAGCTCCACATTTCGTCCGAAGATCTGGATTTTGCAAACGAAGCACACGAAAGGCTATCCTGCCAGTTTGAGGGAGATGATATGGAAATCGGCTTCAATGCCAAATTCCTGATCGAAATGCTGTCAAACCTGAGTAGCGAGGAAGTGGTCATCAAAATGAGCACGCCCAACCGGGCCGGCCTGCTTTTGCCGGCCGTGAGCGATGAAGACGAGGATATTCTGATGCTGGTGATGCCGGTAATGCTGAATAATATCGGATAGACAGCCGTTATAGGTTTTACAATTTTACAGGAAATTTTACAGTTTAAACTTTTTTCGGATTGGAACTGATTGGCTCGCTGATAGATTTTATTTTGCATATTGATGCCCATCTGGTGGAAATCGTCAATAACTATCAGACCTGGACCTACCTGATCCTATTTCTGATCATTTTTGCCGAAACGGGATTGGTGGTGACTCCATTTCTTCCCGGTGATAGCCTCCTGTTTGCGACAGGGGCCATTATTGCAAAGCCTGAAACCGACCTCAATATTTATCTGATGTGTCTGCTGCTGATCGTGGCGGCGGTGCTGGGGGATATGGTCAATTACCATATAGGGAAATATGTCGGGCCCAAGGCCTTCAGCGGCCGTTACAAACTCCTCAAAAAGGAATATCTGGACAAAACCCAGCGGTTCTATGACAAGTACGGGGGAAAGACCATTATCTATGCCCGCTTTGTGCCGATTATCCGCACCTTTGCCCCTTTTGTGGCCGGGATCGGAACCATGAAGTACGGCCGCTTCGCTTCCTTCAATGTCATCGGAGGAATTGTGTGGATCACTTCCTTTTTATTTCTGGGCTATTTTTTCGGGGGTATCCCGGTCATCAGGGACAATTTTACTTTTGTTATATTTGCCATTATCGGTCTGTCCATGCTGCCTCCGGTGATCGAAGTGATCCGGGAAAACAGAAGGAAGGACAAGCCGGATCAGGATCGCTGAGTCTTGTATATACGATTCTGAATCCTGTATTTGCGGCTCTAAGTCTTGTGTTTACGATTCATTAATACCTTAATATTATGTACGGAGATTTTAAAGCTGCGCTGCAGCAAGAGATACAATCCATCAGGGATGCCGGTCTTTATAAGGAAGAACGTATTATTATTACACCCCAGGCCGCTGCGATCAGGATCAAAGGCGGGCAGGAAGTCCTGAATTTCTGTGCCAATAATTACCTGGGCCTGTCCTCGCATCCGGAAGTACTCCGGGCAGCCAAAGCGGCTCTCGACAGTCATGGATACGGAATGTCTTCGGTGCGCTTCATCTGCGGGACACAGGATAATCATAAAATCCTGGAAGAAAAGATTTCGACCTTTCTGGGAATGGAAGACACGATCCTGTATGCCGCAGCCTTTGATGCTAATGGAGGGATTTTTGAACCGCTTTTCGGCCCGGAAGATGCGATCATTTCGGATGAACTGAACCATGCCTCCATTATTGATGGGGTACGGCTCTGCAAGGCACAGCGGTTCCGCTACAAAAATTGTGACATGGCGGATCTCGAGGAGCAATTGAAGGCTGCCCGGGATGCCCGTTTCAAAATTATTGTGACGGACGGTTCCTTCTCTATGGACGGAGCAATCGCGCCCCTTGATAAAATATGTGACCTGGCTGATCAATACGGAGCACTGGTCATGGTGGACGATTCGCACAGTACCGGATTCATCGGCCGTACCGGCAGGGGAACCCACGAGCTGCATGGTGTGATGGACCGGGTGGATATTATTACCGGCACATTGGGAAAAGCACTGGGGGGTGCTTCCGGCGGATTCACCTCGGGAAAAAAAGAAATCATCGAAATGCTCCGTCAGCGTTCACGGCCCTATTTGTTTTCCAATACCCTGGCCCCTTCGATTGTGGGCGCATCGATCCGGGTGCTGGATCTGCTGAGTGAAACAACTGAATTGAGAGATAAACTGGCCGACAATACCAGCTATTTCCGGGAAAAAATGACCGAAGCCGGCTTCGATATTAAGCCGGGTACTCATCCAATCGTACCGGTCATGCTGTATGATGCCAAACTGGCACAGGAATTTGCAGCAAAAATGCTGGATGAAGGGATTTATGTGATCGGTTTCTATTTCCCGGTAGTACCCAAGGGGCAGGCCCGGATCCGGGTGCAGATTTCAGCAGGCCATGACCGCACCCACCTGGACAAGGCCATTGCCGCCTTTACCAAAGTGGGTAAGGAATTGGGGGTGCTCTGAAAAACCGCTGTCGCAGATTCGTTTGTTTCTGATTGATTTTTCTTGGTTTGCGACATGATTAAGTTGCAAATAACAAGAATTTTGTCTAATTTTGCGCCCTCATTAAAAAACTCATTGCTGGATGCAAAAAATCAGAAACATTGCGATCATCGCACACGTTGACCACGGTAAAACCACTTTAGTGGACAAAATCCTACACTTTACAAATCTTTTCAGGGACAAAGAACAACCGGGCGACCTGATTCTGGACAATAATGACCTGGAGCGGGAACGTGGCATCACCATTGTTTCAAAAAACGTAGCTGTAAAATATCAGGATGTCAAGATCAACATCATTGACACACCTGGTCACGCTGATTTTGGCGGTGAAGTAGAGCGTGTATTAAAAATGGCCGACGGGGTCATCTTGTTGGTCGATGCGTTTGAAGGCCCTATGCCCCAGACCCGGTTTGTGACCCAAAAGGCGCTGGCACTGGGTTTGAAACCTTTGGTCATTGTCAATAAAGTTGATAAGGAAAATTGCCGTCCCGAAGAGGTTTATGAAGCGGTTTTCGAACTGTTCTTCAACCTGGATGCCACCGAGGAGCAACTGGATTTTCCGGTACTCTATGGTTCTTCCAAACAGGGATGGATGGGCAAGGACTGGAAAAACCCTGAAGCCGATTTTTCAAGTTTATTAGAAGCGATTCTGGAGCATATTCCTTCCGCTCCCTACAATGAGGGCACCCTGCAAATGCAGGTAACTTCCCTGGATTATTCATCCTTTGTGGGCCGGATTGCAATCGGCCGGGTTGCCCGCGGGGTCATCAGGGAAAACCAACCCGTTTCGTTAATGAAGAAAGACGGTAAAGTTGTCAAAAGCAGGGTCAAAGAACTCTATACATTTGAGGGCCTGGGCAAAATAAAAACCCAGGAAGTCAAGGCGGGCGATATCTGTGCGGTGGTCGGGATCGAAGGTTTTGAAATCGGAGATACCATTGCGGATTTTGATCAGCCGGAACAATTGGAAGTGATACATATTGACGAGCCAACAATGAATATGTTGTTTACGATCAACACCTCTCCTTTCTTTGGAAAAGAGGGTAAGTTTGTGACTTCAAGGCACCTGCATGATCGTTTGTATAAGGAAATGGAGAAAAACCTGGCACTCAAAGTGATCCCTACCGATTCACCTGACTCCTATCTGGTCTATGGGCGGGGGATCCTGCACTTGTCTGTATTGATCGAGACCATGCGCCGGGAAGGTTATGAATTGCAGGTGGGCCAGCCACAGGTGATCATCAAGGAGATTGACGGTGTCAAATGTGAGCCGGTCGAAGTGCTGGTGGTCGATGTGCCGGCAGAGGTTTCCGGCAAGGTGATCGAACTGGTGACCCAGCGCAAGGGAGAGTTGCTGGTCATGGAGACCAAAGGTTCCATGCAGCACCTGGAGTTTGAAATCCCGTCCAGAGGGATCATCGGCCTGCGAAATAACGTATTGACCGCCACCGGTGGAGAAGCCGTTATGGCCCACCGTTTTAAATCCTATGACCCCTGGAAGGGCCCGATCGCAGGGCGGCTGGCAGGCGTGTTGGTTTCCATGGAAAAAGGGCAGACAACAGCTTATTCCATTGATAAATTGCAGGACCGGGGCCGTTTCTTTGTCGATCCGGGAGTAGATATTTATGAAGGTCAGATCGTGGGAGAGCATATCCGGGACAATGATCTGGTGATCAATCTGGTCAAGGGAAAACAACTGACCAATATGCGGGCTTCCGGAAGTGATGACAACGTGCGCATCGCTCCGGCAATCAAGTTTTCACTGGAAGAGTCCATGGAATATATTCAGGGAGACGAATACATTGAGGTGACACCGAAAAGCATCCGTTTGCGGAAAATTTACCTGACAGAGAATGAGCGGAAGGTGAATGCCAAAAAATTCCAATAAGAATATTCAGGACAGCCCGGCAAGCTGTCCTTTTTTATAAGCATTATTATAAGATTTGGGGTTCGGCCCCACGGTAGTTCATTTTATCAACCATACTTTTTTGGGGAGGGCCTATTATGAAAATCCTGATGGTTTGTCTGGGCAATATCTGCCGTTCGCCCCTGGCTCACGGAATTGTGGAGCATCTGGTAGCTGAACGGGGATTGGATTGGGTCATAGATTCGGCAGGTACAGGGGATTGGCATGTCGGTCAGGCTCCGGATCAGCGTGCCATCCGTACTGCGCTCACAAATGGGATCGATATCAGTAATCAGCGGGCCCAGCATTTCCAGACTCATTTTTTTGACCGGTATGACCGGATATTTGTAATGGACAGGCAAAACCTGCGGGATGTACTTGCTTTGGCGAAAAGTGACGAGCAAAGGCAAAAGGTCGCCTTGTTCATTGAGAATGATACCGTGCCGGATCCCTATTTTGATGATGATCTGTTCGATCCGGTATTCAAACTGATCTACGAACGGAGCGTCAATCTGATCGGCAGGTTACAGAAAGGTTGATCAGGGTGTACTCCTTCCAATGTTGTGCTCCATAAGCGGAATCTGGGTTTAAGCGCTAAACTCAATTATTTCCGAATAAAAATCTATTTTTGTTGTTTATCAATAAATATTTATTATATTAGTCCCGTTAAACTAAAATTAAACAAGATGTTAAAAACAAACAACTTCGTATTTTGGGGCTTATATTTTGGAGTCTGGATTATTTTTGTCGGCTTGGGCGTTGAAGCAGGAGGCCTACTGGTAAATTTCTTTTTCAGTCTGTATAAGCCTGAATTTATCCCAAATCTTTATCAAAAGCTGGACTTAACTGAAATGTATAGCGACAGTAGATTAGCTTTTTTCGGCGTCTATGGATTCATTCTAACCATTTCAATTTTAAAAGCCTGCCTGTTTTACATAGTTCTCATACTAATGCACAAGATGGATTTAACAAAACCGTTCAATACTTGTGTTTCTAACCAAATTTTGAAAATCAGCTATTACACTATTTCAATTGGACTGTTTAGTTACATTGCCAGACAGATAGTTGAAAAATTAATACATCACGGTTTTGTCACCGACAACCTAAACCAATTTTGGGCAGACAGTCAAGCATTTATTCTAATGGGAGCTATAATCTATATTATTGCGACTATTTTCAAAAAAGGAGTCGATATTCAAAACGAAAACGACTTAACTGTTTAAGCGATGGCAATTGTAGTAAATTTAGACGTTATGATGGCTAAACGAAAAATGTCACTGAATGAGCTTTCGGACAGGGTCGGTCTGACTTTATCGAACCTTTCCATATTAAAGACAGGAAAAGCAAAGGCAATTAGATTCAGCACGTTAGAAATAATTTGCAGGGTTTTAGAATGCCAGCCCGGAGATATTTTAGAATACGTTAAAGACGAATAAAAAGTCCGTCAGAATTCCTTCTTGCAGTAAAAAATCAAAATAAATGCCGCATATTTGCGGTAAATAATTTATATATTTGCTGCATTATTGATTCGGAGCCATGACAAAATACATTTATGAACATAAAAACTGGACAAATTTCATTTGGGACGATAAAGCCATCAATGCTATTTTTGGTGAGGTCCGCCTAATGCAGGGCAAAATCATCGGTCAAATGAATGCTTTGGGCTTTTCTGCAAAAGAAGAAGCCACCCTTACTGCCCTAACTTTGGATGTAGTAAAATCTTCGGAAATTGAGGGAGAATTACTCAACTACAATCAGGTCCGTTCGTCTATTGCAAGGCGTTTGGGCATCAATACTGCAGGACTTGTTCCAAGCAGCCGCCACATTGAGGGGATTGTAGAAATGATGCTTGACGCCACCCAACGTCACACCTTTCCTCTAACAAACAAGCGTTTGTTCGGCTGGCACTCGGCGCTTTTCCCCACAGGGCACAGTGGCCCCTACGAAATAGAAGTAGGTAAATACCGCACAGGCGGAATGCAGGTGGTTTCGGGCGCAATGGGTAAAGAAAAAGTACATTACGAAGCTGTAAAACCCGAATTCGTAAAAACAGAAATGGACAAGTTTTTGGATTGGTTCAACAACGATAATAGTCTTGATCCCGTATTGAAAGCTGCTATAGCCCATTTTTGGTTTATTATCATTCACCCTTTTGATGACGGAAACGGCCGGATCGGGCGTGCCATAACTGATATGCTACTCGCCCGTGCGGAAGGTAGTGGAGAGCGATTTTACAGTATGTCGAGCCAGATTTTAGTAGAGCGCAAACAATATTACGAAGTATTGCAAAGAGTACAGCACAGTACAGGTGACATTACCGGGTGGCTCGAATGGTTTTTACAATGTCTGAAAAACGCAATGCTTGCTACTGAAAACACCACACAAAGAATATTGCATAAAGCTGAATTTTGGAAATTGCACGAACATACTCCCATTAATGAACGCCAACGCTTAATGATCAACAAACTTTTTGACGGTTTTGAGGGCAAATTGCAAACCTCAAAATGGGCAAAAATTACTAAAACCTCTACCGATACCGCCTTACGGGATATAAAAGACTTAGTAGCAAAAGACATATTGCAACAAACAGTCGAAGGGGGGCGGAATACAAATTATGAATTATCGAACTTTATAATTGCATAATCAGCTCTCGATCATGCCTTCATAGACAAAGGTAGCCGGGCCCTCCAGAAATACCTGCGTGAAGGACTGGCCGTGCTTGTGGAAATGAATGCTGAGTGGCCCTCCGGTTGCCCTGATGGGAGTGATGAATGCTCCATCGTCTCCATTCTTTAAGGCCATGGCCAATGCTGCAGCGGTAGCCCCGGTGCCACAGGCAAGGGTTTCATCCTCTACTCCCCTTTCGTAGGTACGAATGGCATAGCCTCCTCCGGCCATTGCTTCTACATAATTTACGTTGATGCCTTTTTCTCCATATTTCGCTCCGTAACGGATCTTTCTGGCCTCTTCAAGGAGAGGAAACTGGGTCAGGTCCGCGATCTCCTGCACATAATGGGGGGATCCTGTGTCCAGTACATAAGCCTCTCCGTCTCTGGAAATAGAGGAAACATCGTTCATCTGGAGTTTGACTGCGTATTCACCCACACGATGTCCGGCTGTCAAATAAGCAGTATGTTCACCATCAACAGCCAAAAAGACAGTTTTATCCCCGAATAAACCCAGTGAATGAGCAAAAGCAACAATGCAACGCCCTCCATTGCCACACAGGCTGCCCTCATGGCCATCGGCATTGAAATAGCGCATTTCAAAGTCATAATCCCCATGAGCCTGCAGGAGCATCAGGCCATCGGCCCCGATCCCAAAGCGGCGGTCACACAGTCTCCTGATCATCATATGGTTACCTGCATCAAAAAAACCAGATCGGTTGTCAAAGACAATGAAATCATTGCCTGCGCCCTGATATTTAAAAAATCGCTGCATCCGTTTGTGTTTTCCCAAACGAAGGTAGGATTTTTTGCTTGTTTAACATAATTTAACAGAAAACCGGGGTTACCCACCTTCCAAAAACCAACAATTGGTACTACATTTGAACTTGTTGGAGTAACGTTCCGGACATACGGAACCTGGTTTCAATCAGCAAAAGCAAGAAAGGAGAGATATAAATAAAATGAAAAAAATTGGACTTACATTACTGACTGCGCTTGTCGGAGGTCTGATAGCGGTGGGC
This sequence comes from Parapedobacter defluvii, assembly GCA_040392005.1. Taxonomy (GTDB): domain Bacteria; phylum Bacteroidota; class Bacteroidia; order Sphingobacteriales; family Sphingobacteriaceae; genus DASRQK01. Next base: position 23,639 of record JBEBWT010000013.1, read on the forward strand.
GGTTACAAATTTTTGGAAAACAAACAACAAAGCAATCTTTCATTTGAAGAACGGCAGGAATTGCATTATGCCAGCAATCCGACGGCACCCATTGTGGCTTCCACGGGCAACCCTGATTTCACCCAGGCTGCCGCAGCGGTGGCGCCGGCAGTGGTGCACATCAAGACAACCTATCCGGCCAGAGCGGCCCGGGGCAGAAGCACCCAGCAGGGCAGTCCCTTTGATCTGTTCGAAGAGTTTTTCGGAACCCCGCGCCAGCGCCAACCCCAGCAGGTACAGCCGGCACAAGCGACCGGATCGGGCGTGATCATTTCTACCGACGGCTATATTGTGACCAATAACCACGTAGTGGAAGACGCAGACAAAATCGAGGTTTCATTGACCGACAGAAGGATCGTGGAGGCCAAGATTATTGGCCGGGATCCAAACACTGACCTGGCCCTGATCAAAATCAATGAAAAAGATCTGCCCTTTGTCAAATTGGGTGATTCAGATGATGTACGCATCGGAGAATGGGTACTGGCCGTGGGTTATCCGCTGGGCCTTGAATCCACTGTCACTGCGGGCATTGTGAGTGCAACCGGCAGGGCGACCGGCATTATCGGCAATGAATTGCGCCAGCGTCAATTGCAGGAACAGGGTTGGGGACAGCAACAGATCCAACCTGAGGCATTCATCAATACAGCGATCGAGTCGTTTATCCAGACCGATGCGGTCATCAACAAGGGAAACAGTGGCGGGGCGCTGGTCAATGCAAAGGGCGAACTGATCGGGATTAACTCCAATATTATGTCCCCTTCGGGTTATTATGCCGGCTATGGCTTTGCCGTACCGGTCAATATTGTGAAAAAGATTTCGGATGACTTTGTGAAATTCGGGGCTGTCAAGAGAGGTCTGATCGGGGTTACTTTCCAGGCTTTGAACGCTGAAGCAGCAAAAGAATTGGGTATCAGTGATGTGTTCGGACTCTATGTCAATGAGGTGGTACAAGGTGGCGGAGCAGACAAGGGTGGCATCAAAAAAGGAGATATCATTACCAAAATCGATGGCAAAACCATCATTGCTTCCTCGGATTTGCAGGAACGGGTGTATATACTCCGTCCCGGTGACAAGGTGAAGCTGACCTACATGCGGGATGGAAAAGAAAGGGAAACCACCGTCACTCTCCAGGAAGAAACTAAAACCAGTAAGGCCGAAGACAGCAAAACAGCGGCAGCCCGCAGTGCCACCGAACTGTATAATAAACTGGGAGCCGGCTTTGTGGCTGCAACCGATGCGCGCAAATCCGAGCTGGGTATCAGCTCCGGGGTAGTGGTGACTCAGGTGCACCGTGGTGGATTGTTTGATTACTACAATATCCAGCGGGGTCTGGTCATTACCCAGATCAATGGCAGGGAAGTCAATAGCATTGACGATGTGGAAAGTGCGCTGGCCGACACCAAACGGAATATGATCCACATTGTGGGAATTCCGCAAAAAGGCAGCAGGATCGAATTCAATCTGCCGATCGACGTCAATTGATAATCATTCGGCAATAACCCCTTAACCCCAGATTCCACTTTAGGAATCTGAATTTAAACAGCAGAGGCTGGTCCGTTTATTCGGACCAGCCTCTGTCAATTTCAGGCAATAAATTTTTTCACCTGAGTCCGGCTGTTTTGCAGCTCAGGTGGCTCTTGTCCGGCATTTAACAATAGGTGTCAAATGCCGCCACCAGATTGTCGGCGATCAACTGGGCCGAACGGCCTTCGATCTGATGCCTTTCGATCATGTGCACCAGCTTTCCATCCTTGAACAGGGCCATTGCAGGCGAAGATGGAGGGTAAGGCAACATATGATTACGGGCCTGATCCACTGCATCTTTTTCCATTCCTGCAAAAACCGTCACCAGTTTCGCCGGATGTTTTTCGTTCTGGACAGCCACTCTTGCGGCCGGGCGTGCATTTGCAGCCGCACAACCACACACTGAATTGACGACAACGAACACTGTGCCTTCGCTACCAATAGCCTGATCCACTGCTTCTGGAGTCTTCAACTCCTCAAATCCTACCGCGGTCAGTTCTTTCCGCATCGGCTCTACCAAATATTCCGGATACATTTTCCTTTTCCTTTCTTTAAATTAAAAATAAATCCCAAAATACAATATACCAAATAATATTGAATTATGCAAATTTAAACAAAAAACAGGAATAAAATCAGTAATTTTGCAGGATGAATATGGCGACAATGGATACAACTTACCTGCCTAATAAGGTGAAGGATATTACCCTTGCGGAATGGGGAAGAAAAGAGATTGAACTGGCTGAGGCCGAGATGCCTGGCCTGATGAGCCTCCGGGCTGAATTCGGAGATTCCAAACCGCTCAAAGGAGCCCGCATTGCCGGATGCCTGCACATGACTATCCAGACAGCAGTCCTGATCGAAACGCTGATCGAGCTGGGAGCCGAGGTGACCTGGTCTTCCTGTAATATTTTTTCGACCCAGGATCATGCAGCAGCAGCCATTGCCGCCAAAGGGATTGCGGTCTATGCCTGGAAAGGCATGACAGCCGAAGAATTTGACTGGTGCATCGAACAGACCCTGTTTTTCGGAGCAGACCGCCAGCCATTGAATATGATTCTGGATGATGGAGGAGACCTGACCAATATGGTGCTGGACAAATATCCGGAACTGGTGAAGGGAATCCGGGGCCTGTCGGAAGAAACAACTACCGGGGTCCACCGCCTGTATGAGCGCATGCGCAACGGCACATTGTCTATGCCAGCCATCAATGTGAACGATTCGGTGACCAAATCCAAATTTGACAACAAATATGGTTGTCGGGAATCGTTGGTGGATGCCATCCGCCGGGCCACCGATCTGATGCTGGCCGGAAAAGTGGCGGCAGTAGCCGGTTTCGGAGATGTAGGGAAGGGTTCGGCAGAATCCCTGCGCAGTGCCGGAGTACGGGTGATTGTCAGTGAGATCGATCCCATCTGTGCTTTGCAGGCTGCAATGGAAGGATTTGAAGTGAAGAAATTTGCGGATGCGGTCCGGGAGGCCGACATCATTGTCACCGCCACCGGCAATTGCGATATTGTCCGCCCTGCGCATTTCAAAACAATGAAGGATAAGGCCATCGTCTGTAATATTGGCCATTTTGACAATGAAATCGATGTTGCCTGGCTGAATGCCCATTACGGGGACAGCAAAGTGGAGATCAAACCGCAGGTGGACAAATATACCCTGGATGGAAAGGATATTATCCTGCTGGCAGAAGGCCGGTTGGTCAATCTGGGCTGCGCTACCGGACATCCCTCCTTTGTGATGAGCAATTCATTTACCAATCAGACCCTGGCACAGATCGAACTCTGGACCAACACACAAAATTACGAGAATAAGGTTTATACGCTGCCGAAACACCTGGACGAAAAGGTGGCCAGGCTGCATCTCGCAAAAATTAATGTGGAACTGGATACGCTGGAGCCGCACCAGGCGGAATATATCGGCGTCGCTGTGGAAGGGCCCTACAAGGCAGATCAGTACCGCTATTGATCCTGTTTCAAGCGATCGGTACCGGGTCTATTTTTTGCGGATAACGGCCCGGATGACAATACAGATACTGAAAATCACGCCCGTCAGGGATAGCAACGCTGTCCAGATGGGCGTATCCGATTCACGGACCTTGTCGATCCGGTATCCGGCATAGGTAAACGCCCCGATGATGCCGAACATCTGGAAGCCTATCCCTGAAAAATAGGCATATTTCCCCAGGGTATTATTCTTTGGAGAATCCTCAGGGGTGTTATTATACTCCTCCGGGGTATCGCTATACTTCTTGTCTGGTTTGCTATCCATGTTTATCCAAAGGTAAGCAATTTGTCTAAACACGGGTTCTCATTATGGAATCTGTACTAAATATTTATATTTGTACTTTAGTGCTTACAAAAAGACCGAAATTGAAAACTAAAGTCCTGCTGGGCCTTGCTGCTGGTATCCTGTTCACTTCCTGTGCTGGCCTTCGGAAGAAGGATCAGCCGGAATACGACATGATGGATAATCTGACCTCCAGATTCAATATTATTTACCATGCCAAAGAGATCATCGCGGATGCCGAACAGGAAAACGGGCAGTCTTTCAAAGCCAATTATTACGATTTACTACCTATCTTTATTGAACCGGATGAGGCTTCAACGGCCCGTCATACGACCCTGATGGATTCGGTGCTGGGCAAGGCGAAACGGGTGATCGATGATAAAGAGAAAAGCCGGTTTACGGACGATGCCTATTTCCTGATGGGCAGAGCCAATTATCTGAAAGGCAATTACCATCAGGCGGCTGCTTTTTTTGCCTACGTGGCCAATACCTATCCGGAGGCCAGGAAACAGCGGCAGCTCGCCTGGACCTGGCAGATCAGATCCCTGATGCAATCAGGAGCCCTCAATGAAACCGCCCCGGTATGGGATTCGGTTTTCACGCATCTGGATGAACACAAAAGAACCAGAGCGCAAGCCTATGCGACCCGTGCCTCTTATTACCTGAAACTCGGAGAAGAGCGGGAAGCCATTAGTTTTCTGTCACAGGCCCTGAAATTGCGGAGCGACCGGGAACAAAAACTACGCTGGCATTTTCTGATAGCCCAATTGCTGGAACGTCAGGGCGAAAACGCGCAGGCTGCCAAGCATTACCAAAAGGTTGCCCGCAGCAATGCAAGTTATGAAATGGCTTTTCAGGCAGCATTGAACAGGACATTTTTGCTTGCTTCGGAAGGAATGGGGGGAGATGCTTCCCTGATCAGACCTTTGCAGCGCATGCTACGGGATGACAAAAACAAGAGTTTCAAAGATCAGATCCATTACTATATTGCCGAATCCTATGTGCGGCAAGGGGAAATGGACAAGGCGCTCGGACATTATAATCTTTCGCTGAGGGAGCAAACAGGCAACCGGCACCAGGCCACGCTGACTTATCTTCGTATGGCTGATTTGTATCTGGCACAGTCTGAGTTTGAAAAAGCCAGGAATTATTACGACAGTACCGCTACTGCATTGCCAATGGATTTCAGGGATGCGGCACAGGTACGGCGGAAAATCATCAATATGGATCGCCTCATCACCAATAAACAGGTGGTCGCCCGGCAGGATAGCTTACAGGCGCTGGCCAGGCTTGATCCCCAAAGCCGGGAGTCGGCTATTGACAGCATCATCAGCCATCAATACCAGCAACTGCTCGCTCAGGAAGAAGCTGCGGTCAGGGAGGCAGAGGACAGAGCGAAATCTTCCCGCAGACAAACCGGCTCGCAGCAGGCGGTCATTTCCCCTTTTGATCAGGACATGCAGGCGGCTTCCGCTTCTGCTTATACGGATAACCGGTTTTATTTCAACAATCCGGATGCTGTCGGAATGGGAATGTCTGCCTTCCGCAGGAGGTGGGGCAACCGATCCCTGCAAGACAACTGGCGGATCAGTGAATCTCAGCAAAGTCTGCAAACAACTCCATCCGGAACCGCTACGGGAGGTGTTTCTCCTTCCAATAACCCTGGGGGCGTCTCTCCTTCCGGGAATCCGGGCGATCCCACTGCTGCGGGTGGACAGGGGGGGCAGGGTGCACCGGGAGATGGTATCAGGCCGGGAGATGCCGGAACGCAATATCAGGTCGATCTGCAGGATAGCACCGCATTCGCGGAATGGATCAGGCAGGATCTGCTGACCCATATGCCGCTGGATCCGGAGTCGCTCCTCTCCTCTCAGACAATGATCAAAACCGCATTGGCGGAAAACGGAGAAATTTACCGCTTCAATCTCCGGGAATTTGGAGAAAGTATCAAAACCTATACCTCCCTGTTGCAGCGTTTTCCAGAGGATGAACAGGCCGCCGCCTGGTACTTCAACTTATATCAACTCCATCAGGCCACAGGCGACAGGAAAGCCAGTGAGTACAGAGACAAGATTCTGGGCACCTATCCGCAGTCCATTTTTAGTAAAATCATCCTGGATCCCGATTACTTGCAGGAGCTTGAAGCTGAAAAACAGCGTGCCAATGAACTGTACGCAAGGCTTTATACCCAGTATGTCAATAGGGAGTTTCAGGAGATCATCCGGCAGGTCGGGGAACCGGCCGGAAATGCGCAAGTGGCTTATCTGAAAGCGCTGGCTATCGGGCGTACATCATCCGTGGACGACTTCGCACAATCACTCAGCCGGATTGCGGCACAATTCCCGGCAGACAGCCTGGTGACTCCGCTGGCGCTGCAACACCTGCGCTATATGGATCAGCATCCCGCAGAATTTGAGGACAGGGAATTTGCCCTGACGGGGAGGGATGGAGACAAAAACCGGTTTCTGGATGAACCCGGGCTCACGCCCTGGCCGCAACTGGTCATGCATAGCAGTCGCCCTGCTGCGCCGGTCACCGTAGCTGGCTCGGCCTCACAAAGTGGCCTCTCAGTGACCCGGCTTCCTGGTGATGGCAACGCGGCGGCAATCAGTCCACCCCAACTGGCAGGAAATACGACTTTACGGGTTGATAACCGGCAAAATACATACAGGGATCTCAGTTTACTGCCCGATACGGCCACCTACTTTTTTGTCATCCATGTGATGCACCCCACCGTGAATCTGGCGCCCTCCCGTTTTGGCATCGGGCAATTCAACCGCAGCCGGTATGCCGATGCGGCAATCTCTCATCAATTGCAGCGGATCAATGATGAATCCCAACTGATCTATATAGGGCCATTCACTACTTTTAACGAGGCTAAAATTTATGAAGCCCGCTTCTTGCCCCTGATCGGTGAGATGATGAAGATCCCCGCCGAAGTATATCAGACATTTATTGTGACAGAAGCAGTTTTTGGCACGTTATCTGATTTTGGTAAGATCGATGATTATTATCATTTTTACATTTCACAATAAGCATTTATCATAAATAATTATCTCATAGTTTGACATTAGCATCATGCATCCGAATAAAAAAGAAAATAAACTGACCCAGCAGGACATTTCCAAATACACCCGAAATCTCTGGATACTGTTGATTTCAGGGGTGTTGTTTGCTTTTATCTTTATTTTCAGTGTGCGGCTGGGTCTATTCGGGGCCTTGCCGACCTTTCGGGATCTGGAGAACCCAAAAAGCAACCTGGCCACCGAAATCTATTCGGAGGACGGCATGGTGCTGGGTACCTATTTCGTGCAGAACCGCTCCAATGTCAAATTCACGGAGCTGTCTCCCCATCTGGTGAATGCCCTGATCGCTACCGAAGACAAGCGGTTTCACAGGCACTCCGGCATCGATTTCCGCAGAACGTTTACCATTTTGTTCTATAATCTGGTCGGAAAGAAACAGGGGGCCAGTACCATCACCCAACAATTGGCACTCAATCTCTTTTCGGAAGGACGGGCGCAAAAAACCAGTAAGCGGATCATCCAGAAATTTCAGGAATGGGTCACTGCGGTACGACTGGAACGGAATTATACCAAAGAAGAGATCATCACCATGTATTTCAACACGGTTGATTTCGGTGCCTATAACACCTTTGGCATCAAGTCTGCGGCCCGGACTTATTTCAACACCACACCGGATCAATTGAATGCGCAGCAGGCGGCCCTGCTGGTCGGTATGCTAAAAGGCCCGGGCATGTATTCACCGGTACGGTATCCGGAACGCTCCCTGGCCAGAAGAAATACCGTGTTGAACAATATGCGCCGTCAGGGATCGCTGACGAAGGCAGAATATGAAGCTGCCCGGCAGGAACCCCTGGATCTCAAACTGAGGATCGCGACTTACGGAGAAGGGCTGGCGCCCTATTTCAGGGCAGTGATGAAGCAGGAAATCCAGCGTTTGTTCAGGGAGCGCTCGATCACAAAGGCAGACGGTTCAGCTTATGACCTGGATCGGGACGGCCTGCGGGTCTATACAACAATCAATTCCAAAATGCAGCGCTATGCGGAGGAGGCCCAGATGGAGTGGATGGAAAGCCTGCAAAAATCCTTTGACCGTCAGTGGCGCAACCGTGATCCTTTCAGCGGAGAGAAGGCCCGTCTGCTGGAGACCGGCATGAAGCGCTCCGACCGTTACCGGGAACTCAAAAGGGCGGGGAAAACGGATGAGGAAATCCGGAAAGACTTTGATACTCCGGTGGAGATGACCCTGTTTACCTGGCAGGGTAACCGGGATACCGTCATGACTCCCATGGATTCGATCCGCTATAATAAGCTGATCCTGCGCAACGCGATGATGTCCATGGAACCACATACCGGCTACGTCCGTGCCTGGGTCGGTGGTATCAATTTTGAACATTACAAATACGATCAGGTGAAAATGGGTACCCGCCAGGTGGGATCTACCGCCAAGCCCTTTGCCTATGCAGTAGCCGTGGATCATGCCTATTATTCGCCTTGTTTCAAGGTGCCCAATGAACCCCTGGTTATCAATGAAGGGACTCCTTCGGAATGGAGCCCCAGAGGGACTTCCATCGGCAGTCCGGTCACCCTGCGGGAGGCGCTGGCCAATTCGCAGAACTTTGCAACGGCTTACCTGATCAATGAGGTGGGTGCCCGGCCGGTAGCCGCACTGACCAAGAGAATGGGGATTACTTCCGAGGTCCCGGCCTATCCTTCGATCTCGCTGGGGGCATACGAAGCTTCGGTCTATGATATGGTGGGAGCCTATTCAGCATTTGTCAATCATGGGGTCTGGACCGAACCGATCTACATTCTCCGGATAGAAGATAAAAACGGCACCCCCATCTTTGAACATGCGCCCAAAGTCTCGAAAGTGATGAATAGTGAGAGTGCCTACATTATGGTGGATATGCTCAAAAGCGTGGTGAACAACGGTTCTGCCGGCCGTTTGCGCTGGCGCTATCAGCTTACCCAACCGATGGGGGGCAAGACGGGGACGACCAATGACAACTCGGATGCCTGGTACATAGGCATCACTCCCCATCTGGTGAGCGGGGTCTGGACCGGGGCCGAGGACCGGGGCATCAGTTTTGATTCGATGGCAGAGGGTCAGGGGGCCCAGGCAGCGCTGCCCATCTTCGGATTGTTCATGCAGAAGGTATATGCGGATAAAACATTGAATTATGATGTGGGGGATTTCCCGCTTCCGGAGGGAGGGCTGACCCGGGAACTGGATTGCAGTAAATATCAGCAATTTATGGGAGTGGAGGAGCCTAAAATTGACGACCGGCTGGGGTTTTGATGCTCATCGGGGAACCGGACCCTGAAAGCAGGCCACCGGGGAGTGAAAAGAGGAATGGATCATGGAGATATCCGATATCAGGGAATTTTTAAAAAGTCTGCCGAATAAACCCGGAGTTTACCAGTATTGGGATGAACAGGGAGAGATTATTTATATAGGCAAGGCCAAAAACCTGCGGAACCGGGTCAGTTCCTATTTCGTCAATGATCAGCAGCTCAATGGCAAGACCCGGGTGCTGGTGCGCAAGATCCGGAATATCACCTTTACCATTGTGGATACGGAGATTGATGCCTGGCTGCTGGAGAACAGTCTGATCAAAAAGCATCAGCCCCGCTATAATGTCATGCTCAAGGATGACAAGACTTATCCCTGGATTGTCATCAAAAACGAACCCTTCCCCCGTATTTTCCCCACCCGGAAAGTGATCCGGGACGGGTCTAAATATTATGGTCCCTATGCTTCGGGTGCCATGATGCACGCGATTATGGATACCATCCGTGAGTTATTCCCGCTCCGTACCTGCAATCTGGCCCTGACTCCCGAAAACATCCGGAGAGGCAAGTTCAGAATCTGTCTGGAATACCAGATCGGCAATTGCAACGGCCCCTGCGAAGGCTTTGAAACGGAAGAGGAATACGAGAAAAAACTACGGGATATCCGGGATATTCTGGAAGGGAAAATCGGAGGGGTGATCCGGCGGATCAGAACACAAATGGAGGAAGCTGCGGGCCGGATGGATTACGAGGAAGCCCATCAGCTCAAACAGAAAATCGATCTCCTGGACAGGTACCAGAGCAAATCCACGGTGGTCAGTACCTCCATCAGCAATCTGGATGTATTCAATATTGCTTCCGAGGGCAATTATGCCTTTGTCAATTTCCTCAAAGTGGTCAATGGAATGGTCATCCAGACCCAGACCATTGAAATGAAAAAAAGACTGGATGAAAGTGAGGCGGAACTGCTTGCGCTGGCCATTCCGGAAATCCGGGAGCGGTTCAACAGCAACTCTACCGAGATCGTGGTGCCTTTCAGGCTGGATATTGCATCGGATAAAATCAGATTTACCGTGCCGAAGGCCGGGGAGAAAAAGAAACTGCTGGAGCTTTCCCAGAAAAATGTGGCCTATTTCAAGAAGGAACGTCTGGAACAATACGAGAAACTCAACCCGGAGATCCGCACCGAAAGGCTTTTGAAGAAAATGCAGGAGGATCTGCGGATGAATGTGCTGCCCCGTCACATTGAATGCTTCGACAACTCCAATTTCCAGGGACAGTATCCGGTGTCGGCCATTGTGGTATTCCGGGATGGGCGACCCTCCAAGAAGGAATACCGGCACTTCAATGTCAAAACCGTAGAGGGGCCGAATGATTTTGCAACGATGGAGGAGGCTGTGCTGCGCCGGTACCGTCGTTTGCTGGATGAAGGTCAGCCGCTCCCTCAACTGATCGTGATCGACGGGGGCAAGGGTCAATTGTCCGCAGCGCTGAAAAGCCTGAATCTGCTGGGCATCGCCGGACAAGTGACCGTGATCGGGATTGCCAAACGCCTCGAAGAACTCTTTTACCCGAATGACCCCTACCCCTTGTATCTGGACAAAAAATCCGAAACCCTCCGGGTCATCCAGCACCTGCGGGACGAGGCCCACCGTTTCGGGATCACCTTTCACCGCAAACAGCGGAGCCGCAAGACCTTCCGTTCCGAACTGGACCAGATCCCCGGCATCGGTCAGGTGACCGTCGGCAAACTGCTGAACCATTTCCGTTCCGTCAAAAAAATCCGGGAGGCGGAGGATGCCGCACTGCTCGAAGTGTTGAACAACAAGCAACTTGCTTCACTCAAGCAGTATTTTGCGGAAAACAGTTAGGGCTTTGAAAACGTATTTCGATGAGAATACTTAAATTTGTAAGCGGGCGGATATTAAAATTGTTGACCATGATACGGACAGAGAAAGAATATCAGGCTATTGTGGAACGGATTGAGCAACTTTTACAATACTCCGAAAATATTGAAAACCACGAAGCCAAAGGCTATATAGAACTAAATTTATTGTCAGATTGGGTGGCGGATTATGAGGAACGCTACTACCCAGTAAACGCAGACCGACCCTGAAGGTGGCGAGGGAGATCAGTGTCAAATTGGAGATTGATGCTTCCATCGTTTTGGGGGTATAGTCCATGAAAATTTGCCTTGTTACCCCACCAACACTTCTTCGGTTTCCAGCTCCACTTCCACCCGCAGGTTGTCCACAATATGTTTCTGCCGGTCGGGAGTATTTTTACCCATATAATATTCCAGGAGCTGGAGGATCTTCTGATCCTTGGAGAGGATGACCGGATCCAGCCGCATGTCTTTGCCGATAAAGAGGCCAAATTCATCCGGCGAAATCTCGCCCAATCCTTTGAAACGGGTGATTTCGGGCTTGCTGCCCAGTTTGAAGATGGCCCGCTGCCGCTCCTCATCACTGTAACAATAGATGGTTTCTTTTTTGTTCCGCACCCTGAACAGTGGGGTTTGCAGAATGGACACATGCCCCGCCTTGACCAGATCCGGAAAGAACTGGAGGAAGAAGGTCATCAGCAGCAGACGTATGTGCATCCCGTCCACATCGGCATCGGTGGCAATGACAATATTGTTGTAGCGCAATCCTTCGATGCCGTCCTCTATATTGAGGGCATGCTGCAACAGGTTGAATTCTTCGTTTTCATAAACAATCTTTTTGGTCAGGCCAAAGGCATTCAGCGGTTTTCCTTTCAGGCTGAATACCGCCTGGGTCTGTACGTCACGCGATTTGGTGATGGAGCCACTGGCCGAATCCCCCTCGGTGATAAACAGGGTCGTTTCCTGGGCCCGCTCGTGTTTATCATCGTAATGGATTTTGCAATCCCTTAGTTTCCGGTTGTGCAGGGAGGCTTTTTTGGCCCGTTCATTGGCCAGTTTTTTGATGCCGGCAATGTCTTTACGCTCCCGTTCGGATTGCTGAATGCGTTTGAGGAGCGCATCAGCGGCTTCGGAATTCTTGTGCAGGTAATCATCGAGGGCTTTCTTGATAAAATCATTGATGAAAGTACGGACGGTAGGGCCTTCGGGGCCGATGCTCTGGGAGCCCAGTTTGGTTTTGGTTTGGGACTCAAAAACCGGCTCCTGCACCTTAATGGCTACTGCGGCTATGATCGATGCCCGTACATCCGAAGCATCAAAGTCCTTTTTGTAAAACTCCCGGATGGTTTTGACCACCGCTTCGCGGAATGCGGCCTGATGGGTACCGCCCTGGGTAGTGTGCTGGCCATTCACAAAGGAATAATACTCCTCTCCGTATTGCTGCCCGTGGGTCAGGGCGATCTCGATGTCCTCTCCCCGGAGATGGATGATGGGGTAACGCATGCCCTCCTGATCCACATTGCGTTCCAACAAATCCTTCAGGCCGTTTTCGGACATGAATTTCTGTCCATTGAAATTGATGGTCAGGCCGGAGTTGAGGAAGACATAATTCCAGATCATGTTCTCCACAAATTCCAGCCGGTATTTATAATTCCGGAAAATGGATTCATCCGGGTGGAAGGTCACTGCAGTCCCGTTCCGCTGGGAGGTCTCCTTTTTCTCGTCTTTCAGCAGTTCTCCCTGGCTGAATTCAGCGATCCGGGTTTCATTATTACGGTAGGATTGGACGACAAAGGAATTGGACAGCGCATTGACGGCTTTGGTACCCACTCCATTCAGCCCCACCGATTTCTGGAAAGCCTTGCTGTCGTATTTCCCGCCAGTATTGATCTTGGACACCACATCTACCACCGATCCGATGGGAATGCCACGCCCGTAATCCCGCACACTGGCCTTGTGTTCATTGACCTGAATGTCAATGGTACGGCCCGCCCCCATCACAAACTCATCAATGGAGTTGTCGATCACTTCTTTGAGTAATACATAGATACCATCATCATAGGCGGATCCGTCTCCCAGCTTTCCAATGTACATACCCGGACGGAGCCGGATGTGTTCCTTCCAATCCAGTGAACGGATGCTGTCTTCGGTATAAGTATTATTTGTCATTCGAATTTTATTTGTCTAACGGTCCAAAGTTTGCAATTATTGGCTTAAAGCCCTGCGATCAATCATTCAAAGCCTGCAATCAATGGCTCAATGCCTGCACGCCATGCCGGATACGGGCTATTGCTTCTTCCCGGCCGAGCAATGCGAGAATGTCAAAAACATGGGGGCCAAACTTGCCGCCGACCAGCATAATACGCAGAGGCAGCATGAGTTCTCCCATTTTCATGCCGGATGCCTCGATCGCTAATTTATAAAAATGTTCCAATTCCACTGCGGACCAGGGCTCAAACACCTCCAGACGAGTGGCAATATCCTCAAAAAACAGGGTTTTTTCAGGGGTCCATTTGCCCCGTACCGCATCAAAGTCATATTCCGCAGGGGTCTGGAAGAAAAAGGAAGCCTGCTCCCAGAAATCTTCGGTCAGGGTCATGCGTTCCCGCACCAGGGCCAGCACCTGTTCTATATATGCAGGATCGATGCCACTTACCCCATGTGTGGCCAGCACCTTCTGTGCCTCTCCGGCCAATGCGGAAAGCGACACACGCTGCAACCAGGCATGGTTGAACCAACGGGCCTTTTCATAATCAAACTTGGCTCCCGATTTGCTGATCCGTTCCACCGAGAAACGCTCCACCAACTCCGGCAGCGAGAACAACTCCTGCTCTGTGCCATCGTTCCATCCCAATACTGCCAGCAGGTTTACAAAGGCTTCCGGCAGAAAGCCCAGTTCCCGGAAGCCCCGGGTCAGGTCTCCCGTCTGCGGATCCTGCCAGTTCATGGCATATACGGGGAAACCCAGCCGGTCCCCGTCCCGCTTGCTCAGTTTTCCATTGCCATCCGGTTTCAGGATAAGTGGTAAATGGGCCCATTCCGGCATTTCATCTTTCCAGCCCAGGTATTCCCAGAGCAGCAGATGGATCGGGGCCGAAGGCAGCCATTCTTCACCTCGGAATATGTGACTGATGGCCATCCGGTGATCATCGACCACCACGGCCAGGTGATAGGTCGGCATGCCATCGGCTTTCAGCAGTACCTTGTCATCGATCAGAGAGGTGTCAAAAGTCACCGTCCCCCGGATCATATCTTCAAAGCTGACCTGCTCATCCACCGGCACCTTGATGCGCACCACATGGGGTACGCCCCCTGCCAGCAGGCGTTCGGTTTCCCCGGCAGGCAGACTCAGCGAATTGCGCAGATCCAGCCTGTTCTCATGGCTATACCGGAAATTGGGATGCAGTTTGCGTTGGGCATCCAGTTCTTCAGGTGTATCGAACGCATAATAAGCATAGCCGTCCGCAACCAACTGTTCTGCATATTCCCGGTAAGAGGCCTTGCGTTCACTCTGCCGGTAAGGTCCAAAATCACCACCGTGCAGTGGACTTTCATCCGGCGCAATCCCGCACCATTTCAGGCATTCCTGAATATACTCCTCTGCTCCCTCCACAAAACGGGTCTGATCGGTATCCTCAATCCGCAATATAAAGGTACCCCCCTGTTGTTTTGCAAACAAATAATTAAACAGGGCCGTACGCACTCCGCCTAAATGCAAACCTCCGGTGGGACTTGGTGCAAAACGCACCCTCACTTTTCTTTCCATGCTGTTCATTCCGATTTCATCTGTCTGTTTCCTATGCATTCACTCATTCCACAAAGATAAAAAATCAAAAGCCTAAAGGCTCAACTAATTTAATTTATGTATTTTGCGGTCAAAACGGCTCAACAGGAGAAATCAGGTGTCTGGGGCGAAGCACAACGGATATGATGAATCTTCCATTTCAATATAATCAGCAACGCTGGAAGTTTTTCCTGCTGATCTTTGCGGTCATTATTGCCGCAGCCTCACTGATCTATACCAATTACCTGGTCCGGAATCTTTCCAGATCTGAGCGGGCCAAAGCAGAGGTTTGGGCGATGAGTACCCGTACTATGATGACCATGCCGGATGTCAATGATGATTTTATTTCCTTTGTGTATGCGGTGCGTGACAGTCTGGTACTGCCTGCCATCATTACGGATTCAAGGGACAGCATTATTCATTGGCGCAATCTGGATCCGGGCAAAACCAACCTACTCCAGGAAGCAGAGGCCAGTGAAGCCGGGGGGGCAAAAATGCAGTATGATCCCACCTATTTCCACCGGCAACTGGCCATCATGAAAAGAAACCATGAACCCATTCCGATCGAACTCTGGGACGGGGAACAATGGCTGGTTTATTATAAGGATTCGGCTCTGCTCAACCGCTTGCGCATCTTCCCTTATATACAACTGACCCTGATCGGGATCTTCCTGGCCATTGCCTATACGGTATTCAACTCCATCCGCAAATCTGAACAGGACCTGGTCTGGGTGGGCCTGGCAAAAGAGGCAGCTCACCAGTTGGGTACGCCCATCTCCTCATTAATGGCCTGGCTGGAACTGGTGCGAACCAAATTTGAGGCGGAGGATGACGGATTACTGAATGAAATGGAGAGCGATATCAAACGCCTGGAAACGGTAGCCGACCGCTTTTCAAAGATCGGATCAACTCCAGTACTCCAAAGTCATGGGGTTTATAAGGTGGTGGTTGATTTTGTGAATTATTTCAAAGTCCGCACCAGTGACCGGATCGTGTTCAACGTTTCGGGGGACGCAAAAGTGGCCGCCATGCTCAATGTCCCGCTATTTGACTGGGTGCTGGAAAATTTATTGAAAAATGCTGCCAATGCCATAGAGTCGGCTGGCCGTATTGATATTGTCATCACGGAAAATATGGCAAAAGAGGAGATCTATATTGATGTCACTGATACCGGCAAGGGCATTCCGCGCAATAAGTTTGAAACCGTTTTTCAGCCCGGTTTCACCACCCGGAAGCGGGGTTGGGGATTGGGGCTCAGCCTGACCCGGAGAATGGTCCAGTACCATCAGGGAGATATTTTCGTCAAAGACTCAGAAGTGGGGAAAGGCACTACATTCCGGGTGGTTTTACCCTGCAGTCAGCCCTACGAACCCGCAAAAATTTAAATAAAATTACAGAAAATTTATTTTTATTTATCATATTGGGGGGCATCTAAACAAAAAATCGGTAGATCACCAAACTAAATAGATTGATACGGGAATATATAGGAAATACACCAGTCAGGTTCTGTCCTTCACTGACAAGCATCTGTAAATCTGAAATTTATATAAAAGAAGAATTTCACAACCCTGGCATGTCAGCGAAGGATCGGGTGGCATTGTATATGATCAGGGAAGCGCTCCGGACCGGACACCTGCAACCGGGAGGAATGCTGGTAGAGGCAAGCAGTGGCAACACCGGTCTGAGTATTGCAATGCTGGCCCGGGAAATGGGTTTTTCGGCCACAATTTTTATTTCGGAAAATTGTTCGGAGGAAAAGAGAAGTGCGCTGCGGTTTTATGGAGCGAAATTGGTGGTCTGCCCCAATTCCAACGGACCGGCAGATCCGGAATCCACACAGTCCGCAGCAGCCCGCTTTGCAGCGGAAAATAAGGAGGCCCACTTTACCAATCAATATTTCAATCCGGTCAATATCACCGCGCATTTTGAAACCACAGGTCCCGAAATCTGGGGGCAGACCGATGGCGGGATCACGCATTTTATTGCCGGGATCGGGACAGGAGGGACAATTTCCGGGGTAGGCCGCTATCTGAAATCCAGGAATCCGGCGATCCGGGTGATGGGCGTTGAACCTGCTCATTCCATTTTTAAACATTATATTCAACACGGAACGTTATCTGCAGAAAAAGGCCTGAAACCAGATTCAATAGAAGGGATCGGCCGGACATTTTTGCCCGGGGCCTTCGACCCTTCAGTGGTCGATCAGGTTTTTCAGGTGAGTGCACCGGATAGTATGACAGCAGCGCAATGGTATAAAAATAGTGGTAGCGGACTGGCCGGGTTTTCCAGTGCTGCGGTGATCGCTGCCCTCCGGCAATTTTATCCGGAAATGGGATTGGGTCCGGATTCCCGGGTGGTCGCTTTATTTCCGGATCATGGTGGTCGCTATATCAGTAAATTGTATGGATAGAAAACGCAATGGATAGGTATGCAGATATAGCGATCCCGATTGCCTGGCCGGATCAGACGGCCAGGGGAGATGAGTTATGGATGAGCCTGCTGAAACGGATCGGGATTGTCAAGAATCTCAATTTCAGGGTGGGTCATGCGGCCATTGTGCTGATTGAAAGAAATACGGGACAGTTGCGCTATTTCGATTTTGGCAGGTATATCACACCCAGAGGGACAGGACGGGCACGGTCTGCATTGTCGGACCCCAGACTCAGGCTCCACTCGCTGGCCAGGTTCAGTGGGGATGGTCAATTGTTGAATTTACGGGAGATCCTGGAAGAGCTGGACCGCATAGAGTACGCCACACATGGTGGGGGAAGGCTCCTTTGTTCTGTCTGTCAGGGGCTATCTTTTGAGAAAGGAGTGGAATTTGCCGAAAACCTGGTGCTGCGCGGTCCGGTCAATTATGGAGCACTGGCTCCCCGCAACAATAGTTGTTCAAGATATATTGCCCAGATCCTGACCCATGCTCTCCCAAAAGAAGACAAAAGGATCCGCCGGATTCTGTATCCGGAATTTATCAAAGCCAGTCCGACCAGCAATGTAGTGAATGCTTCTTCATCCGGTACGGTTATATTTTATCAAAACGGGATAATGGATGAGCTCAATATGAGCCGGTATGCATCCTTGAAATTCCAGATCCGGCAGCTCTATGACAATTTCACTTTTTCAGGAGCAAAGAGGCTGGGTGATGACTCCAGAGCGGGATTGACGGAAGAACCTGCGAGACCGGTTACCGTCCCTGAAAATGCCCAGTGGCTGGGGGGCATCGGGGAGGGCAGATGGTTTGCTTTGAATGAATCGGGGGGCGAATATCAGATCAGTCGGTTTGATCCGAAAGGCAGCATAGAATACACGGTTGAAGGTATTCCGGACAAAGATTTCGACACAAAAGAAACCTATTCATTTACCTTCTATATCCATCACAGGGAGCATTGCATCGTCCAGAAAAAACAAATAATTGTTTTCTCAAGCCAATTTACGATATTGCAGAAAAATGCAACAAACTATTAAAAACAGCAAAAACGACTAACAATAATAACAATATGGAACTCACAATATTAAAGGCAAAAATCCACACGGTGAAAGTGACAGAAGCCAATGTCACCTACAATGGCTCCATTACCATCGATGCGGATTTGCTGGATGCGGCGGGAATCAGAAATTACGAACAGGTATATATCAACAATGCGATCAGTGGAAGCCGGATCATGACCTATGTCATTCCGGGGAAGCGTGGCAGCGGAGAAGTGTGTATGAATGGGGGAGCCGCCCTGCATGCGAAGGTAGGGGATACGGTGCACATCCTGGCCTTTGTGCAGATGTCTCCCGAAGAAGCTGAAACCTATAAACCAACCCTGGTTTTCACGGAAGGAAACAATCAGATCAAATCTGTTGAAACCTACAATTACTAAACGGGTGATTGGCCCGCAAAACGGATAGCCTATGCTCTGGAGAGAAAAACCAACCATAGAACAACTGAACAGCCGGTTTGACAATAATATCGGGTCATTTATCGGTATTGAATTTTCAGAAATCACCGATGACAGCCTGAGCGCGACCATGCCGGTGAATGAGCGGACAAAGCAACCCTATGGGATTTTGCATGGTGGGGCATCTGTGGTATTGGCAGAGACCCTGGGTAGCATTGCTTCCAATCTGATCGTCGATCCGGATCAATTCGTGGGTGTGGGGCTGGAAGTCAATGCCAATCACCTGCGCCCGGTGAGTTCCGGCCATGTGCGGGGAGTGTGTACACCCATACATATTGGCAGAACTACTCATGTCTGGGATATTAAAATCTATGAAAAACATGGCAAACTGAGCTGTATCAGCCGTTTGACCGTGGCCATTGTACCTAAGCAAAAGGATACCTGATGAAAGATTTCAAAGCCTACTTTATCATACCGGCAGAGCCTGAAATGGTTTACAGGGCGCTGACCACAGAGACAACCATCGCTTTGTGGACAGGGGAAGAAGCGCAGATGGTGCCAGAACCCGGCACCGAATTTTCCATGTGGACCGGGGCAATCACAGGCAGGAACCTGGCGTTTGAACCCTATAAAATGATCGAGCAGGAGTGGTATTTCGGGGAAGAGCCGGATCAGCCATCCATCGTACAGATCCGGTTGCATGAACATAAGAAAGGAACTTCCCTGGAGGTAAGGCATACCAACATTCCGGATGAATCCTATGAAGACATTGTGGAAGGATGGAAAGACACCTATATGGCCTCCCTGCTGGATTTCTATTTCTGAATCAGATACCTACCGAATGAAATTGCAGGTCGTACAATTTTTTGTAATGACCGTCGCGGGCCAGTAATTCCTGATGGCTGCCCATTTCCAGCATTACGCCCTTGTCGAGTACGATGATTTTATCCGCTTTCTGAATGGTGGATAGCCGGTGGGCGATAACGATCGAAGTACGGCCATGCATCAGGGCTTCAATGGCCTGCTGGATCAGTTCTTCGGTCTCTGTATCTACGGAAGAGGTGGCCTCATCCAGCACCAGGATCCGGGGATCATGCACCAGTGCGCGGATAAAGGATATCAACTGGGCCTGGCCGGAAGACAGGGTGGCCCCTCTTTCCTGTACTACATAGTCATATCCACCCGGCATCTGCATGATAAATTCATGTGCGCCTACCTGCCTGGCAGCAGCAACGATCTGTTCCCGGCTGATGGCCGGATCGTGGAGACTGATATTATTGGCAATAGAATCCGAAAACAAAAAGACATCCTGGAGTACCGTGCCGATGGTACGCCGCAGATAATTGAGTTCATATTTCCGGATGTCTTCCCCGTCCAGCAGAATGGACCCCTTGTTGATCTCATAAAACCGGCTCAGAATATTGATCACCGAAGATTTTCCGGCACCGGTAGCACCGACCAGTGCCAGGGTTTCCCCCGGAGCAATACGGAAATTAATGTCTTTCAATACCCAGTTTTCAGTGCGGTAGGCAAACCATACTTTGTCAAAAACAATCTCTCCACGGATATGATCCGGTTGCAGCGTACCCTTATTTTCCGTGATCTCATCGGTATCCAGCACCTCAAAAATCCGTTCGGCACTGACCATACCCATCTGTAACGTATTGAACTTGTCCACCAATTCCCGGATAGGCCGGAAAATCATATTGATATACATGATAAAGGCAACGACCACCCCCGGCGAAAGATCCGCTGCCAGAATGGATTTGGACCCATACCAGACCAGCAGGCCGAGGGCAATGGCCATGATGATTTCAATAACCGGGAAAAAGATGGAAAAATACCAGTTGGCACGGATGTGGGCATTCCGGTGCTGGGCGTTGGCGGCCTTGAACTTATTCATTTCCTGCTCCTCCCGGGCAAAATACTGGATGATACTGACCCCGGTGATGTGTTCCTGCAAAAAGGTATTAAGGTTGGAAACCCATTTTCTGACATCCTGAAAGGCCGACTTCATGGCTTCCTTGAAGATATAGGTCGCGAGAATCATGACCGGCATAGGAATGAGCACAATCAGGGTCAGTTTCCAGTCTGTATAAAACATGACAGCCAGGATAACGGCCAGTTGCAACAGGTCCCCGATAATCTGGATCAGACCTTCTGAAAAAATATTGGCAATGGTCTCCAGATCGGAAACCGTCCGGGTGATCAGCCGGCCGATAGGAGTATTGTCAAAGTACTGCAGGCGCAAACGGGTAATGTGGTTGAAAACGTCGATCCGCAGATCACGAATGACGGATTGCCCCAGTGTATTGGTCATCAGGGAGTGGAAATACCGCACAATGGTCTGCAAAAGCAGTAATCCCAGCATGACCAGCAACATCCAGTACAAACCTCCGGTATCATTGGCCAGGATATACTTATCAAGGGTATATTCAACCAGTATAGGCATGGCCGGTGCGATCACCGCCATGAGGATGGTCAAAACGATGGAGATAACAAGGATGCCCCGGTACGGTCTGAGGTACCGGGTGACCCTACGCAATATATCAGCATCCATATTTTTCACTACAATGCTGCCAGTGTTTTTTCCAACTGCTCAAAAGTCAGATCATGCTCCACAATCTGCCCGTCCGGACGAACGATCAATATACGGGGCAACTGGGTCAGATAGAGTTCATCGATGGAGGCCTGCCGTGTTTCTGCCCGGACCATATAACTATTTTCCAGCCCCATCTTGTCAGTGAGAGGCTTCCAGTCACTCATTCTTGTATCCAGCGAAAAGTAAAGTAACGCAACATTGTCATGACTGCTGACCACCTTTTCCAGATCGGCCAGATGCGCGACAGCCTGTGGCTCCCAACTGGCCCAGATATACAGCACGAGATATTCCTTATCCGCGAATGCGCCTGGCTCAAAGGGCAGCACACGACTGGTCCGGGCTGTCAGAATTCTCGAAAAATCAATGGTGGTGGGAGCGTGTGTAATCCGGTGAATGTGATTGGCAAGATCCACTGCATATTTGGAATTCTTCACCGCTTCAGGAGCCTGGAGAAATAACTTACTGTATTCATTCAGGTGATCCCGGTGATTCCGCTCGCGGGAAATAAGATAAAAAGTACTGACCAGTGGTTTGGCTTTTTCAATATATTCCTGATTGAGATTGTCATATTCTTCAAAAGAAGAAGCATCATCACTCAACGGAATCGCCTGATTATAAAGGGCCCAGCTCCATTCTTCCAGAAATTGCTGTTCCTCTCCCCCTCCCTTTATCCGAAGTTGGTGTGGTTCGGTGGAGCCTGCCGGAGGAGCATCGGCAACCAGTTCAAACTCCGCTCCATCCACTACAAAAAGCGGTAATACCTGTCTCCAGTATCCTGTTTGATCGTTCATTCCACTAATTTCCAGAAAACAGATCTCATTGGCCTGCAAATCATCAATGGTCGCGTCCAGATGACCGCTCAGTGCGGCCAGTTGAGTGATAAAATCCCGCCGGTTGTCTGCTTTGACCGCAATACTGATATCCCCATTTCCGGGAATCTGACTAAAAATACGGAATGAAGCGGGCTGTGCCTGATAGGCTGTCAGTGATCCAAATGTCTCTTTTAGCTCGCCGGTGCTGTCCTTGTCTGAATTTTGCCCACAGGAAAAAAACAGGAAAACGAGAGCCCCAAACAATGCAGTTTTCAAAGAATAATTACGCAATTTCATATTGATATATTTATGGTTAATTGGATAAAATCGAATCCGGATAAACAACTTTTGTCAGGTATAATCCATTTGCCGGCACCGAAGCCCCGGCAACCGAACGATCCTTGCTCTCGATCACTTCCCGCATATAGTCCGGGGGTTGTTTGCCAAAGCCTATCTCCAACAAGGTACCCACAATGGCCCGCACCATATTGCGAAGAAAGCGGTCTGCTGAAATATGAAAGATCAACCCATCCTCCTTCTCTTGCCAATAAGCTTCAAAGATCGTGCAATTATTTGTAAAAACCTGTGTGTTTGATTTACTAAAACAACTAAAATCCCGATACTCAAAAAGTATTTTCGCTGCCTCGTTCATTTTGTGCAGGTCAGGTATTTCGCGGAGTTGCCAGGAAAAACCTTCCCGGAATGGATCTTTTGCAAAATGGACATGATATTCATAGGAGCGGCGAGTGGCGGCGAACCGGGCATGTACGTCACCGGGGACATTGAAAATCCGTCGCACAGCGATGCTCGAAGGCAAAAGAGAATTGAGCTGGTGTTGAAAGCGTTCGATATCAGTAATGGGCTGATGCAGGTCAAAATGTGCAAAGAGTTGCCGGGCATGGACACCGGTATCAGTACGCCCGCAACCCACTGTTTCGACCGGCATCCGGCAGATAGTCTCCAATGCCTTATTAACCAATTCCTGCACACTGAGGGCATTCTGCTGAATCTGCCAGCCGTGGTACGGCCGTCCGTCAAATGCCAGCTCCATAAAATATCTGCTGAGGCTGTGATCCTCCATGTTTCTGAAAATATCTATATCTTTATACGGATTTGTCCGCAACATGCAAAAATGGGAAGGTGCGGATCCACAGACAAAGTTAATTGATTTCCTGAAATGCACCTGACAAAAGACACATTTGATTTTCTGACCGAACTGGCCGCCAACAACAACAGGGATTGGTTTCATGCGCATAAGCCCCGTTACGACCACATATGGCAGGATATGAAAGAATTTACCCGACAGATCATTATTGGCTTATCTGCTTTCGATCCGCATATCCATACGGGGATCGATGCTTCCAGGTGTTTGTTCAGGATTTACAGGGACACCCGTTTCAGCAATGATAAGACGCCTTATAAATTATGGCTGGGGGCGGGGATTTCGGTAAACGGCCGGAAGCTGCACGGGCCGGAATATTACCTGCACATCCAACCCGCTAAGAGTTTCATTGCCGTCGGATATTGGAGGCCGGAAAAGGATCACCTGACTGCGATCCGGCAGGAGATTGACTACAATGGTCAGGAGCTGAACAGTATTTTGGCAGCATTGCCGCAGTTTTCGGACCGCATCCTTCTGGATCGGGACGAATTGCTCAAAAGACCCCCTGCGGGCTATGCGGAGGATCACCCGGATATTGCACTTTTGAAGCTCAAAAGTTTTACTTTGTCCTGCCCGATCAGGGATGAGGAACTATTTGGTGATACGGCGCTGAATACATTGTTGGAAAATTACAGACGAATGTTGCCCTTCAAGGAGTTTCTGCACCGGGCGATCGGGGACGAATAAGGGAATGAAGGCGACAGGAAAACACTAAGCCTGCCAGAAAAACACTAAACCAGCAGAAAAACATCAAGCAGGGAGAAAAACATCAAGCAGGCAGGCAGATCTTGCCCATACAGATTGCCGGTGCTCCCTCTACGGCCTTCACGTGCTCCGGATTGCCGGCAAGGGTTTCATTGGCCAGTATAGCAAATAGTACCGCTTCCTTAGCGTCGGGTTCGATGCCCAGGGCTCCAAAGGATTGCACCGGGAGATCCCTTTCTCCAAGCTCACGCCGGATATACGCCATCAACAGGGGATTGGAAAGTCCGCCTCCACTGGCATACACACCTGCCCGGCCAGAGCCCGGCAGATTACTGGTCAATTTCAGGATAGCATTCACTATCGTACGGGCCGAAAAAGCACACAGAGTAGCCATTACATCATGCTTCTCCAGCCCGGCGGTGTCTGATTTTTCCTGAGAATTTTGCAGATACGCAAGGTTGAACAATTCCGGGCCGGTAGTTTTCGGAAAAGATTGAGCAAAAAACGGATGATCCATCAACGCCATGAGCAGTCCATCATGCACCTGCCCCTGAGAGGCCAGCGTGGCATCCCTATCCATTTCCACGCCGAAATGTCTCTGTACGTACTGGTTCATCAGGGTATTGGCCGGACCTACATCTGTTGCAAATACCTGATGTCCTTCCTGATAGCTCCTCCGGGACGGCAGATAAGTAAAATTGGCGATCCCACCCATATTGAGCAGGATTCTATCTTCGTCTGTGTCAGAAAACAGGAGAAAATCTCCATAAAGTGCGAGAGGGGCGCCTTCACCTCCTGCCGCCACATGTTTTTGCCTGAAATCCGAAATGGTAATAATACCTGTTTTCACTGCAATATGATCCCCATCACCGATCTGCAAGGTACTGTTCGGGTAAGGGCCGGAAACATTTTCACTGGTCACCGGCGCATGAAAAACAGTCTGCCCGTGACTGGCGATCAGATCCACCTGCTCCGCCCCTATTCCCCAGCCGGCGAGCGCCTCATTGACCAGGGAAGCATGCCGGTCAGCAATCAGGGCATTCAAGCCACAGATATCAGGATGATGGATTTCAGTTTTTGCAAAAACGCGCAGGATCAGTTCCCGGAACTCCGTGTCATAAGGCATGGTCCGGAAATGCAAAACCTCCAGGCCGGTATCCCGGCCGCTGCCCGTGACCCTGCAAACCGCAATATCCAAACCGTCCAGCGAGGTCCCCGACATCAATCCGATAATAGTACGGGTGGATTTGGCCGCAATGGCGTACAGTTTTGCTATTTGCCTGTTCATCTTCACAAGGTAAGAATTTTAATTATGGTTTACCATTTGCAAATAAAACATAAGTTGCCTAAGTTTGAAAAAAATATTGTTAGTATGAATTTCCCAGAGGAACTAAAATACACGAAAGACCATGAATGGATTCGTGTGGAAGGCGAAGAAGCGGTAGTCGGCATCACTGATTTTGCACAAAGCGAGCTTGGTGATATTGTTTTTGTCGATATCGATACAGTTGGCGATGAGGTGTCACAGGATGAGGTGTTCGGCAGTGTCGAAGCTGTAAAGACCGTTTCGGATCTGTTCATTCCGGCTTCATGCACAATATTGGAAGTAAACTCTGAAATTGATGGCGCTCCTGAACTGATCAACCAGGATCCGTATGGAAAAGGTTGGATCGTCCGCGTAAGGCTCAATAACCCCGCCGATGTGGATGGTTTGTTATCAGCACAGGAATATAAGGATCTGGTATCCTAATAATCATTTGTCAACAATCCCTGCAAAATTGCTCACAGCCCGGAAGGCCTGATCCGTCAGACCTTCCGGGATTTTGTCCACGGTGTCCACAGTCACAATCCCCGTGTAATCAATCCCTGTGTAATCAAGGTCAATCCCTGACCTCAAAACAAAGCGAATAGATGAAGCACTACCTTTTAGCATTTCTCTGGGCCGTCATTGTCTTGATTCTTTGCCTGCTGCCGCCGGATGAAATCGGGGACACCAGTTTCTTGTTTGAAGGGGCTGACAAGCTGGTACACACTGGTTTTTATTTTGTTTTCAGCATCCTGCTCTTCCATGCTTCGATCCGGGTCCACGGCACCAGAAAGCCAACTATACGTATTTTCATCCGTGTATTGCTGATATCAATCGCCTTCGCCCTGTTTACGGAGTTCCTGCAATGGAAAATCTTTACCTATCGATCTGCTGAAATATGGGATCTGCTGGCCAACTTTACCGGGATCGGAATGGCCTGTTTTGCCTACCTGGCGCTGCATAGAAGCGGAAAATAGAAGTGGAGGGATAGAACGCGAGAGTAGAACCGGAAACAAACCGGAAGCTGAGGACAGCAAGAAGCCTGGCTTGGTGGCCCACTGCCCGGGTCAGTGCTTTCTGGCCAGAGTCACCACACTCACACGGCCCGCCCCTGCATCCAGCAAGGCATTGGCACATGCCACAATCGTCGCGCCGGTAGTCAAAACATCATCTGCCAGCAAAATATGCTTATCCTGAATCTCTGCGGACTTTTCATTGGCCGTAATGGCCCCGGCGAGATTTTCAAATCGTGCCAGACGACCTTTTCCTACCTGAGTTTTTATCCGGGGACTTTTTGAAAGCACATCCGGGCAGATGGGAATGTTCAGGATTGCAGCAATCCCTTCGGCAAATACCTGGCTCTGATTGTAACCCCGCTTGCGCAATTTGGCAGCTTGTATGGGGACCGGTACAATCAGATTCGCATGGGTACTCTCATGGCCGCTATCCCGCAACAACTGACCATATTCCTCCCCAAATTTTCTTCCCAGCTCCTGCAAACCCAGATACTTGAAATGGTGGATCATCTGCTGCACCCTGGACTCGTCATCAAAATACAGATAGGAAAGCACGGAGACCAGCGGTACCTGACCCCCCAGCAGCCGGACGCCTTCGTTGTCCGGATCTGTATGAAAACCGGTCACCGGCAAATGATACCGGCAATGGGTACAGATCAATTGTTCACCCAGGACCAGTGGCCGGTCACAGCCTGCACAACAGACCGGGAAGAACAGGTCCAGAAAATTATTGAGATGATACCGGAGTCTTGACTGATGCCTCATACTTGCTTTTGTTTTCCGAATCTGACAACAAAAAGCAAATTTAATAATTATTGATTAAATATCGGCAGCTGCTTTTTCCTTAATGGCCAATTGTCCACAGGCGGCATCTATATCCTTGCCCCGGCTGCGGCGGATATTGGTGGTGACACCCTGCTTGCGGAGATAGTTGGCAAAGGCATCTATTTTATCTTCACTGGCATTGGTGAAGTCGGCAAAAGCAATCGGGTTGTATTCAATGATATTGACCTTGCAGGGAACGTGCTTGCAGAATTTAGCCAGATCGGCCGCATCCTCCAGACCATCGTTGAATCCATTGAAAACAATGTACTCAAAGGTGACGGGCGTCCTGGTCTTGGCGTAGAAATACTTGAGTGATTCGGCCAGGGTTTTGAGTGAATTCTGCTCATTGATCGGCATGATCTCATTGCGCTTGGCATCATTGGCAGCGTGGAGGGACAGGGCGAGGTTGAAGCGCACCTGGTCATCTCCCAGTTTTTTGATCATTTTGCCGATGCCTGCCGTGGAAACCGTAATGCGTTTTGCCGCCATATTGAGTCCGTCCGGAGAAGTGATGCGGTCAATGGATTTCAGCACATTGCTGTAATTGAGCAGGGGTTCCCCCATTCCCATATACACGATATTGGTCAATGGAGTCTGATATTGTTCCGTCGCCTGGCGGCCGATCAGCACCACCTGATCATAGATCTCGTCTGCATTGAGATTCCGCTTGCGGTCCATGTAGCCCGTTGCACAAAATTTGCAGCTCAGACTGCAGCCTACCTGCGAACTGACACAAGCCGTCATCCGGTCATCGGCAGGGATCAATACTCCCTCCACCAGATGCTGGTCATGAAGCAGGAAACTGCTCTTAATGGTTTTATCCGCACTGACCTGCGAATTTTTGACCTTCACGGCATTGATCACAAATTCTTCCCGGAGCTGTTCCCGGAATGCCTTGCTCAGATTGCTCATCTCGTCAAAATCCACACAGGATTTTTCCCACAGCCATTCATAAAGCTGTCTGGCCCTGAAAGCGGGTTGCCCCAAAGCAACCACACGGTCCCTGAGTGCCTCCGGCGTAAGACTCCGGATATCTGTTTTGTTCTTTTTGACCGTCACGGCACAAAGATACGCATTTGCTTTCTTCCAATAAAAATCTATCTTTGTATGATAAACCTAAACATACAGTGCGTATATGAGCCATTACTTTGCAGCAGATTTTGTATTGCCTGTCACAGGCGCACCCATACCAAACGGCGTCGTGGAAACCGATGAAAACGGAGTAATCCTGAGGGTATGGAAAGATCTGTCCAAAATCCCGGAGCCGGATAAAATCAAGCATCACAGCGGTGTGATCGTGCCCGGTTTTGTCAATGCGCACTGCCACCTGGAACTTTCGCATATGTTGGGAAAAATCCCCCGGTCCACCGGCCTTGTCGGGTTTCTGAAAGCTGTCATGACCAGCCGGCAGACCGATGAGCAAACGATTACAAAAGCCATGGAAGATGCGGACCGTGCGATGTTTACCAATGGTATCGTAGCGGTCGGGGATCATGCCAACTCCACCATTTCCAACACCGTGAAAGAGCATAGCAAGATATATTACCACACCTTTCTGGAGATCTTCGGATTTGATCCCGCACAGGCAGAGGAATCCCTGAACGAAGGTCTGGAATTGAAAAAACAGTTCAATGGACTGCCGGTCTCAGTCACCCCGCACGCCCCCTATTCCGTTTCGAAGGAATTGCTCAGGCTGATCACGAAAAGAGAGTACAACTCACCCTATCCCGTCAGCATTCACAATCAGGAAACTGAATCGGAAAATGAGTTCTTCAGATACAAGACCGGGGATTTTGTTGATTTTTATCAATGGCTCGGGAGAGATATTTCCTATTTCAAATCACATTCCAAGACTTCTTTGCAGACCATTATTTCGGCCCTGCCCCTCAACCGGCCGGTCCAGCTTGTGCACAATACCTTTACCTCATCAAAAGATGCCTCCTATGTGCACCGGATCAACCGGAAAGTCTATTGGTGCCTGTGTCCCAAAGCGAATCTGTATATAGAAGGAAGTTTGCCCAAGCTTTATAATATTTTGTATATCAATCAGCCCATTACAGTGGGGACGGACAGCCTGGCATCCAATGACCGGTTGTGCATTCTGTCGGAACTGAAAGCGATCCATGCGCAATATAAGGATATAACCCTGCCGGAATTGATAAAATGGGCCACCTGGAATGGAGCGGAATTGCTGGGGATCACCGGGCGTTTTGGTTCTATCGAAGCCGGGAAACAACCGGGGCTCAATCTCCTGCAAAACACAGATGGCTTGTCCCTGACTGCTGATACCACCGTCACAAGACTGATCTGACAGGTATAGCAGCCCAACCCATCAATGCTTTGACAGCACCAATAAATCCAGATTTTTGAGCGGAAGATCAAAGCGGACCGCCATATCCTTGTTGGTCAGATGCCCCTGATAAAGATAGACCGCATTCCGCACACCAGGTCTGGACCAGATCAGATTGGCAAAACCGCCTGATTCCCCAATCTCCAGCAAAATAGGTGCAAAAATATTGGTCAGGGCATAGGTTGCCGAACGGGCGACCCTGGAGGCAATATTGGGCACACAATAATGGATGACTTCATGCTTTCTGAATACCGGACGATCGTGGGTAGTCCTTTCGGAAGTTTCAAAGCAGCCCCCCTGATCAATGCTGACATCGATCAATACCGAATTCGGTTTCATTCGGGAAACAGTTTCCTCACTGACTATGCAGGGGCTTCTGCCATTATCGCCATGGATTGCACCGATCACCACATCACTTGAAATCACGGCTTTTCGCAGCACCACCGGCTGGATGACCGAGGTAAACACGCGGCTGCCCACATTATTCTGCAAACGTCTGAGTCGGTAGAGTGAACTGTCAAATACCTTCACCTGTGCTCCCAGTGCCAATGCCGTGCGTGCGGCAAATTCACCCACGGTCCCCGCCCCCAGAATGACCATTTCGGTTGGCGGCACTCCGGTAATCCCGCCCAGCATCAGCCCCTTCCCGTCAAACACATTGCTCAGATACTCAGCAGCGATCAACACCGAAGTGGCCCCGACGATCTCACTCATCGCTCTGACCACTGCGAGCGTCCCGCCCTCATCCCTCAGATACTCGTAAGAAACCGCAGTAATTCGCTTTTTCATCATGGCTTTGAGGCACTCCAGATCCAGAAAAGCAGGAGACTGGCATGAAAACAGGAACTGACCGGTCTTCATCAACTCTATTTCGGCGAGGGCAGGGGCGCCGATTTTGATAATAATATCTGCCTGATAAACTTCTTCCGCACTGGGCACGATCTCCGCTCCCTGCTCACTGTAATGATGATCCATGAAATTTGAACGCTGTCCCGCACCTTTTTCCATGACCACCCGATGGCCATTTTCCACCAATAAGGCTACGGACAGCGGTGTCAATGCGATCCTGTTTTCCTGCATATCCCGCTCTCTGGGGATACCGATAAACAGACTCCGCTGCCGGCTTACAATTTCCTGCGTGGATTCCTGGGATTGTCGCATTGCCTCATGGGCAAGCTTGGTAAATTCGCTCATTTCAGATCACTATGGTTAATCCAAGCGAAGTTACAAAAAAAGCCGGGCAATTTTTAGGATGCCCGGCTCAAAAATTTCTGTACGGATTTTGGGTTAAAGTTTAAAGGCCACGATCTGATTATCCTTTGCCTTGTAATACAGGATTCCTCCCAGTTCATCCACCGTATATTCGGGTTTGCGGTCCTTCAACAGGATTTCCTTATCGACTGCGCCTGTGGATTTATTGACTTTCACCAAGCCCACTCCACCATCCAGACTGGTGAGCATAAACTGTGCATTCTCAGTAGCTGCGGTGGCCTGGAAACGCTTGTTCATGGCTTGAAAAGAGATGGAAGCAATATTGGCAAAGCCCTCCTGATAGGCCTTCATTTGCTTACCATAGCTATTGAGCATAGAACTATTGGGATAGGTGCCATACATTCCTCCCTGATAAGCAGCGGACAATGAAACAGCCATCGATGCTACCGCAAGTGCTCCGGTGGCAATTTTCACAAAGCTGCTCTGGCCAGGCGATTTATGATAAGTATGGTATGTTTGTTTTCCACCAAAATCCACCATCATCACATTCTGGCTGGAACTGAGCAGCAAGCCATCGTCCCTGACGGTAAAGGAGGTGGGTGCTTCCTTTTCCTTAAAATCAAGGGAAGCCAACGTACTGACAGCTCCACTTGCTTCATCAATGGCGACTATCTCATCTCCTGTACTGATCAGGTAACGTTTGTGTCCTGCGTCATAGGCACTGGCCACCGCCCTGGCTTTCTTATACTTGATCGGTTTGTCCCAGATGGATTCGCCGGTACCGAGATCGACAATGCCTGCATCGGTATCGGTAATATAAATCAGTCCCTGAGGCGTAGATGCCATCGTGTGGATGTTTTCACCGGTGGAGAGCGGTTTCTTGAACAAAGTTTGACCCGCAAAAGAAATCTTGTTGATCCCGCCTGAATAAATACCAAACAGGATGCCATCATCCATAACATAGAAATGCTGCACATACCCCTTTGTTTGCGGAGCTTTGTCCCACAGATCTTCTCCCGAGGCAGCGTTGAGGAAGGCGATCTTGGATTCAGACCTGCCGGATGCAAGTTTGGCAATGCCGGATTTGCCCGAATTATCCACATCACTTACCACGGCAAGTCCTTCGGGCAGGATCTCGAAGCGGG